>PHAW01000168.1 GCA_002841785.1 Deltaproteobacteria bacterium HGW-Deltaproteobacteria-3 | reverse complement strand
GCGCTCTGCGAAGAGATCAACCACATCTCAAATCTCATCGACATTACCACGGTCCGCCAGAAAAAACCATTGGGCCTGGGCCACGCCATCTGGACCACCAGAAACGTCATCGGCAACGAACCCTTCCTGGTGCTGCTGGGCGACGACCTGGTCTTGAGCAAGGTGCCGTGCTGCCAGCAGATGCTCACCCTGCACCAGGAGCTGGACGCGCCCATCGTGGCGATCCAGAAGGTGCCGACCGAGGAAACCAACCAGTACGGGATCGTGGAGGGAACCCAGGTCCGGGAAGGAGTGTATCAGGTGGACCGCATGGTGGAAAAACCCGCGCCCGGCACCACCGACTCCGATCTGGCGATCATCGGCCGCTATCTCCTGACTCCGGAGATCTTTCCCATGCTCGAAAAAACCACGCCGGGCCACGGCGGAGAGATCCAGCTCACCGACGCCCTTCTCGCCCTGGCCAAACAGCGCCCCATGTATGCCTACGAATTCAGCGGCACCCGCTTCGACGCCGGGGACAAGCTCGGCTACCTCAAGGCCATTGTCGCCTATGCCCTGCGGCATCCCGTGATATCCAAGGAATTCCGGAAACACATCAAGGAGGTTTGCGCGGATTTTTAGGAGCCGTTGCGAACGAACTTGTCCCTGATGTTCTTGCAAAATGCTTTATTGTGCTTCGACAGGCTCAGCATGAACGGAAGAAACTATAATGTTTTTCACGATGGCTACCGTTCGCCCTGAGCCTGTCGAAGGGTGGCCTCTCACTTCCACCCACAGGCCCCATGTCCGCATCCCCCCCCTATCTTGAAGTCGCCGTGGCCGCGCCCCTGCCGCAAACCCTGACCTACGCCCTCCCGGCCGGCGGAGAGATCCCCGTCCCGGGTCAGCGGGTGCTGGTCCCCCTTGGCGGACGGTTGCTCACCGGCTATGTGCTGGCCGCAAGCGACGAAAAACCCGAATTCCGCCTCAAGCCCATTGCCGGCCTCCTCGATGATTTCCCCGTGTTCCCGGAAAACATGGTCCCTTTTTTCCGCTGGGTGGCCCGCTACTACCATTATCCCATCGGCGAGGTAATCCGGGGCGCGCTGCCGGGCGGGCTTACCTCGCAAAGCGGACGCCAGATCAAGGTTACCGAGGCGGGACTGCACAGCTTTCTTGTTAAACAGCCGCAACTTGCCCAGGAATATCCCTGGCTTGCCACTCTAACGAGCAAAAAAAAATTGAGTGGGGCCACGGTGCGCAAACTCTGGCGGGGAAAGGAAAAACGGCTCATCGAGCAATGGGCTGAGCAGGGACTGATCTCTGTGGAACAGATCATTTCCGCGGCATCCATCGGCCAGAAAACGGAGACCTGTGTGTTTTCTGCCGCCGAACCACTTGCCCCGGAACTCCTCGCCTCCCTCAAACCCTCGGAAAAAAAGACCCTCGCCCTCCTTGGGGAGATGCTGCCCCATTCACCCCGGGGGCTTCCCCGAAGGGAGCTGACCCGAGTATACAGCGGCGCGGCAAAAGCCCTCGCTGCTCTGGCAGCAAAGAGGATCATTCGCCTGGAAGAACGTCCGGTGTATCGCGACCCCTTTGGCGAGACCCCGCTTTTTTACCCCAGGCCCGACCGGCTCACCGTTGATCAGGCAAAAGTCCTTGCCCAACTGAACCCGGCCATCGCCAAAAAAAAATACGCTGCCTTCCTGCTGCACGGCGTCACCGGCAGCGGCAAGACCGAGGTCTACCTGCAAGCCGCGGAAACCACCCTGGCCTTGGGCCGCAGCGTACTGGTGCTGGTGCCGGAAATTGCCCTGGCAACTCAACTGGAAGCGCATTTCCTCTCCCGCTTCGGAGAAACCGTGGCCCTGCTCCACAGCGGCCTGGCCAGGGGGGAACGATTCGACCAGTGGCAGCGGGTGGTTTCCGGCAAGGCGCGCATCGTGATCGGCGCCCGCTCCGCCATCTTCGCGCCCCTTGGTGACCCCGGCCTGATCATCGTCGATGAGGAACACGACGGCGCCTACAAGCAGGAAGACAGCCTCCGCTACCAGGGCCGCGATCTGGCCCTGCTCCGGGGCAGCCAAGCCGGAGCCACGGTGCTGCTCGGCTCTGCCACCCCGTCGCTGGCCAGCTATCAGCATGCGCTCAACGGCAAGTACACCCTGCTCAGCCTGCCGGCCAGAATAGAAAACCGCCCCCTGCCCCAGGTGGAGCTGGTCGATCTCCAGGCCGTAAACACGGTCTCCGGCCGGCCGCCGCTCTTTAGCCCGCAACTCACCCAGGCGCTCTGCTCCGACTGCGGCCAGGCGGTGCAATGCCCCCATTGCCGGATAACCCTGACCCTGCACAAGGGCAGGGGCGAACTGGTCTGCCATTACTGCGGCTTTGCCACCAACAGCCGCACGGTCTGCACCAACTGCCGCTCTATCAACCTGGCGCCCATCGGTTTCGGTACGGAACGCATCGAAGAGGAACTTGCGGGGATGTTCCCCAAGGCCCGCATCGCCCGGCTCGACCACGACACCACCCGCAACCGCCAGGATTTTCTCCGCATCCTCCGGGCGGTGCACGACCGGGAGGTAGACATTCTCGTAGGCACCCAGATGATCACCAAGGGCCACCATTTCCCCCATGTCACCCTGGTGGGCATCGTCTGGGCCGACGCCGGGCTGGGCATGCCCGATTACAAGGCAGGGGAGCGCACCTTCCAGCTCCTGGCCCAGGTCACCGGCCGGGCGGGCCGGGGGGAACAGCCGGGAAAGGTCATTGTCCAGACCCACCAGCCCGGCCATTACAGCATTGCCGCGGCCCGCGACCACGATTACCCCCGTTTTTTTGCCAAAGAAATCGGGCTGCGCAAGGCGTTGGGCTACCCCCCCTTCAGCCGCCTCATCAACCTGGTTCTTGACGGCGAGCAGGAGGTGGCGGTGCAAAATCGGGCAGAAGCCTTGGCCGCCAAGGGGAAAACGCTGCACCGGTACCGGAAAACCGCCATCCTCGGCCCGGCCCCGGCGCCCCTGGCCCGGTTGCGGGGCAGATTCCGCTGGCAGATCCTGCTCAAAGGACCGGATCTTGAAGAGCTGCACGGACTGTGCGTGGAGCTGGAACAAGAGCACGCCCGGTTGGCTGGAGCGGTAAATTTGTCCGTGGACGTTGATCCGGAAAGCATGTTGTAGGTACATCTTTGCCCAGCAGGACACACGCTTTTTCCTTGCCATTGCGTGCCACAGACGATACAATTATGCGCATAATCAATGCGCATACGGAGGCAGCGATGCACGCAACACTCTTTGATCCGGCGGCCCCTAAAAAATCCGCCAATCTCAGTATCAACAGCGACTTGCTGAGACTGGCGAAAGAAAACCACATCAATCTTTCCCAAGCCCTTGAGCAGCGGCTGGCCGAAGTCCTGCGGGAAGAACAACGCCGCAGGTGGCTTGCGGAAAACCTCGAGGCCATAAACGAATACAACTCCCGCATCGAAAAGCACGGGGTGTTCAGCGATGGGCTCAGGCGGTTCTGATGGCGCAACTCGACGTGTACGAAAACCCCAATCCGGCAACCCGGGAGGAAATCCCCTATCTGTTGGACGTGCAGACCGGCCTGCTGGAGGGTCTCGCTTCCCGCGTAGTGGTTCCGCTCATCAAAGCCTCGGCCATGGGCAAGGCGGCGCAACATCTCAATCCCAGGTTCACGGTCGGGCAGAGCGAGGTGATCATGTCCACTGCCGAACTTGCTGGCATCCCAACGCGCCTTCTGGGACACAAGGTCGGCTCCCTGGCTGACCGCAGGAACGAAATTATCGCGGCTCTTGATTTTTTGTTCAGTGGATATTAAGACTCTGCACCGCTGTACTATGCAATCCCATGGCTTAAGGCCGGAATTGAACAAAAAAACCATTACGCGGCAACCATAGAGAAGGATCGCACCATGGCATTACGACAAATCGTCACCTACCCATTTCCCATTCTCAAGGACACGGCCAAGCCGGTAACCGATTTCGGTCCCGAATTTGAAAAGCTGGTGGCCGATATGGCCGAAACCATGTACGACGCCCCGGGCGTGGGCTTGGCCGCCCCGCAGATCAACATCCCCCTGCAGCTCTGCGTCATTGACATCTCGCCCAAGGATGCACCCAGGGAGCTGATCGTGCTGGCCAACCCAAAAATCATCAAGGGCGAGGGCGAGGAGGTCGACGAAGAGGGCTGCCTCAGCGTCCGGGAGTATTGCAGCAACGTGCCCCGCTATGCCAAGATATGGGTGGAAGCCCAGGACATCAACGGCCAGCCCCTGAGTTTCGAGGCGGAGGGCTATTACGCCCGGGTGATCCAGCACGAACTCGATCACCTCAACGGCACCCTGTTCATCGACCGGATCAGCTCCCTCAAGCGGACCCTCTACAAAAAGAAGCTCAAAAAGATGCTCAAGGCCGAAGAGGAAAAATAACCGGTGACGACCAACAGATACCGCATCATATTCATGGGCACCCCGGAATTTGCCGTGCCCTCGCTCCAGGCGCTTCTCGACCACGGGGAAGAGGTGGTCGCCGTGGTTTGCCAGCCGGACAAGCCCAAGGGCAGGGGCCGCAAGCTGACCCCGCCCCCGGTCAAGGAACTGGCCCTGGCCGCAGGTATCCCGGTGCTCCAGCCGACCAAAGTGAGAACCCCGGAATTTCAGGAAGAGCTCCGCTCCTATCGCCCGGATCTCATGGTGGTGACGGCCTATGGCCGCATCCTGCCCGGACCGCTCCTCAACCTGCCGCGCTTGGGCACCATCAACGTGCATGGCTCGCTCCTCCCCAAATACCGGGGCGCGGCGCCGGTTCAATGGGCGGTATTGAACGGCGACACGGAAACCGGCATCACCATCATGCAGATGGACGAGGGCATGGACACCGGCGATATTCTTCTGCCGGGAAGCCTGGCCATAGTTCCGGACGATACCGCCGGCACCCTGGCCGTGAAGATGGCCCAGCTCGGGGGCAGGCTGCTGATCGAATCCCTGGAACGGCTCAAGGCCGGGAACCTCCCCCCGCGCAAACAGGACGACAGCCTGGCCACCCCGGCCCCTCCCCTCACCAAGGAGTTGAGCGCCATCGACTGGCGGAAATCGGCCCAAGAAATCAGTTGCCAGATCAGGGGCCTTGACCCGTGGCCCATGGCCCACACTACCCTGGAGGGAAAATGGCTGCGCTTTTTTGCCCCGCAGGTGATCCCCGCCCCGGTGCGCGAAGCGGTCGGCACGCTGTGCAGGGCCGACAAAACCGGCTTAACCGTGGCCACGGGCGAAGGGTATCTGCGCCTCGGCGAGATGCAGCTTGAAGGGGCCAAACGGATGAGCGCGGACGCCTTTCTCCGGGGCAGGCCCCTTGCCCCAGGCCTCCGGTTCCCAACATGACTCGATTCCTGAAAAGCCGCATCTTCTACCTGGTCATCATCCTGGCCGGGATTGGAGCCGTTACCCTCTACGCGCTCCAAGAGGACAACCTGTTCGGCAGGGTCATTGCCTACCTGCAGAATTCCCGGCACCACGGGGAACAGCTCCGGGAAGCCATCCTGGCCAAAGGCGCCTTCGCGCCGCTCATCTTCATCTCCCTGCAGGTTCTCCAGGTGCTGATTGCCCCCATTCCCGGCGAGGCCAGCGGCATCCTGGGCGGCTACCTCTTCGGCGCTCTGCCCGCCTTTGCCTACTCCACCCTGGGGCTCACCATCGGCTCCATGCTGGCCTTTGTCGTCGGCCGGTTGCTCAGCGATCTGGTCCGCCGCCGCCTGGAACACGCCGCCATCTACAAACGGTTCAACCACTTGGTTTCCAAGGGTGATTTCATTATTCCCTTTGTGCTCTTTCTCCTGCCCGGCTTTCCCAAGGATTCCCTGGCCTACCTGCTGGGCATGAGCCACATGCCGATGCCGGTGTTTCTTTTC
>PHAW01000167.1 GCA_002841785.1 Deltaproteobacteria bacterium HGW-Deltaproteobacteria-3 | reverse complement strand
CAGGCTGGTGATGCGCAGGGGCTTGCCCACATTGGGGATGTGGAGCCACATGTTGTCGCCGAGCCGCAGGGTGGCGCGGCCCTTGTCGCTGGCCGGAGAGAGGAACAGAGCCACCACCTTGTCGGCGCCTTTCTTGAGGCTGTAGAGGACAAACTCCTTTTTGGTGCCGTCCGGTTCGATATTGATCAGTTTCCGGTACATCTCATAGGACTGGGGCTGGAGGTTGCGGTCCACCTTGGCAAGGATGGCGCTGCCGTCCAGGGCCAGGGCCGGGGCGGCCAGGGTTAACAACAACAGGATAAAAGCGGGCAGCAGTCTGGCTGGCGCGTTCATTGCCCCGTCTCCTTCATGCTCTGCCGCAAGGCGCAAACCTCCTCCCGCAAGGCCCTCAGCTCCTGGCGCGAATCATCGCGACGCAGCAGGCGAAAAAGCAGGACGGTGAGCAGAGCAAGGACGGCGAGGCCGAAAAGCGGCTTGAACCAGAAAAAAAAGGGGCTGAAAAAAAGGGTGGAACACCACATGACGGTTCTCCTTGTCGAAAAGGGTTGTAATGCTAAAAAAGTTCTATTCACACATGCCGGAGCGCGGCAATGGGGTCCATTTTCGCCGCCTTCCAGGCGGGTTGCAGGCTGGCCAGCACGGAGATGGAGATAACCATGGCCAGGATGGGGGCAATCTGCCCGATCGAGATGGCCGGCTGCAGGAGCAGCCCGGTCTGCATGCCGAAATTAAAGGTAATGGCCGCGTTGTTCAGTCCGGCAATGGCCAGCAGGCTGATGACCGTGCCCGTCACCGTGCCGACAATGGCCAAAAGAAACCCCTCGGCAAGAAACAGGGCCAGGATCTTCCCCGGCGTGGTGCCGATGGCGGCGATGGTGCCTATTTCGCCGATCCGCTCGTAGACCGCCATGATCATCACGTTCATGATGCTGACCAGCACGATGGCCACCAGCATGACCTTGATGAAGAGGGTCATCAGGTCGATCATCTTGGCGATATTGTAAAAGGGAGAGAGTTTTTCCCAGGTATGCACCTCGAAAACCGGCTTGCCCTCCTTGTTGGTGAGCCCTCCGAGCTGCTGTTCGAGGCGTGCGCTCACCGTGGGCAGGTCGTCGATGTCCTTGAGGCGCACCGCGATCTCGCTGATTTCCGCGCCGTTGATCCGGAGCAGTTCCTTGGCATCGTCAAGGTGGATGAGGCCATCCCGACCGCCGGGTCCGGAAATGCCATCAAGAACGCCGTGCACCGTAAAGGGCTTGCCGTTGACCGAACCGTCCCGGTTGGTGGCCACCAGCACCACGGTGTCCCCCACATTAACCTGCATGCCCTTGGCCAGCAGCGCCGGAACCAGGACGCCGCCCGGAGCCAGCAACTCTTCGCCCGCCTTTTTTCCCGAGATGCGGGAAGCAAGCAGCGGCATGGACGTGAATTCTTCCGCCGGGACCACGGCGTTGAGGCGGATGTTGGTCGTTTCGGTAAAGTTGCTGAACATGGCGCCGAGTTTGAGGCGGAGGGTGAAGGATTCCACCGCCGGTTCGGCGCGGAGAATCTCCTCGACCTTTGCCAGTTGCTTGGCGTTGAGAGCGGCAGGTTGTCGATGGAGGCCACATAGCCCTTGCGGTGGATCTGCACATGGCCCATGACCGAATCGGTGATCTGGCCGATCATCATGCTTTTGAAGGAGCCGGACACGGCAATGAAAAGAAGGACCGAAACTACGCCGAGGGCGATCAGGGCCGTGGTCAGCAGGGTTCGGCGTTTGTAACGCAGGAGGTTTTTGGCGGCGATTTTTACGATGTTACGCATAGATTCCTCCGGTGTCGGTCTGCTTCAGCATACCGTCTTCCAAGGTGAAGATGGTTTCGGCATTTTTCACCACCTTTGGGTCATGGGTGGAAAAGATGAAGGTCGTGCCGAATTCGTCACGCATCTCTTTCATCAGGGTGATGATCCTGTTGGCTGTTTCGCGGTCCAGATTGGCGGTGGGCTCGTCGGCCAGCACCAGCTTCGGGTTGGTGATCAACGCCCGCCTGATCTTCCATGCCCACCGCGGCGAGCACCTGGGCGATGCGTTTTTTCCGTTCCGCCTGCGGCCAGCTCTGCACCATGAGCAGGGGATACTCGATATTTTCATACACGGTGAGGACCGGGATCAGGTTGAAATCCTGGAAAACAAAACCGATATGCTCTCCCCGGAAACGGGCGCTCTCCTTGCGGGAGAGGGTGGAGACATCGGTGCCGGCAACAAAAAGGGTTCCGGCCGTGGGCGGGTCCAGGCAGCCGATCATGTTGAGCAGGGTGGATTTGCCGCTGCCGGAGGGGCCGACAAAGGAGACGAACGAGCCCGGCGCAATGGTGAAATCGACCCCCCGGATTGCCTGTACTTCCACCTCTCCGGACACATATGTTTTTTCAAGTCGTCTGGCTTCTACAAGCGGCATGGCGTCTTCCTTGTGTGTTGGGCAAAGAAAAGGGCCGGCAACGATGGCCGGCCCCGGAACAATAGATATCGCGCCTACCTGCGGCCGCCACCCATGCCGCCCATGCCGCCGCCACCGCCCATGCCGCCACCGGAACCCATGCCGCCGCCGGAGCCGCCCATGCCTTGCTTCTTGCCGTTTTTCTGGCCAGAGCCGTCACGCGGGGCATTCTCCGGCTGCCCCATGGCTTTCTGCCTTTCCTCCGGGCTCATCTTCTGCACCCGGTTCTGCCATTCGTTCTGGAAGGCGTTGCGCTCTTCCACCGTGGACTGTTGCATGCTGCCGCGTTTGGCGGCCAGCTCCTCGTTGCTCATGGCGCTGTAGTCGGTGGCGGCAAAGGCCAGGGTGGCGCTGAGCAGGGAGCCTGCCAGGATGGTGCTGATCCGGAGCATCGTGCGGGTCTTCATGGGGTGGTTCTCCTTGTGCTGAAATATGGATTATGGGAAAAACGGGTACGCAAAACCCTGTGCGGCAGTATATCACAAATCATGCCATAGCCAACAGACAGTGCACCATTCTCCTGATTTACCGTGGATAATCCCAGGACGGATTGCCGATGGTTTTTTTGGCCACGGGAAATTCCGGGTAATTTGTATCCAGCGTGCGGGCACCAACCGAGTAGTTTTTGCCCAGCGTGGCGCTTTGTCGCGGAATTACGGGCAGGGTTTCACGTGAAACGTGCGGGAAATCAACAGCGAGCCCGCGGATGGCGCCGTTGGGGAAAAGCGGCGCCATCCCGTAGCCGAGAAGGGATTGCGGGGCGCGCCAGGATAAATCAACAGGTTTTCAACAGCCAATCAACAACTCGCCAACAGGGTTTCAACAGGGTGTTTGCCTGTGAATCAGGCGGGCATCTGCGCGGGGCGCAGCCATTTTTTTAAGAGCAGCCGGGTACAGTCGCCCACCAGGCGTGGGGTATTTCCGGCGGCGGGAATGACCGGCGCAGAGGAGGGTGCGGCCCCGGTCTGGAGCGCCACCCCTTCGGCCAGGTAGTGGAGATGCCAGCCCGCCTGGCGCGCCCGCAGGCAATAATCGGCATCGGCGTAGTGGGCGGCAAAGCCCTCGTCCAGCAGGCCGATCTCCTCCACCACCTCCCTGCGGATCACGAGGCAGGTGTCCAGAAGCCACTCCGGTTCGAAGGAGCGCAGATGGTCCTGCTCCAGAAGAAGATGGCGGGTCAGGATGCGTGGCGCGGTCGGGAGCATGCGGCCCAGGGAGGTGTGCAGGCAGAGGATCGCGGCCACCGAAGGAGCGGAGCGCGCCGAGGGGAGGACCATGCCCTGGGGGTCAACGATCCTGGGCGCGGCCAACCCCGCTTCGGGGTTTTCATCGAGAAAACGGACCAGACCGGCCAGGCAGCCGGGCTGTGGGCGGAGGTTTTCGTCCCAGAAGGAGAGATAGCGGGCCGCGGCCAAGCGGCAGGCGTGGTTGCGGGCCTTGGCCGGTTGATCAGCTCCGCTGTTTTCCAGAATGACGATCTCCGGGAAGGCCCGTTCCAGCCGGGCCAGGGCCGGATGCTCTGGCTGACCGGCCACCACGATGATCTCCAGGGCCACTTGGTCGGCCTGGGGCAGGAGCGCGTCCAGAAAGGGAAACAGCCCTTCGGGGTTCTCCGGGTTGTGGATCAGGCAGATCGCCAAGTCGGGTTCGATGTCTTCCATAGAGTATTGATGGACTCGTAAAAAATCTCGTCTTGGCATGTTGGCATGGCGGTAAATTCAGCAGTGCCGCAGATGCTAGGAAGAGGCCTGCGAAGTGTGCTATTTGCACATGAGCAGGCCGATGACAGCTAAGCGAGCACTGCGAGACTGCGACGCAGATGCGGTGCTGCTGAATTTACCGCGGCAGTTTTTCCCGCACCGTGGGGAACAGCGCCATGTCGGTGTGGGGCAGAAAGAGCGAGGCCATGTAATGGTTCATGAACTGGGCGCTTTCGGAGAGCTCCAGGTTGGTAATGAGCGAGCTGACCATCATCCGTTCCCTGAAGCGGACATGGTCGGTGAGGCTGATCTGGCAGCCGAGCATGGAGGCGTTGCCCAGGTAGTAGAACTTGTCGCGGTCGATGTCCGGCAGCAGCCCGATGCAGATCGCCTGCTCGAGATCGATGTAGGCCCCGAAGTTGCCCGCCATGATCACCCGGTCCAGATCGGCAAAGGTCATGCCCACGGATTCGAGCAGAGTGACGTAGCCCGCGTACATGGCGCCCTTGGCCCGGGTCAGGTTGTCCAGGTCCACCTCGGTGATGGCGATGTCCTCGCCCATGAGGGTGTCCTTGGCCCAGGCCAGGACGTACTCGTAGCCGTCGATTCCCTGGCGGATGCGGGGATGGTCCAGGGCGCGGTTGAACTTGCCCTGCTGGTCGATGACCCCGGCCTCCAGCAGCTCGGCCACGATGGCGATGAGGCCGGAGCCGCAGATGCCGCAAGGCTTGATGCGGTCGATGGTGATGATCATCGGCTCCAGGGTTTCGGGGTGGATGTGGAAGTTTTCGATGGCCCCGGCATTGGCCCGCATGCCGTGGCGGATGCCGCCGCCCTCGAAGGCCGGGCCCGCGGAACAGGCGGCGCAGACCATCCACTCCTCGTTGCCCACCACGATCTCGCCGTTGGTGCCGATGTCGATGAACAGGGTGAGCTCCGCGTTCTTGTACATCTGGCAGGCGTGCACCCCGGAGATAATGTCGCCGCCCACATAGCTGGCCACTGCCGGGTAGAGGAAGAGGCGCACCGAGGGGTGGGCGTGGATGCCCAAGGATGCGGCGCGGGTCAGGGGGAAATGGCTGCAGGCCGGGACATAGGGCGATTCCCGGAGGTATTTCGGGTTCAAGCCCAGGAGCAGGTGGCTCATGATGGTGTTGCCCGCGGCCATGATGTAGCTGATGTCGCTGGGGCTGATCATCACCTTCTTGCACACCGTTTCGATCACCGCGTTGATGGTGCGCACCACCTTTTCCTGCAGCGCCTTGAGGCCGCCGGGCCGCTGGGAATAGATGATCCGGGAGATGACATCCTCGCCGCAACTGATCTGGTCGTTGTAGGCCGAGGCCTCGGCAATCACCTCGCCGGAGTTGAGGTCGATCAAGACTCCGCACACCGTGGTGGTCCGTAGAGGTTGCCCGTGGTGTCGCCCGGCTCCACGGCGATGATGCGGTCCGGCTCCTCGGCCCGCTTGCCGCGCAGCATGATCGCCGTCACCTGCCAGTTGGCCTCCCGCAGGGTGAAGGGCAGCTCCATCAAGAGCTCCGGGTGATCGTAGGTGGGCTCGGCGCAGTCGTGGCATTTTTTCTTGATGCCCCGCATCAGCCGCTGCAGGTCGGGCACGTTGTCTTCCAGCGTCGGCGGGTCGAGGATCAGGAAGCGCTTTTCCACCGGCGGCGCCACCTGCCAGGTGCCGATCAGATGGTCCAGCGACCGGGCCGAGATGGCGCGGGTGGTTTTGGGCTTGGCCTTGAGGGCCTTACCGTCCTTGCTGGTGGCGACCGGGATCGAGACCACCAGATCCTTGATGACCGAAGACTGGCAGGCAAGGCGGAACCCCTCGGCGTGCTCCTCCGCCTTGAGCTGCATGGCCTTGTTGGCCGCCACCTCGCCCTGTTCGATCTTGACCTTGCACTTGCCGCATACCCCGTCGCCGCCGCAGGAGGCCTGGATATAGAGCCCGGCCTTGGCCGCGGCGCTCAGCAGGTTTTCGCCGGTATCCACCTCGATGTATTGCCACAAAGATAGCAGGAAGGCGGGGCTTGTCAAGCATCCTTTCCGGGAAGAGACGGTAGTGGGCGGAGATATGCTGGGGAGAAAGGTCTGCGGGTAACCGGTTTGCCCGGCCATCCATGCTCGGCATCAGCAGGTCCGGAAAGACGAGGTTCGGCTTGTCGTCACCACCCTGATGTCGGCAGGAGCAATTCTCTTGGCGCTCCCTGGGAAAATGCGCTAATACAAGACTATATTCCGGCGGTTACATGGGAGCTATCTCTCGCGGCTGAAGCCGCTCCTACCGGGTCGAGGAATATCGGGTGTTGCAGGAGCGGCTTCAGCCGCGATAATCGAGCAATATGTTCCAGACGTTGCACACGTCCTGAAAACACAAGGAGGTTTCCCATGCTTCAATTTCGCATCGATGAAGAGCGCTGCATCCAGTGCGGCGAATGCGCGCTTGACTGCCCGGCCGGTGTCATCGCCATGGACGGATACCCGAAAATAACCGATGAGGCGGGCTGCTTTCAGTGCCAGCACTGCCTGGCCGTCTGCCCCACCGCGGCGGTGTCGATCCTCGGCAAGGACCCCGAGGCGAGCATCGCGCTGAAGGGCAACCTGCCGGACCCGGCCCAGCTTGCAACCCTGATCAAGGGCAGAAGGGCGGTGCGCCGCTACCGCGATCAAGATCTGGCCCCGGAGCTGATCGACCATCTGCTGGAGGTTTCCTGCCATGCGCCCACCGGGGTCAATGCCCGCTCGGTGTTGTTCACCGTGGTCCGGGAGCGGGCGGTGATGCACAGGCTGCGCGAGTATCTCAT
>PHAW01000166.1:5165-6899 GCA_002841785.1 Deltaproteobacteria bacterium HGW-Deltaproteobacteria-3 | reverse complement strand
CCGTTCAGACGTTCACTGATCCTGGCAAAATCCTGCTCTTTCATCGTTCGCCTCTTTTGCGTGTATGGAGCATTCTCCCCATTTCCAATAACAGCGGAACTTCAAAAGATTATCCATTATTCCATCATAACGGCATGCCGCAAGTCAAGCACGATCCGAGTAGGTACAAACACCTAAAAAATGGTAGTGCAGTTTTCTCCCCGGGGTCAAGAATTTTCTCGTTGGCCCCCCAGATTCTTTACGGTATGGTGCCGCAACCAAATACGCAAACAGGAAACCGACCATCATGCCGCATACCGCCCCCCTTGATCCAGCCAGCATCATCCAGCATGTCCATGTGGAAAACGACTGCCGGGACCTGCCCCTCACCGCAACTATCCTGGCCAATCTTCCGGGCCGGGAGGTGAGGATTATCCCACCCCGTTCCGGCCTGGATCTTTTCGCTGGAGGCATCACCCCCCAGAGCCTCACCAGCGGCAAAAAGCATCTTGTCCTCTGCAAAAACCGGGGCCGCTTTCTCAAGCCCTGCCCCGCGACCAGGGAATACCGCTGCTGCGACTACCAGGTGCTCAATGTCGGGATGAACTGCCCCATGGACTGCGTGTACTGCATCCTGCAGGCCTATCTGAACAACCCCTGGCTCTCTTTTTTTGTGAATACCGATGAGCTGCTGACCGAACTCACCGCCGCCTTTGCCGAAAACCCGCAGACCTTCCGCCGCATCGGCACCGGCGAATTCACCGACTCCATGGCCCTGGACCGGGTCACGGGCTTGAGCCGGATCCTCATTGATTTTTTCAAGGATCAGCCCAACGCGGTGCTTGAGCTGAAATCAAAAGCCGTTGCCCTGGACAACCTTAAGCACTGCGCGCATGGCGGCCGCACCATCATGGCCTGGTCCCTCAACAGCCCGGAGATCATGGCCAAGGAGGAGCTGCGCACCGCCAGTCTGGAGCAGCGCTTGGCCGCCGCGGCCCAGTGCGCGGCCTGGGGCTACAAGCTGGCCTTTCATTTTGACCCGCTCATCTATCATCCCGGTTGGAAAGAAGGCTACCAAGAGACGATCGACCGGCTCTTTGCCGCGGTGCCGGCAACAAGCATCGTCTGGATCAGCATGGGGGCGCTGCGCTTTCTTCCCGCCCTGAAAAGCATTGCCACCGGACGTTTTCCCAGATCCCGGTTTTTCCATGAAGAGTTTGTCTTGGGGCTGGACAACAAATTCCGTTATTTCCGGCCGCTGCGCACCGAGATGTACCGCCACATGGCGCACCATCTTTCCCGCTATCTGGACCCGGACACCTGCCTCTATTTCTGCATGGAAAGCGACGAGATCTGGCGGGAGGTTTTCGGCTTCGCCCCGGAGGAAAAAGGCGGCTTGCCCGCCATGCTCGACCGGGCTGCCCAGGCACAATGCGGCCTCCCCTGAGCATGGCCTCTATTCCGGGAACACCCCTTTTGGGTGTTGATTTTTGACCGGCCCATCCTTACTATGATATATCGTTTCCCGGTAGCCATGCCCTGACGGCAACGGAGAGCCCGCACCTGGAAAAGGTTGGTGCGGACGCGGAAAATAGCCGGTATGATGGGCGGCCATCACAACAGCGCCTCATTTTTTTTGCAAATCTGATCGAGAATATTAAGGAGAAGAAATGGTCAACAAAGTCATCCTCATCGGCAACCTCGGCAAAGACCCGGAAGTGCGCTACTCGCAGGCAGGAGCAGCCATCGCCAGCT
>PHAW01000166.1:0-5118 GCA_002841785.1 Deltaproteobacteria bacterium HGW-Deltaproteobacteria-3 | reverse complement strand
GGCTGCAAACCCGCAAATGGGACGACAAGGACGGCAACACCAAATACACCACCGAGATCGTGGCCAGGGAGATGAAGATGCTCTCTCCCCGCGGCAGCAGCGGCGATTCTTCGCAGTCCCAGCAGTACAACGACCAGCCCTTCCCCGAGCCGGTCATGGGCGATGATGTTCCGTTCTAAGATCCCTTTGTTAATGACAGACGCCAGGACAGACAGGCAGGCACGGCATGGATTACTATAAATTACTCGGTGTGGAAAAAAGCGCTTCCCCGGAGGAAATCAAGAAAGCCTACCGCAAACTTGCCCTCAAGTATCACCCGGACCGCAACAAGGGGAACAAGGAGGCGGAGGAGCAGTTTAAAAAGATCAGCGAGGCGTACGCCGTTCTCTCCGACAAGGAGAAACGGCAGCAATACGACTCCTTCGGCTCCGCCGGTTTCCAGCAGCGCTATTCCCAGGAGGACATCTTCCGCAATGCCGATCTGGGCGATATTCTGCGGGAATTCGGCATCAACTTCGGCGGGGGCCGCGCCACCTTCCGGAGTTCCGGCGGGGGGAGCGGCATCTTCGAGGAGATGTTCCGCCAGCCAGGGGCAGGGAGCAGGACCAGCCAGGGCTTTCAGGATTTCCGCCAGCAGCAACAGGTGAAGGGCAACGATCTTTCCCTGGAACTGCCGATCACCCTCAATGAGGCGCTGACCGGCGCCGAAAAAACCATCTCCCTTGGCCGCGGCGGTGCGGCGGAGAGGGTTTCCGTCAAGATCCCCCCTGGAATCGAGACCGGCAAGAAGCTGCGGGTTTCCGGCAAGGGGTCCCCTTCCCCCATGGGTGGCCCGCCGGGCGATCTGTATCTGCTGATCAAGGTCGAACCCCTCCTTACAGCTCCGCCGTATTCGGCGCCGAGGTGGAGGTTCCCACCCTGGACGGCAAGCAGCTCAAAGTCAAGGTTCCGCCCGGCTGCCAGCCCCAGGCAAAACTGCGCCTGCGCAAACAGGGATTGCCGGAGGGACGGGGAGGCGAACGGGGAGATCTGCTGGTGAAAATCGTGGTGGCGGTGCCGAAGGAGCTGTCTGAGGAACAACAAATGCTGGTAGACAAATTGAAAGAAACGGGGTTGTAGCTCTTCGCCAGGCAACCGTGCCTTGAGATCGCCTGGATCGCCAAATTCAACGAGTTCTAACTTGTTGAATTTGTAAGATCGGACAGAATTCACTTCTGGCCGATCGTGGTTGAAAAAAAGCCAGGACGGCTTTTTTTCAACATCCTGCTAGAGAAGTATGCCGACAAAAATGGTGGACATGCTGAACATGTAACGCTCCGGCAATCCTCCCCGCATGGCGATATCATCCTCAAGGCGGGTGAGGATCCGGGGAGGTAGCCGTCCGCGCCGGCTTCGTTGGTGAGGAAAAGCAGTTTGCCGTTTTTGTCCTTGTATGTTTTCAGCCGCCAGTTCACCTGACTGAGATTATGATGGAGCCGTTGCAACCGCTCCAGGGAAATCTGCAGACCACTCACAAAAACCCCCTGCTCCCCGACATTATACGCCTCCACGATGCTTTTCCACAACCCGAGGCTCAACAGATAGACCCTGTCCGGCTCGACGGTTTCGGGATGGAATGCGGCGGCGAGGATTTCGTGGGATTGCTTGTAGGCATAAACCTGCTCCCCCGTGGGCAGGGGAGCGAAAACAGCATCGATCTTCCGCCGCTGCCGGGCCGGATCTTTCTCATACTTGGGGTTTTTGGCATAGAGCCGGGCGGTGAATTCCCGCAGGGAATTCTGATACTGGCGCACATGGTGCCGGATAACACCGACATCCGTGGGGGTAAAAAAGCCCCCGAACCCGTCATTGGCGCCGGGTCCGGAAATTCCGCAGCCAGAAAGCAACAGCAGGAAGCATCCCAGCAGCATGACTGCGACTGTTTCGCACGGACCACGCACAAGCGGTCTCGGCATCAGGTCCCCTCCCGGAAAAATGTTCTGGCTACAGCCACTGAAAAGAGCTGCAACCCATACCCCGTCTGTCCGATGATAGCACAGTTTCCTGCTGCGGATGCCGGTAAAAAACCGCCATGCCTGGATTTTTCGACACCCCGCTAGATACCCGCCCCGGTTATCTTGACCAGCGCCTCCCGGTAGCGGGACGCGGTCTTCTCGATGATTTCCCCTGGCAGAGGGGGCGGCGGCGGGTTTTTCCCCCAATCGAGGGTGGACAGATAGTCGCGGAGAAACTGCTTGTCAAAGCTCGGCTGTCCCGCGCCGGGCTGGTACTGGTCCTCCGGCCAGAACCGGGAGGAATCCGGGGTCAACACCTCGTCGATGAGAATAATCTCGCCGTTGTAGAGGCCCAGCTCGAACTTGGTGTCGGCAATGATGATTCCCCGACTCCGGGCGTAATCCGCCGCCTTGACATAGAGGCGCAGGCAGATATCCTTGATCCGGGCGGTCTGCTCCTTGCCCACGACCTCTTCCATCTCGACCAGGGAAATATTCTCGTCGTGCAGGCCGAGGGCCGCCTTGGTGGACGGGGTGAAAAGCGGCTCGGGAAACTTGTCCGACTCCCGCATCCCGGCGGGCAAGGCAAAGCCGCAAACGGTTGTATCTTTTTTATATGCCTGCCAGAACGAACCGGAGAGATAGCCGCGGACAATACACTCCACCGGCAGGGGCTTGGCCTTTTTCACCAGCAGGCTGCGGCCTGCCAACTGCTCCCGGTATGGGGCGCAGGCAGCCGGATAGTCCTCGACATTGGCCGTGATCAGATGATTGGGCACAATGTCCTTGAGATAGTCAAACCAGAAAAGGGAAAGCTTGGTCAGAATCGCGCCCTTGTCGGGAATGGGGTCGTCCATGATCACATCAAAGGCGGAGATCCGATCCGAGGCCACCATCAGCAGGTGTTCTTCCACCTCGTAGAGATCCCGGACCTTGCCGCGATGCACCAGATGGAGATTGGCAAAATTCGTTTGCGTAACGGGTGTTGTCATGACATCTTCCTTATCAAAAAAATTATTGGGCGGAGGGCACGGGAATGCCGTTGCCTGTTAAAAACATACTTTTTTCAAATCGCTTGCGCGATATTTTTTTTGGAGCCGTTCAGAAACAACAGGCCATTTATGTTGCCTTACGGTACGGCTCCTTATGCCATCTGGCTGCCTAAAACGGCCATGTTATTTTTTGACGATGGCTTATCCGGACTCAGCCGCGATAAAACCATTTCTTGATGTCGTGGGAAGTAAAACTCTTGGCCACAGGACGGCCATGGGGGCAATGGGAAAAAACCTCGGCCCGCTGCATTTCGTCCAGCAGCGCTTCGGCTTCCGTGGCGGTCAGCCTTTGCCCTGCCTTGATCGCTGCCTTGCAGGCCATATCGGAGAGCACTTCCTCGGCCCGCACCCCGCTTTTTCCGGAGCCAGGCTCGCCGAACCTGGCAAAGATACCGGCCATCACCTCTTCAACCGGAGAGCGGCCAAGCACCGCAGGCACGGCCTTCACCACCTGGCTGGCCCCTCCAAAATCCTCGATCTCGACCCCGAGGGCACGGATATCCTCGGCATACTGCTTGAGAATCTGGAGCTCCTCCAGGCTGCACTCCATGACCTTTGGAAACAAAAGGGTCTGGCGGGCGATTTTTTTGCTGGCAAACTGCCTTTTCAACGTTTCAAACAACAGCCGCTCATGGGCGGCATGCTGATCAACGGCAAGCAGGCCGTTTTCCGTGGCGCAGAGCAGATAGGTGTCCAGCACCTGCCCGAGATAGCGCAATCCGCCAAGGGCAAGGGCTCTCTCCTCCTCGCCCGCGGCCGAAGGCTGGGGCTGCTCCGCCGCACAATTGCCTTCCGGAAAGAGGCCCTTGTCAGGAGCAGGCTGGAGAACCGGCGGCGCGGCAACGTCAGTAACCGCAAAAAGCGGCAACGGCTCCTGCGCCGCAGGGGCGGGAATGGCTGAAACCGGCGCATACGCCTTGGCTGGAGCGACTTTGGCCTGTTCCCTGCCCTGGCCAAGAACAGGAACCTGGAATATCTCCTTTTTCAGGGCCTGCTGATGATCCGCCATGGCAGCCTGAACCGCGGCGACCACGGCCTGATGCACCCCCGACGGCTTGTGAAACCTGACCTCCTGCTTTGTGGGGTGGACATTCACATCAACGCTTGCAAGCGGCAGGTTGAGAAAAATCACCCCGCCCGCTCCCCGGCCTTTCATGAGATAGTTCTGAAGCCCTTCGTTCACCGCGTGGGCTACCAGGCGGTCATGGATCGCCCGGCCATTGACAAATATTCTCAAGCGCCCGGCAACAGGGGCGTCCGGCGGCAGAAGATACCCCCAAACCCCGGGCTCGATCTCGTCCTGGGCTTGGCGCTCCACCTCCACCAAGGCGCCCCCTCCCTTGCCAAAAATCCGTTCCGCCCTGCTCCGTGGGGTGTCAAGCCGCGAAGGCAGCCGCAACACCTCACGTCCGTCCACCGCAAGACTGAACCCAAGCTCCGGGCAAACCAGGGCATAATTCTTCACCACCTCTTCGATATGGGCCAGTTCCGTGCGGGTGGATTTAAGAAATTTTTTCCGGGCCGGGACATTGCCGAAAAGATCCGTCACCTCAAAGGAGGTGCCTGGGCTGCCCCCCATCTCATGCACCTTGAGAACCTTGCCGAAGCGAAGGTCAACCTGGGTTCCCAGCTCTTGGGCTGCGGGACGCGAGGTAATCCGCACCCGGGAAACCGAGGCGATGCTGGGCACGGCCTCGCCCCGGAAACCGAGGGAACGGATGGCGCCAAGCTCGGCCAAGCTTGTGATCTTGCTGGTAGCATGGCGCTCCAGACAGAGGAGCACATCATCCTGATCCATGCCGGCGCCGTCGTCAATCACCCGGATCAGTCGGGTGCCGTCCCCCTCCACCTGGATACCGATCTGGATTGCCCCGGCGTCGATGGCGTTCTCCAGCAGCTCCTTGACCACCGAGGCAGGCCGCTCGACAACCTCGCCGGCCGCGATCTGGTTGGCCAGATTTTCCGGAAGAATCCTGATCCTGGACAAAACTTAGAGCACACTCAACATGTGAAGTTTCAGCCACTCCTCGTCCCACCACTCCACCGGATCGACAAAGATGCCGTTGACCAGC
>PHAW01000165.1 GCA_002841785.1 Deltaproteobacteria bacterium HGW-Deltaproteobacteria-3 | reverse complement strand
CTGCGTGCTGATCTTTCCCCTGGGGGTGGTGCCCATCCCTTTCCTGCACGAACTGGGCAAGGGAATCCTCTATATTTCCGCCTTCATGACGGTGTGGTCCGGGGTGGATTACTTCTACCGGTTCCAGAAGATTTTTCTGGGAACCTCCCACTGAAACATCATCGAGGGCACTGGTTCTTTAGGGCTTGACAGCTCTCGGCAAGGCTTCTATAGTGTTCGTCCTATGCCGCCGTCACGGGGCGCATCGCCATTCAGCCGGAGTGGTGAAACTGGTAGACGCACGGGACTCAAAATCCCGCGGGGGCGACCCCATGTCGGTTCGATTCCGACCTCCGGCACCAAGCAATACTAAGGGTTTTCAGGTTTTTGCCTGAAAACCCTTTTTTTGTGCCGAACGCTTTTCTTTGGCGAAATGTGATATAAGAAGAACGGAGAAACTTGCCCCGTGCCACTATTATGCCTTGCTCTTTGGTCCCTTGGCTTGTAAAGCCTTACGAGGAATCACCGCCCATGCTTGACACTGTCTTTCCCGCGCTGATCCAGAACGCTGCCCTGCTCCTGGCCATGGCCTTTGTCTACGACCTGACCACCAATCGCTTCCGGTTGCAAAAGCCGACCCTGCCGGTGCAACTGGCCATTGGGGTGACCCTCGGTATCCTGAGCATCATCATCATGCTCTCTTCCTGGCGCTATGTCACCGGGATCGTGTTCGACACCCGTTCGGTGCTCCTCGGCGTGGCCGGCCTGTTCTTCGGCGCCGTGCCCACCGTGGTGGCCATGGCCATGGCAGCAGCCTTCCGCCTCTCCCTGGGCGGAGCCGCCACAGTGACCGGGGTTTCGGTGATCCTGGCCTCCGGGGCCCTGGGCCTGCTCTGGCGCTATTATCGTCGCCCGGCAACGGAGGATCTTTCCTGGCGCGAGCTCTACCTGTTCGGTGTGCTCGTCCATATAGTCATGCTGGCGCTGATGTTTTTACTGCCCTGGGCCACGGCCCTGCAGGTGCTGGCCCAGATCAGCCTGCCGGTCTTGCTAATCTACCCCCTGGCCACTGCCATGCTGGGTTCGCTCATGGTCAACCGGCTGTGGAGGGAGCGAATCGTCGCCGAATTACAGAACAACGAAGAACGGCTTCGATTAGCGCTCATGGCTGCCAACCAGGGCCTCTACGATCTCAATGTCCAGACCGGCGAGGCCACGGTCAGTCCGGAATACGCCACCATGCTCGGATACGATCCGGAGGAATTTCATGAGACCAACGACAAATGGATCGAACGGCTGCACCCCGATGACCGGGAGCCCGTAGCCGCGGCGTATCGGGAGTACATCGCAGGCAAGATCCCGGAGTACCGCGTGGAGTTCCGGCAACGGAGCAAAGCGGGGGGATGGAAATGGATCCTCTCCCTCGGCAAGGTGGTGGAATACGACCCCACTGGCCGCCCCATGCGGATGCTCGGCACCCACACCGATATCACCGAGCGCAAACAAGCCGAAGAGGCGCTTGAGGAAAGCGAAAAACGATTCCGCTCACTGTTTGAGGATGTTCCCAATATCGCGGTGCAAGGCTATGACCGGCAACGCCGCGTCGTTTTCTGGAACACGGCAAGCGAGAGGCTGTATGGCTTTTCGCGGGAGGAAGCGCTGGGCCGACCCCTTGAAGAGCTCATCATTCCGCCGGAGATGCGGCACGGAGTCATCGATGCGATCAACACCTGGCGGGATCAGGGAATCGCGACAACCCGTCAACGTTTTCTCAAGCCATGTCATGCAACTCAACATCCACGGTGAACCCGAGATGTACTGCATTGATATTGACCTCACCGAACGCAAACGGAGCGAGGAAGAACGGGATAAACTGCAGGCCCAACTGCTTCAATCCCAAAAGATGGAGCTGGTGGGCAGGCTGGCCGGCGGAGTGGCCCATGACTTCAACAATATGCTGCAGACCATTCTCGGGTACAGCGATCTCTCCCTCGCCCAGGTTGAGGCGACAAGCCCCGTGCATGATGGGCTTCTGGAAATCCGCAAGGCAGCCATGCGTTCCGCCGATCTCACCCGCCAGCTCCTCGCCTTTGCCCGCAAGCAGGCGGTGAGTCCTAAAATCCTCGACCTGAACGACACCGTTGCCGGCATGCTGAAAATGCTCCAACGGCTCATCGGCGAGGACATCGACCTTGCCTGGGTGCCTGGCCACTCCCTGTGGCCCGTGAAGATGGACCCTTCCCAGCTCGATCAGATCCTGGCCAACCTGGCGGTCAACGCCCGCGACGCCATTGCCGACACCGGCAAGATCACCATCGAAACGGAAAATATCTCCCTGAATGCCGCCTATTGCGCTGACCACCCGGAAACCATTCCCGGCGAATATGTCCAGTTGGTGGTGAGCGACAACGGCTGCGGCATGGACAAGGAAATCCTGGCCCAGATCTTCGAGCCTTTTTTCACCACCAAGACACAGAGCAAGGGCACCGGCCTGGGGCTGGCCACCGTCTATGGCATCGTCCGGCAGAACAACGGCTTTGTCAATGTGTACAGCGAGCCCGGCCAGGGCACCACCTTCAGCATCTATCTGCCCAGCTTCGCCAACGAAATGGTGACAGCGAAGACTCGCCGGGCAGAAGAAGCCAGCGGCGGCACGGAAACGGTGCTGCTGGTGGAAGACGATACTGCGATCCTGAATCTCGGCAAGACGATCCTCCAACGCCTGGGATACACGGTGCTTGCCGCCAACACGCCCATGGCGGCCCTTGAGCTGGTCGCGGAATACGCCGGGGAAATCCACCTGCTCATCACCGACGTGGTGATGCCCGAAATGAATGGCCGCGAGCTGGTGCAGCGGCTCTCCGCCCTCCGCCCGGCAATGCAATGCCTCTACATGTCGGGTTATACGGCAAACGTCATCGCCCATCACGGCGTATTGGACCCGGGCATCCACTTTATCCAGAAGCCTTTTTCCATCGACGACCTGGCCCGCTCGGTTCGTGAAACCCTGCGGGAGGGGAAAAAAAGCCCGTAACCCATGCGGCGGCATTGAACCGTTGATTCTCCTTTCCTTCCTGCGGGAGAACGTGATAGACTTTTCTGGCTCGCTTGAAAACCAGCCGCTGGAAAAGGTTTTTTCCTGTTACACTCCATAGCCTCGGGACAAAGAGATGACAGAGGAACCCGCACAAAAAATTTTCGTGAAAGAGGATAACAGCGCGAAAATACACTGCGAGTCATGCGGGCTGGTGAAAACGGTACATCTGCAGAATACTGCCTCCTTGGCGTCCGTGGTCCGGATCCGCTGCACCTGCGCCGCTGTTTTTCCGGTGCGGTTCGAGTACCGGAAATTTTACCGCAAGGCCACCAATCTGGAAGGAACCTACCAGATGCTTTTCGATGAGAGGGATATCCCCGACTTTTCCCTGGCCAAGAAAACCATAAACTGCCGGATTGAAAACATCTCCATGCATGGCGCCGGGGTCACGATTCTGGGCCGGCACAGGATCGTGACACAGGCCCGGCTCATCCTGGGCTTTACCTTGGATAACCCCAAAAGAACCTGGATAGAAAAAACCGGCGTGGTGCAACTGGTCGAAGGGGCTTACCTTGGGCTGCGTTTTGACGAACCCGCCAGCACCGACAGGGAGCTGGGATTTTACCTGATGCCATAGCCTGGCTCTTTCGGGCCGAAACCGTTGCACGGTGTCCCTTCTCCCCTGCGCCTTCAACCATTCCTCCCCATCGCCATGACCATTACCGGGACTTTTCCGTGCCGACCCATGACCTGCTCATAACCAATGCCGCGCTCTTGGCGAATCCGGTCGACGGCCGCGTGCAGGAGGCGGCCTATCTTGCCGTGCTGGACGGGGCCATTGCCGGGATCGGCGCCATGGCCGACCTGCCCGGGGAGACCAGGGCGGATCGGGTCATTGACGCCGCGGGCAACCTGCTCATGCCGGGGCTGATCAATTGCCACTGCCATGGCGCCATGACCCTCTTCCGGGGGCTGGCGGATGATCTGCCGCTCATGACCTGGCTCACGGAGCACATCTTCCCGAGCGAGGCGCGGCTGGTGGATGCGGAGATGGTCTATTGGTGCAGCAAGCTTGCCGCCGCCGAGATGATCCTGGCCGGCACCACCACGGTGGCGGACGCCTATTTCCATGAGGATGCGGCGGCACGGGCCTTTTGCGAGGCAGGGATGCGGGCGGTGGCTGCCCAGGGGATCATCGATTTTCCGGCCCCGGGCGTACCGGACCCGAAAAAAAACATCGAACAGGCAGCGGGTTTTCTCTCGGCCTGGCAGGGAAAAAACTCCCTGCTCACCCCGGCCCTGTTCTGCCATTCCCCCTATACCTGCAGCGCGGACACCCTGCAGCGGGCCAAGGCGTTGGCCCGCGAGGCCGGAAGCTTTTTTTTCATCCATCTTGCCGAAACCCGAGGGGAGGTGGCGCAGATCAGGGAACAGCACGGCTGCACCCCGGCGGGGCTGCTCCACACCCTTGGGTTGCTGGATGAACAGACAATCTGCGTGCACTCTGTCTGGCTGGAAAAGGCGGATATCGAACTGCTGCGGGAGAGCGGGGCCAAGGTGGTCACCTGCCCGGAGAGCAACATGAAGCTCGGCTCCGGCATCGCTCCCCTGGCCGCGCTCCTTGCCGCCGGGGTTCCGGTGGGCCTGGGCACGGACGGCTGCGCCAGCAATAACGATCTGGACCTGTTTCAGGAGATGGCAAGCTGCGCCAGGCTGCACAAGGTTGCGGCCCACGAACCCACCCGGATGCCCGCCGCCGGAGTGCTGGGCATGGCCACGGAAGGGGGCGCCGGGGTTTTGGGGTTGGGGCGGCAGACAGGCCGCCTTGCCCTGGGACTGCGGGCGGACTGCCTCATCCTCGACCGCAAGCAGCCCCACCTGACCCCCTTTCATAATCCCGAGACCCTGGTCTACGCGGGGCGGGGCAGCGATGTCGCCACCGTGCTCATTGACGGCAAGGTGGTCATGCAGGATCGACGGCTTCTTTCTTTTGATCTGGAGGAAACCCTGGATAAAGTGCGACGTTTAGCCGCAAGGGTGAGAGCAAGGGGATAAGAGGGAAGTGACTTAAAGCAGAAAAGAACTGGCTCGGAAAAAGGAATCGGTCACAGGGTGCCGCAGATGCGCGTGTCAATTGTCGGCAGAAGTGTCCGACAAAGAGGTCTGCGAAGTGTGCTATTGCACACGAGCAGGCCGATGACAGCTAAGCGAGCGCGAGCGAGACTGCGAAACAGATGCGGCGCCCCGTGGCCGATTACAGGCTTAGGCCGCCTTCCAGCCGTAGGTGCCGACCAGCTTGACAAAGCGAACGCTTTCCACCTCGGTGATTGTCACCGCCCCCCCTTCTTTTCTGACAACCATGAGGGTTTGACCCTCCGGATCACCCACCGGCAGAACCATGATCCCCGGGTCGGCCAACTGATCCACCAGCGGCTGCGGAATCAGCGGCCCGGCGGCGGTGACGATGATCGCCGCAAAGGGGGCATTTTCCGG
>PHAW01000164.1 GCA_002841785.1 Deltaproteobacteria bacterium HGW-Deltaproteobacteria-3 | reverse complement strand
GGTTGATCGGGTTCTTTCCCCTCTGGGCGGGATGGAAAAATTCGTCCGCCCCAGCGACAAGGTGGTGGTCAAGCCGAATATCGGCTGGGACCGCAATCCAGCGCAGGCTGCAAATACTCATCCGCAGGTGGTCAGGGTTTTGGTTGAACGGGCTCTGGATGCCGGGGCCGGGGAGGTTCTGGTCTTTGACCGGACCTGTAACGAGGAGCGGCGCTGCTATGTCAACAGCGGCATCCAGGAGGCCTTGGCCGGGATCAAGGACAAGCGGCTGAAGCTCTTCCACCCGGACGAGCGCAAATATATCCCGGTTGATATTGAGCGGGGCAAGGCGGTCAGACGTCTGGACATTTATCGCGATGCCCTAGAGGCGGACAGCTATATCAACGTGCCGGTGGCCAAGCACCATGGACTCAGCCGGTTGACCATGGGCCTCAAGAACAGCATGGGGGTTCTGGGCGGCACCCGGGGGGCGATGCACCACAACCTGGGCCAGAAGCTGGCAGACCTGGCCACGGTGATCCGACCGAGACTCACCGTGATCGACGCCACCCGCATCCTTCTCGCCAATGGCCCGCAGGGCGGCAATCTCGATGATGTCAGGGTGCTGGATACGGTTATTGCCTCGGTCGATCCGGTGGCCGCCGATGCCTACGCCACCACCCTTTTCGGCTTGAAGCCCGAGGAGATCGAATCCACTGTTGCCGCCTATAAGCTTGGGCTCGGGGAGATGGACCTGAAAAAGATCAGGGTCGTCCAGGCCTGATCTTTTTCCCTGAAGCCCGCTTGTCGGCGATGGTTTGCCTCATCCAATCCTGCCTGGGTAACCGAATGATATGAAAAACAAAAAGAAGATTCCCTTATATTACTGGCGGCGCCTGAGCCAACTGGCCTGCCTGGCGCTTTTCTTCTTTCTTTTCATCAGGACCGACTATTCGGGCTCCGATACCATCGAGTACGCGGTGAACATCCTGTTCCGGATCGATCCCCTGCTGGCCCTGTCCGCTTCGCTGGCCGCGGGTTTTTTTATTCTCCTGATGCTGCCGGCCGTGGCTACCGTGCTGCTGACCCTGATCCTGGGCCGCTTTTTCTGCGGCTGGATCTGCCCCATGGGCACCCTGCTGGACGGTTGCCGCACCATGGCGCCACACACAGGGACGGGCAAGGAAAGAAGATACCGGCCGCTCAAGTTCTACCTCTTGGGTTTTCTTCTGGTGGGAGCCTGGTTCGGCCTGCCCATGGCCGGCTATTTCGATCCCTTTTCGATCCTGGTCCGGGGCTTGGCCCTGGCGGTGGACCCTGCCTTACATGCCATGGCCACCACTTTTTTCACCTACACCTACCAGGAGGCTCCTGCCTGGGTTAATGGGGTAACCGAACCGGTCTACGCCTTCCTGAAGGCGACCATCCTGCCCTTTAGTCAGAAATATTATGACCTGGCAATGCTCTCGCTGGGGATCCTTCTGCTGGTCTTCCTTCTGGAAAGGGTAGAGCGGCGGTTCTTCTGCCGCAATATCTGCCCGCTGGGCGCCTTGTTTGCGGTGACCGCCCGTTTTTCCCTCTTGCGGGGCAAGGCCGGCGCCAGTTGCGGCAAGTGCCGGAACTGCCGGGAGGTCTGCCGGATGGGAGCCATCGACGAGGAGCGGAACATCTCGCCGCTGGACTGCAACCTCTGCCTGGATTGCATCCATCAGTGTCCTGGCAACAAGATATCATTTCAATTCAGCAGGTTATCGCAGGGAAGGGCGGCTTTTGCACTTTCCCGGCGCAACTTTGTCGGTTCCCTGGCCCTGGGGGCGCTGCTGCCTTTCTTTCTCAAGAGCAGAACCCTGGCCAGGCAGTCCGACGAATTCCTGATCCGTCCGCCCGGAGCCTTGCCGGAAGAGGAGTTTGTCGGCCGCTGCGTCCGCTGCGGGGAGTGCATGAAGGTCTGCATCGGCAACGGGCTGCAGCCTGCTTTTCTGCAAGGCGGACTGGAAGGGATGTTTTCCCCGATTCTCAAGGCCCGCACCGGCTACTGTGAGTACAACTGCACCCTCTGCGGCCAGGTCTGCCCCAGCGGGGCGATTAGAAAGCTGGGCGCAGAGGAAAAGAAAAAGCAAAAGATCGGCAATGCCAGCTTTGACAGGGACCGCTGTCTGCCGTATGCCAAGGGCATTCCCTGCATCGTCTGCGAGGAGCATTGCCCCACCCCTGACAAGGCGATCAAGTTCCGGGAGGTGGCCGTGGAAAACAGCCGGGGAGAAAAGGTCACGGTCAAGCAGCCTTACCTGATCGACGCCTTGTGTATCGGCTGCGGGATATGCGAAACCAAGTGCCCCTTGCCCGGAGCCTCGGCGGTTATGGTGACCAGCGGCGGGGAAAGCCGCAACCCGGCCAAGGCGCTGCCTGATACGGGCACCGCCTGGCAAGTCATTTGACTTCTCCTCGACTGTGCGGTACCTTTTTCCATGGCCTGCGGAGCCAGTTCATACTTGCTCCGCACCTGCTGCTTGTCGAAGTCGAACAGGTGGCAGGTTCTTTGCCTGTCACTATTTATAACCGGACTCCCCCCACCAATCCCTCTGAAATCCCGACTCACCTGCG
The DNA here is from genome assembly GCA_002841785.1 of Deltaproteobacteria bacterium HGW-Deltaproteobacteria-3. Taxonomy (GTDB): domain Bacteria; phylum Desulfobacterota; class Desulfobulbia; order Desulfobulbales; family Desulfurivibrionaceae; genus Thiovibrio. The sequence goes on along the minus strand of PHAW01000164.1, from coordinate 1,249 downwards.
CACATGGGATCGGGCCCAATGGTAAGGATGCGCACATGACCTTCATTCTCCAATGCCCGGTTTGCCGGCAACCGCTGCTTGCAACGCCTTCCGGCTACCAATGCGCGGCAAAGCACAGCTTCGACGCCTCCCGCCAGGGCTATGTCAACCTGGTGCTTGCCCACAACAAACATTCCAAGGAACCGGGGGACGACCCGGAGATGGTCCTGAGCCGGAGGCGGTTCCTGGACCTGGGGTATTACAACCAGATCTCCGACGGGATCAACCAGGCCATCGCCACCGTGCTTTCGGAATCGGCAAGCGCCGGCGATTGCAGCGTGCTCGATGCCGGCTGCGGCGAAGGCTTTTATCTTGCGCGCCTCAAGGAGGCCCTGGCCCATGGCCGCGATCCGCACCTGCCCATTGAGTACCACGGGGTCGATGTGTCCAAGTTTGCCATCCGTCAGGCCACCCAGCGCGACCGGAGCATGGGTTGGTTCGTGGCCAGCATCAACGATCTGCCCTTTTTGGATGATTCCCTGGATCTCGTGCTCAATGTCTTTTCCCCGGCCAACACCCCGGAATTTGCCCGGATCCTCAAGGCAAGCGGCAGCCTCGTCTTCGTAAGCCCCGGCCCGAAACACCTCAACGGGTTGCGGGAGATCATCTATCCGGTCACCAGGGAGCATGACGCGCCCGCGATCACCGAAAAGGCCAAGGGGCTTTTCTCTCCCGCCGCCGTGCAGCGGATCACCTATCCGCTCGAACTCATCGGCAACCAGACGATCATGGACCTGCTGGCCATGACTCCCTATTACTGGAACATCGACCGGGAGACCAAGGGGAAGGTGGCGGCCCTGGACCGGCTGCAAATGGATGTGGATGTGGAGATCCGGGTTTTCAGGAAAAAAAGCGGGGATGGGGCAGGCGAGCTGGAATCAGGTCTTGAAAAGTAGCATTGGCGGGCAAGGGGCAGTCTCCACTTGCTGGCTCGAAGCACCTGGCTGGGCAGCAGAGAAACCCGGAGCAGAACTATTTACTTCCCTTGTCCCGCTCAAACTTCTTCATCTTGTCCCCGATCCGGGCAGCCTTTTCGCACTGGGCTCCCTGTTTGGGGTTGCAGTCGATGAGGATCCCCATCACCCTGTCGGCGGTTTTATAGCAGTGGGCGTCTTCCAGCCTTCCCAGAACGTCGGACATCAACTTGTTGAATTCCACGCATTTTTCGTAATCGGAAGAGGCGCGCTGGTGCAGGCTGGCGGCCTTTTCC
>PHAW01000163.1 GCA_002841785.1 Deltaproteobacteria bacterium HGW-Deltaproteobacteria-3 | reverse complement strand
GAAATGGTTTCCAGATCGCGCATTTCGCCGACCATGATAATGTCCGGATCTTCACGGAGCGCACCCCGCAGGGCGGCGGAAAAGGACTGGGTGTGCAGCCCCACCTCCCGGTGGTTGACGATGCAGTTCTGGCTCTTGTGCACGAACTCGATGGGATCTTCAATGGTCAGGATGTGGTCTTTGCGCAGCTTGTTGGCCTGATCGACAATGGCCGCCAGGGTGGTCGATTTGCCGCTGCCCGTGGGGCCGGTGACCAGGACCATCCCCTTGGGCAGGGTGGCGAGCTGGGCAACAACCTGGGGCAGCCCCAATTGGTCGCAGCCCAGGATATTGCTGGGAATCTCCCGGAATACCGCGCCGATCCCGTATTTCTGCATGAAAAGGTTGCCGCGGTACCGGGCAAGTCCGGGAATTTCATAGCCGAAATCCACATCGCCGGTCTCCTCGAACACCTTGACCTTTTCTTCGGAAACAATCTCATAGAGCATGGCCTTGAGCTCGTCGTTGTCAAGAACCTTAAACTTGACCCGCTCCATCTCGCCGCGGATGCGAAGAATCGGCTGCTGACCGGAAACCATATGCAGGTCCGAGGCGCCCTGTTCGTTCATCAGTTTAAAAAAAGCATCGATCTGAGCCATGCAAAAAAACTCCTGTTATCAACCGGTTGAAGGCCCCAAAAAGACAAGCCCGAAAAAGAGGGGCTCGTCCATGCAGCAATTATGCAACAGTAATGCTAGTATATAGAGCCGAGTAAAATTACTCCACGCAAAAAAATACAGCCTTCGACAAAAAAGTACCCCTGAAAAATGCCGCCCTACATCGATCTGCATACCCACTCAACCTGTTCGGACGGACTGCTCACCCCGACCGCCCTTCTGGACCTGGCCGCCCGCCGGGGGCTTGCGGCCATCGCCCTCACCGACCACGACACCGTCACAGGGATTCCCGAGGCGCTGGCGCACGGCACAATCGTCGGGGTGGAGGTGCTGAGCGGGATAGAGATAAGCAGCGACCTTGCCGGAACCTCACTCCATATTCTGGGCTACGGCTTCGACCATGAACATCCCGGGCTCCTCGCCTTTCTAGCAAGGCTGCAAGAGGCCCGGCACAACCGCAACCAGGGCATCATGGAGCGGTTCCAGACCCTCGGCATCTCCATAACCAACGAAGAGCTGACCCGGATTGCCGGAGATCAGATAGGCCGTCCCCACTTCGCCCGGCTGCTTACCCGGAAAGGATTGGCCAAAAACACCCAGGACGCCTTCAGCCGCTACCTCAAACGCGGCGCTCCCGCCTTTGTCGAACATGTCAAGCCCCAGGCCGACGAAGTAATCAGCCAAATTTCCAAGGCCAACGGCCTGGCGGTGCTCGCCCATCCGGTCTACCTGACCCCGAGCCTGGAACACAACCCGGGCCTGGTTGCCACTCTCAAGGAGTACGGGCTGGCAGGGCTTGAGACCTTCTACCCCACCCAGTCAAAAAAGTTCTCCCGCTTCCTGCAGGCACTTGCCGCACAACACGGGTTGCTCCTCAGCGGCGGCACTGATTATCACGGCGACAAACACTCTGTCACCCCCTTGGGCGGCAACGGCAAAACCATCCGCGTCCCTTTTCAGCTCCTGCAGGATATCAAGCAGAGGCTGGCAACAGCCAATGCCGCGCCGCACCGGGAGGCAGCCCACACTTTTTTATGAAAAAGCGGGATTGACTTCCCGGCCTGTCGACAGTACTACAGAGTAGTTTTGGAAATTGCCGGTCGCGCGGACACACGAATACAAGACTCTCTGTCCGCGTAGTGCCTGTTGACGGCGAACACAGACAAAAACGGGGGAACCCATGACGGGCGATGAATACATCCTCTCCATCCTCAAAAAATATGAAGTCCCAAGGGGGCCTGAATCGCCCGCCGAACAAACAGCCAAGCACATTGCCCCCAAGATCCAGCGGTGGGCGGGAGGCTGGCTGTCCGCCCTGTCCTTTTCCGGCGCCTATGCCAGGCAAACCGCCGTGCACGGCGTAACCGATGTGGACCTCTTTATCTCCCTAAAACCCGGGATGCCCGGGACAATGCAAAAAATCTATGACGAGCTGTTTACCCTGGCCGCCCTGCATGGCTGGAACCCCACCCGCCGGAATGTCGCCATCGGCATCTCAAAAAACGGCATAACCCTCGACCTGATTCCCGGCCGCGCGCAGGCCGGCGACGAGAGCTATCATGAGCTGTACTGGCTCAAATCCGATTCCTTGCGGCAAACCAACCTGAGCCTCCATATCGAGGCCGCCGCAAAATCGCATCGCCTGCGCGAAATCCAGGCTATCAAGATCTGGAGGCACATTCACCAGCTTGACTGGCCATCCCTCTATCTTGAGTGCTTTGTCATAAACGCCCTGACAGGAAGAAACACGGATTCCCTCGCCCACAATGTTCTGCACGCCCTGGACATGACAGGAGAAGCCCTTGCAACCACCTGCATCGTTGATCCGGCCAACCCCGACAACGTGCTTTCGCTTGATGCAACGCCAGAGGATAAAAAAAATATCGCGGAACAGGCAAAAAAATCCGCCGCCCAGCAGCACTGGGAAGACATTATCTGGTAAACCCTGCCATGCAGGGCAATGGTCTCCCAAGCAGGATGTTGAAAAAAGCCGTCCTGGCTTTTTTCAACCACGATCGGCCGGAAGTGAATTCTGGCCGATCTCACAATTTCAACGAGTTAGAACTCGTCGAAATTGTGAGATCCATCCCTGGATCGCACGCAGGGCCCTCCCAGCCCATTCCCCGCCGCCCTTTTTTTTCCTTGATCCATTCCTTAAAATGCACCTATGATATTCATATTGTCTGCCCTTTTTTGGGGAAGCACTTTTTTCACCCCGTGTCCGTTCACGCATGTTTTCCGCAGACGAGAAGGAGAAGAACTCCGCACCGGGCACCCACCACTTTGTTACATGTTTTTTCTTGAAATATCTCCAGCAAGGACGCGCACCACATGGCCAGAAAATACAAAGTCCTCATCGTCGATGACTCAACCAGCATTCTGAAAGCACTGGCCCGGGCCTTTGCCGAAACACCTTACGATGTGACGACCTGCAACGATCCCGTCAAATCCTACGAAATGATCGAGGACGAACATTTCGACATCGTGATCAGCGACATCATGATGCCGGAACTGGACGGGCTTTCCCTGCTGCGCAAGATCAAGAACTACAACGGCACCATCCAGGTGATCATGATCACCGGGTACATCACGATCAACAACACCCTCAACGCCTTTCGCTACGGAGCAAACGACATTTTTTTCAAACCGTTCAAGGACATGCAGGACCTCATTGACGCCGTGGATGCCGCCGCCAAAAAACTGAACCGCATCAACGAGATTCTCAAAGTGCTGGCCAGCGAAAAAGGAAACTGACATGCAGTACGACGTTGATCTTGACGCACTCCAAGGCTTTATCGATGAATCCAACGATTCACTCCAGGGAATCGAGGCGGACTTCATCGCCCTGGAAGAAGATCCCGGCAACGCCGAGATCATCAACAGGATCTTCCGCCCGGTGCACAGCCTCAAGGGCAACTCCGGGTTCTTCGGCCTCACCAACATCAACAAGTTCTCCCACCGCCTCGAAAATCTCCTTGATGCCTGCCGCAAAGGGGAAGTCCTGATCAACAAAAAGATCATCGACATCCTGCTCAAGGGAATCGAATACCTGCAAGCCATGCTCGACCGGGCTCAACAGAACCCTGCCGAAGTGGCTTTCCTTCCGGAAGAAAAAGAGTTTCTCACCCAGGTAGAGGCAATCCAGCCCATAGTGGCAACCGGCTCCATCCAGAGTGTCATCACCCTG
>PHAW01000162.1 GCA_002841785.1 Deltaproteobacteria bacterium HGW-Deltaproteobacteria-3 | reverse complement strand
GAACCGCTGCGAATTTCTTTCCGAACAGCTTGAGCAGACCGTGGTCCTCAACTGCGACGGCCTGGAACCCCAGGACCTGCTCGACGAAGGCATCGACCAGGCGGACCTGGTCATCTCCGTCACCAACAGCGACACCACCAATATTCTTTCCAGCCTGCTGGCCAAACACCATGGCGCGAAAAAATGCATCACCCACATCAACAGCCCGGGCTTCATCCCCATGCTCGGCAAGCTGGGGATCGATGTCCCTTTAAGCCCCCGGCAGGTTGCAGCCAACATGATCCTTCGCTTTGTCCGCGGCGGCGGCAAGATCGTCAACGTCGCCACTCTGATGGGCAGTAATGCCGAGGTCATCGAAATCAAGGTTCCCAAGCAGGAACATTTTATCGATCTCCCCCTCAAGCTCCTTGATTTCCCGCAAGGCTCCATTGTCGGCGCCATCATCCGCCACAACCAGGTAATCATCCCCTCCGGCAACACCAAGCTGCAGCCGGGGGACAATCTGGTGGTCTTCTTTACCCAACAGGCGCTTTCCGATCTGGAAAGCCTTTTTGACGCGTAGGGCAGGGGCGGGCCATGCGCACCGGCGGCGTTCTCAATATCTTCGGCAAACTGCTGATCCTGATTTCCTTCTGCCTTCTGACGCCGATCCCCTTCAGCCTCTATTTTAAAGACGGCATGACCGCAACCTTTCTCCTTTCCGCAGGCCTCGGGACGATCCTCGGGCTGCTGCTCCTCGCCCTCTTTGCGCCGGAAAAGGATCTCGGCTACAGGGACGGCTTTGCGGTGGTGGTTTTAAGCTGGCTGGGGCTGGCCTTTCTCGGCGCCCTGCCCTTTTATTTCTCCGGCAAGATGCCCCTGTTCGTCGATTGCTTTTTCGAGTCGATGTCCGGCTTTACCACCACCGGCTCCACGGTCCTCACCCAGGTTGAGATTCTCCCGCACAGCATCCTCTTCTGGCGGGCCATGACCCACTGGCTGGGCGGCATGGGCATCATCGTCCTCTCCCTGGCCATTCTTCCGCTCCTGGGCGTGGGCGGGATGCAGCTCTTTCAGGCCGAGATGCCCGGCCCCACCAAAGACCGGCTCGCTCCCCGCATCCAGGATACGGCCCGCATCCTCTGGGGCGTGTACTTTCTCTTCACCGCCGTGCTGCCACTCCTTCGCCACCCTGGCCACCGGCGGATTTTCCACCCATACCGCCAGCGTCGGCCACTTTGACTCGGTTTACATCGAAACCGTCATCATCATCTTCATGTTTCTGGCCGGCACCAACTTTTCCCTGCACCACCCCGGCATTAAAGGCAAGCTCTCCGCTTACTGGCGCAACGAAGAGTTCCGCTTCTACCTCACCCTCTGCACCCTGGCCACCCTGTTCATCGTAGCGGTGAACGCCTATCATCAGGTGTATGCCACCTTTGGTCAAACCCTGCGCACCGCGGCCTTCCAGGCGGTCTCCGTCATCACCACCACCGGCTTCGGCACCGCGGATTTCGACCAATGGCCCCCGGTGTTGAAAATTCTCCTGGTCTCCCTGATGTTTGTCGGCGGCTGCGCCGGTTCCACCGGGGGCGGCATTAAGGTGGTGCGGATCCTGCTTTTCTTTAAGTTCGCCCGTTTGCAGCTCAGAAACCTGGTGCATCCCCGAACGATCGGGACCCTGAAATTCGGCAGGGTCAAGGTTCCGCCGGAAGTCATGGTCGCCATTCTGGGATTTCTCGCCCTGCATATCGGGGTTTTTCTTTTTGCCAGCCTGGCGGTTACCGCCCTGGGTGTAGACATCGTCACCGGCACCACGGCGGTGATCGCCACCTTGAACAACATCGGCCCGGGGCTCAACCTGGTCGGGCCGACCCAGCACTTCGGGCATCTGCCGCCCTTGGCCAAGGCGGTCTTAAGCTTCTGCATGCTGGCCGGCCGCCTTGAACTCTACACCGTGGCGGTGCTGCTCACTCCGGATTTCTGGCAGATGGCGCGAAAACCCGTCTGGCGCTGGCAGATGGCCAAGGCTCCCTCCCCAAGCAGTTCCACCCCTTACAGATTATAGCCATGCCACACTCCACGCAATACGACGTCATCGTCATCGGCGCGGGCCATGCCGGCTGCGAAGCAGCTCTGGCCGCCGCCCGCATGGGCTGCCGCACCGCGGTGCTGGTGGTCAACGTGGACACCATCGGGGCCATGAGCTGCAACCCGGCCATCGGCGGCTTGGCCAAGGGACATCTGGTCAAGGAGATCGACGCCCTCGGCGGCGAGATGGCGAAAAACATCGATGCCACCGGCATCCAGTTCCGCCGCCTCAACACGCGCAAGGGCCCGGCGGTGTGGTCTTCCCGGGCCCAGGCCGACCGGCTCCTCTACCGGCTACGGATGAAATCGGTGCTGGAGGGGCAAAAAAACCTCCATATCCGACAGACCACCGCCGACCGGCTGCTCATAAAAAACAACGAAATCACCGGGGTGGTCACCTCCCTCGATGAGGAGATCACCGCCCGGGCAGTGGTCATCGCCACCGGCACCTTTTTAAACGGCCTGATCCACATCGGCCTGAAGAATTTCCCCGCCGGCCGCATGGGCGATGTGCCATCGCTTTCGCTGCCCCTGCACCTCAAGGAGCTGGGCTTTGCCATGGGCAGGATGAAGACCGGCACCACTCCGCGTCTTGATTCCACCACCATCGATTACTCCGAACTCGAAGCCCAGCACAGCGACGAGCCGCCCAACCTCTTTTCCTTCAGCAACCGGGGCAAACAGCCGGTGCTGCCCCAGCGCCCCTGCCACATCACCTACACCAACCCCACCACCCACGCGATCATCCGGGCGGGCACCGACCGCTCTCCCATGTACACCGGGATCATCGAGGGGGTGGGGGCCCGCTATTGCCCCTCGGTGGAAGACAAGGTCATGCGCTTTCCGGAAAAGGAGCGCCACCAGATCTTTCTGGAACCGGAAGGGCTGGACACTGTGGAGATCTACCCCAACGGCTTGCCCACCAGCCTGCCCATGGATGTGCAGACCGCCATGCTCCGCAGCATCAAGGGGCTGGAGAATGTCGCCATCATCCGGCCCGGCTATGCCATCGAATACGATTATGTCGATCCGCTGGAGCTGCACCCGTCCCTCGAAACAAAACGGCTTCGGGGCCTCTTTCTGGCCGGGCAGATCAACGGCACCTCGGGCTACGAAGAGGCAGCGGCCCAGGGGCTGATGGCCGGGATCAACGCGGTGAAATACGTACGCGAGGAGGAACCCCTGATCCTGGACCGCTCCCAGGCATACACCGGGGTGCTCATCGACGATCTGGTCACCCGGGGCACCAAGGAACCGTACCGGCTCTTCACCTCCAGGGCCGAATACCGGCTGCTGCTGCGGGAAGACAACGCGGACCTGCGGCTGGGCGAGATCGGCCGCAACCTGGGGCTGGTGGAGGACGACACCTACCGCCTGTTTCAGGCCAAAAAGCAGGCCATCGAGGAAACCATTGCCCTGTTCAACACCACCCAGATCCGGCCCAAGCAGGAGCTCAACGACCGATTGGTGGCCAGGGGCAGCGCCACCCTCAAAACCGCGGTGAGCGCGGCCGACCTCTTGCGCCGGCCGGAGATGGATCTTGGTGCCGTGGCCGAGCTCCTCGGCCTCACCCTGCCCCGCCCCGGAGAAGAGGTGACCCGGGAGGTCGAACTGGCCATCAAATACCACGGCTACATCGAGCGGCAGAGCGAGCAGGTGGACCGCTTCCGCCGCATGGAATCGGTGCTCCTGCCCGATGATCTGCCCTACCGGACCATGCCCGGCCTGTCCCGTGAGGTGGTGGAAAAACTCAGCAAGATCCAGCCCCGGACCCTGGGCCAGGCGGCGAGGATCTCCGGGATCACCCCGGCCGCCATCTCCATCCTCCAGGTGCATCTTAAAAAGGAGAACCTCATTTGAGGGTAACTGTCCAGCAGCACCGCATCTGCTTTGTTATCGGCCTGTTCGCATGCCGGAGCATAGCTCTCAGGCCTCTGTCGCGCATCTGCGGCGCTGCTGAACAGTTACAATTTCCGGATTATTTTGATTTTTTTTGCCTTGAGCAGGAGGGGTGCATTTGACGAAGATTGGCGCATGGCTCAGGCAACTCGGCGAGGCCATGAAATTCAGTCTCAGCTTCAAATTCATCATTGGCTGCAGCCTTACCCTGCTGGTCACCCTCGGCGCCATCTTCTACGTGTTCAACGAGCGCCAGGAGCAACTCATCATCCGCCAGGCGGAGAATGAGGCCCGCGCGGTTTTCCGCCAGATCGTCCTGATGCGCAAATGGATCGCCGACCACGGCGGGGTCTTCGTGGAAAAGCTGCCGCGCTCCCAGCCCTCCCCCTTCCTTCCCGAAGCCGAGATTATCGATCGCCAGGGGCGCCGCTACACCAAGGAAACCCCGGCCATGGTCACCAAGGAACTGGCCAAGTACTCCCGGGAAGAGGGGTTGTTCTGGTTCCACATCACCAGCCTCAAGCTGACCAATCCGGAAAATGCGCCCGATCCCTTCGAACGCCAAGCCCTGCTGGCCTTTGAGCAGAAAAGCCTGCGGGAGCTCGTCTCCGTCGAAACCATCGACCGCCAGGCGTACCTCCGCTACATCTCGCCCCTGTACGTCGAGGAAGCCTGCTTGAAATGCCATCTGGAACAGGGCTACAAGGTGGGCGATGTCCGCGGCGCCATCAGCGTTGCCCTGCCCATGGACAAGACCTTTACCGAGGCGAGACAGAACCGGCGGCGGATGTTCGCCTCCATGCTCCTGGTGGTGGGCGCCTTGAGCGGAGCGATGATCTTCATGATGCGGCACCTGGTGCTGCATCCGATGAAGCGGCTCTCCACCTCCATCCGGGAATTTTCCCGGGGCAATTACGAGGAGGGAGAGATCCTTCGAACCGGGGATGAATTCGAGGATCTCTCCCGCGCCTTTGCCGACATGACCGCCCAGCTCACCGGATACCACGGCGATCTCCAGGACCGCATCCGGGAA
>PHAW01000161.1 GCA_002841785.1 Deltaproteobacteria bacterium HGW-Deltaproteobacteria-3 | reverse complement strand
GGCCGAGGAGCGGGATAAAATCGGGCTTACCACCGGCCTGGCCTGGACCGAGGTGGGAGGCGAGCTGCTGCAGATCGAAACCGCCCTGATGCCCGGAAAGGGGAATCTCACCGTGACCGGAAAACTCGGCGACGTCATGCAGGAGTCCGCCCAGGCGGCCTTGAGCTATGTGCGGACCCGCGCCTTGCAGCTTGGCCTGCTGCCTGATTTTTATCAAAAACTGGATATCCATATCCATGTGCCGGAGGGGGCTATTCCCAAGGATGGGCCGTCGGCCGGGATTACCATGGCGACCTCGATGGTTTCCGCCTTGCTTCAGCTTCCGGTCCGCCGGGATATTGCCATGACCGGCGAGATTACCTTGCGCGGCAGGGTTTTGCCCATTGGCGGGCTCACCGAAAAGCTCCTTGCCGCGCGACGTGGCAATATCAAGCATGTTCTGATCCCCCGGGACAATGAAGCGGATCTGAACGAAATTCCGGCCAAGATTCTGAAGGGGCTCACCGTGGAACTGGTTGAGCATGTGGACGAAGTCCTGGCCAAGGCCCTGGTGCTCAAGGACGGGGAAGGGCTTTTCAAGGATATCCCCTTTGGCGGTTTTGGCGTGGAAGGTGTGCTTCCCGCAAGCAAGGTGGCGCATTAGCACGGGGACTTGCTGTCCGCAGACAGGAAGCGGGGCAAGCGTAGTCCCCGCGGCTTTGCCTGCGGTAAGTTTTTTGCTTGACGGATTATGGGTGGCAAGAGTATATCTTGCCACACTTCATGTGGGGCGAATAGCTCAGCTGGGAGAGCATCGGCCTTACAAGCCGAGGGTCACAGGTTCGATCCCTGTTTCGCCCACCACAAGAGGAGTGGTAGTTCAGTTGGTTAGAATACCGGCCTGTCACGCCGGGGGTCGCGGGTTCGAGCCCCGTCCACTCCGCCATAAAAAAAATAAAGGGATTAGCCATACAAGCTAATCCCTTTTTTTTTGAATTCAATCAATTGGTCCAAATTCCCGGTTTTCCTTGGAGCAAGTGCTTGACACCGCCCGTATCCCGTGAGTAACATGAGGATTTTATGGGATGGTGCAAGCCGCACAACCGGCATGGCATGGCGGGTTGCCCAAACGTTTGCTGTCAAACGTGTTGTCGCGCAGACGCCTGCAAGAGGAACCTATGATTCGTTACCTGGAAAAAATCGGAAATAACACCTTGTGGATCCTGGAAGATCTGGGCCGCATGGGATCTTTTCTGGTTTTGGGTCTTGGTGGCGTTTTCAAAAGACCCTTCCGTTTTTCCGCCATGATTCGACAGGTTCGCCTGATCGGGGCCGATTCTTTCTGGGTTATATTCTTCATCGCTGGATTCACCGGCATGGTCCTCGGCCTGCAAGGATATTACACCCTGCGCAAGTTTGGCTCGGAAGGAGCCTTGGGCTCTGCTGTTTCGCTCTCCTTGATTCGCGAGCTGGGCCCGGTTCTGACGGCGTTGATGGTTACCGGACGGGCCGGTTCGGCAATGTGCGCCGAGATTGGGATCATGCGCAACAGCGAGCAGCTTGACGCCTTGGAATGCATGGCCATCGACCCTTTCCGTTATCTTGTCACCCCAAAGTTTCTGGCCACGATCATCTCCGTTCCGATTCTTACCCTGTTTTTCAATGTTGTCGGCATATTCGGCGGGTATCTCGCAGGGTGTGGCCTGTTGGGGGTCAACCCCGGCGCGTATTGGTCCGGTATGGAGCAGAGCGTTGTGAATCAGGATATAAACATGGGCATTATCAAATCGTTTGTGTTTGCCTTGGTGATCGTCTGGGTGTGCGCTGGGAGGGGGTATTTCGTTCATGTTATCCGCGGGGCCGGTTTCGGCGCTGAAGGAGTGAGCAAGGTGACAACGCAGGCGGTTGTTCTCTCTTCAATCGCGATCCTTATCTGGGATTATCTGCTTACGGCGATACTATTATGAGTCAGGTGGTTATCCAATTTAAAAATGTCGTAAAGGCATTTGGCAAGCAGACCATTCTTGACCGGGTGAATATGACCATCAATTCCGGCAAGACCACGGTGATTGCCGGTCCGAGCGGCCAGGCAGGGTAAAAGTGTTACCATGAAGCTCATCCTGGGTTTGTTGCGGCCTGATTCCGGAGAGATTCTGGTGGAGGGGCACGATATCACCAAGATGCGCGCCAATGCGTTGAATGAGGTGCGGACAAAATTCGGCGTCCTTTTCCAGGGCTCGGCGCTTCTTGATTCCTTGAATGTTTTTGCCAACGTGGCCCTGCCCCTTGAAGAGCGGACAAAAATGGGAAGCGAGGAGATCCGGTCGCGGGTGCTTGCCGTCCTGGCGCAACTTGGTCTTACCGGGCATGAGGAAAAATATCCGGCCCAGCTCAGCGGGGGCATGAGGAAAAGGGTGGGGCTTGCCAGGGCGTTGATGCTGCAACCGGAAATAATGCTTTTTGATGAGCCGACCACGGGACTTGACCCTGAAAACACCCTGGAGATTTACAAACTTTTTCTGGAGACCCAGAAAAAATTCGGATATACCTCAATTATTGTAAGTCATGATATCCCCAAGTATTCAACAGAGCGAAATCCCCGATATTCAGGCCTTTGTGCAGTACACCATGGGGAAGATTTATTTAAGCAGGGAGATGGAATAAAGGGTATGAAAAAGATAAATTTCGATGCGATTGTCGGCCTCTTTGTTCTTGCGGGTTTTTTGGCTTTTGCGTATATGTCGTTGCAGTTGGGCGAGTTTTCGGTCTTCTCCATGGAGAAGACATACTCGCTGCATGCGACGTTCGCCAATGTTTCCGGGCTTAAACGTGGAGCCCTTGTCGAAATGGCCGGGGTAAACGTGGGCAAGGTAAGCGGGATTTCTTTGGGCGAAAATGATCAGGCCCAGGTGCAGCTTCAGCTCAATAATGGGGTAAAGATAACCGATGACGCCATTGCCTCGATTAAAACCCAAGGTATAATCGGGGATAAATATATCAAGATTACCCAGGGTGGTTCCGAAGAACTGCTGGTTGAGGGCGGGTTTATAATGGAAACAGAATCCGCGGTTGATCTTGAGGAATTGGTGAGCAAGTATATTTTCGGGGGTGTCTGAGCAACGCCTCCGCTACGCATCGTGCCGGGGTTTGTTTTTGGGAGATTCTGATTGCGTCTCCTGTTGTTTGGTTTGGCGATACTGGACCACACGGTTGAGGGCAAGCAATATTGGGCAAGAGGATGATCATGGAAAAACGTGACCGCTTTATTTCGCAACTGTGCAGGGTGTGTTTCTGTTGCCTGGCAATCTGGGCGGGGTCGGTAGCCATGGCCGTGGGGCAGGAGGTGGTGTTTGACGATGAGCCGGCTTTTGGGGAAGAGCGGGATATCGGTCTGGTCTCGGATCCTCTTGAACCGATGAACCGTGTTTTTTTTCATTTTAACGATAAGCTCTATTTTTGGGTGCTCAAGCCTGCATCCCACGGGTACTCCTATTTTATTGCCGAAGACGTGCGCATGTGCGTGCGGAGTTTTTTCAAAAATCTTCTGGCGCCGGTTCGGATTGTAAATAATTTCCTTCAGGGAAAAGTTGCGGACAGTGGGGTTGAAACCGCCCGTTTTATCCTCAATTCCACCCTTGGTATCGCTGGCTTGGCCGATCCCGCCAAAAACGAGTTCGGCCTTTTGCCCAAGGATGAAGACCTGGGGCAAACCATGGGGGCCTATGGCCTGGGAGAAGGTATCTATTTCTGCTGGCCCGTCCTCGGGCCATCGAATGTGCGTGATACCATCGGCCTGGCCGGGGATTTCTTCTTGAGCCCGGTCTCCTACCTTGGCATGTCCGATTCCGGCGCTGGCGTTGCTGTGCAGGCCGGCAGGGAGGTGAATAACACTTCTCTTACCCTGGGGGAATATGAAGATTTCAAGGAATCCGCCATTGATCCCTATGTGGCCCTGCGCGATGCCTACCGCCAGTATCGGCAAAAGAAGATACGTGATGTGGCCGTGGGCAGTGACTCTGTGTACATTTCTTCATCGAACACGTCTCAAAAAAAATATGCCAGGGATACGACCGGGTCGGGTTTGCCGGAGTCGCATGCCGAGCCGGTTGTTGCGGATAATTTTTTTGTCCAGGTCGGAACCTCGTTTGAGGCGGAAAAGCTTCTCGTGATGCAACAAGCGCTGCTCGCCATGAATACGGCTTCGGTTGTCACGGTTTCTGATCGGGCGGGGCTTAATTTTTATGCTCTGGAGGTGCCTGCCGGGGAAAAATTCGAATCCGCCAGGCAGGAGGCAAAAAGGCTCTCCGCCGCTGGATTCAGCGAGGCCAGGGTCGGACAATAAGAGTGTTGATATCCTTTGAATGAGATTGTAGAGGCGAAAATGAAAAACAGCAGCAGATGGTATTTGATGGTTTTTTCGGTATGTGTTCTGGCGTTCGCTGCGCCGGTTTTGCATCCGGGTATTTCCTGCGCCGCGGCAACCGATCCGGTCGTGTTTGTTAAGGATGCCGTTGACGAGATTATTTCTATTCTCCAGGACGAAAAGCTCGCCGCGCCGGCTCGCAAGGCGGAGAGGAAAAATCGCATGGTAACCATCGTCGAGAAGAAATTTGATTTTCGCGAAATGTCCATGCGTGCATTGGCCAGACATTGGCGGGAAAGGAGCCCTGCGGAGCAGGATCGTTTTGTTTTTTTGTTTAAGACCTTGCTGGAAAACACCTATTTGGCCAAGATAGAAACCTACTCCGGGGAAAAAGTTGTCTTTAAGAAAGCCGCGGTGCAAGGGAATAGGGCTATTGTCTATAGTGATCTCATCCGCAAGAATGTGGAAACCCCGGTTAATTACAAGCTCAAAAACAACGATGACCGTTGGGCGGTTTATGATGTGGAAGTGGAGGGCGTGAGTCTGGTGAACAACTACCGGACTCAGTTTGCCAGCATTCTGAGCAAGGAGAATTTTGCCGGACTCATTGCCAAACTGGAAGAAAAGGTCGGTAAGGGGGCTGCGGAATAAACGCAAATGGCTACCGCTGAAGAGATGCTTTTTGGGAGATACCGGCCCGAGGAGTTGCACGATATATTTTCTTTTTTGTCCGCTGAAGAGATGGCGGAGTTGTTTGCCTATCTTGAGTGGAAAGAGTGGCAATCAGGAGAAACCGTGATGACAAGTGGGGAGCCCGCAGATTTCATGGGATTCCTGGTCGAGGGCAAACTTGCCGTCAAGATGGATGCGACTTTCCCTGGTAAATTTATTCTGGTTGCCGTGCTTGAGCGTGGAAGTCTGGTTGGCGAGATTTCTGTTGTTGAGGGGGGGCATCGGCAGGCGACCGTTGTCGCCACGGAAGAAAGCCATCTCCTGATTCTTTCCCGCGAACGGATGGAGCTGATGCTGAGGCAGGCGCCTGCACTTGGCGTGAAACTATTGCGGCGGATCATCCTTGTGCTTGGTCATCGTCTGGGCAAAGCGAGCGACCGGCTTGCCCGCTTGTTGTAACAACTTGTAGTTGTTCTTTTTGTCCATCCCCGCGAACTCTTGTCGATAGGAGCTTCGTTGGACGTGGGCGTCGATCAAAAAAATCCCGGCTGTGAATTCCCCTTGACAACTGGCTGTGTTTCTTTATATTGATCTGCTTCTTTTTTTGCGTTGTGGATGGGTGATGCATGCGGATCAGGTGGGATGAAATACCGGTTGACGGTCTGTTGCTGCGTATTGATGACGGGGCCTGGATTCCTCGCAATGAGATCGTCTGCCAAGGATCGGGAGCATGCACCATTTCCCTGAACAGAGAGGGGGGGCGGGTGCTGCTTGCGGGAACCTTGCTTCTTCCCGTTGTTCTTGAGTGCGACCGCTGTCTTGATCATTTTGTCCATACCGTGGACGAAGAGTTTGAGATTGTTTTTGAGTTGCTTGCCCAGGGGGAAGAGGCGGGTATTGCTTCGGATCACTTGTGCAAGAGCAATGAGCTTGATGTTGTTTGTCTTGCGGAGCCGGTGGTGGATGTTTTTTCCGTGCTTGCGCAGCAATTGTTTCTTGCTTTGCCCGAGAAAAGACTCTGCGGCGACAAGTGCTTGGGGTTGTGCCCGGGGTGCGGAGCCAGCCTGAATCATGGCCCCTGTGATTGTTCCAGGGGAACAGGTTCATCCCCGTTCAGTGTTTTGGCAAAGTTGAAAGTCCGGTAAGGGGTAATTCCCCGTGGATTTCTTTGCTCGCGCCAGGCCATTCTCATTGTGTGTGCGGCGCTGACGATTGCCGGGCATTTTTTGTCAAGCCGGGGGATATCTTTTTCTCCTTGAGGTTGCGGGACAAAAAACTGTCATTTTTGTTGAACCTGTTGATTTTTTTTGAAAAACCCGTTACAGACAACAAGCTGTAACCGAGATCTTTCCAATTGGAGGAAAAGTAATGGCTTTCCACGATGCGCTGTGTGGGGTAACCGTTTCGACCTGCTCCGAGTGTGGCGAGCCGAAGCTGCCGCACCGTCTTTGTCCTGGTTGCGGGGCATACAAGGGACGTACGGTTGTCAAGTTGACTGAAGAGTAGTAGAGCTGCACCATGGCATTGCATATTGCCCTGGATGCCATGGGCGGGGACCGAGGTCCTGGAGAACTGGTTTCCGGGGCAGTCCAGGCAGCGCGCGAGTCTGATCTTGAGATCAGCCTGGTCGGTGATCAGGCTCTGCTCGGGACCATTCTGGCAACCCATGGCGCTCCTTCGTCCCGGATTCATCTGGTGCACGCCTCCCAGGTTGTCGGCATGGATGAATCCCCCTTTGACGCCATCCGCAGGAAAAAAGACTCCTCCATCATGAAGGCGTTTGCCCTCCACAAAGAGGGCAAAGTTGATGCTGTTGTCAGCGCCGGCAATTCCGGGGCGACATTGGCAGCGGCCATCAAGTTGCTTGGCCGGCTGGAGCATGTCTCCCGGCCGGGGATCGCCGGAATTTTCCCTACCTTGAAAGGTCCGGTGGTGATGATGGATGTGGGCGCAAATGTTGATTGCCGCTCCGAGCATCTCTTTCAATTCGGAGTCATGGCCTCCGCTTTTTCGCAGGTCCTCTTCGGGCATGATCGCCCCCGTGTCGGCCTCCTCAGTATCGGTGAAGAGGGGGGGAAGGGCAATGTCCTGGTGAAAAAATCCCATGAGTTGTTTCAGCAGAGTTCCCTCAATTACATCGGCAATGTCGAAGGCCGGGACACCTTTCAAGGGGATGTCGACGTCATGGTCTGCGACGGTTTTGTCGGCAATGTCTGCCTGAAGCTCAGC
>PHAW01000160.1 GCA_002841785.1 Deltaproteobacteria bacterium HGW-Deltaproteobacteria-3 | reverse complement strand
TTGTGCATGGCCAGGGGAAACTGCTTGAAAACGACCTTGACCTCCTTGGGATATTTGGCCAGCGCCTCTTCAAACAGACCGCCCACCGTGCCGCAATAGGGGCATTCAAAATCGCTGAATGCGACAATGACCACCGGTCCGTTTTCCGGGCCGAGAAACGGCGCGCCCTGGATGTTGATGGGTACGGAAAAATCCAGGCTAACGGTCTGGACGGTTTTGTTTTTGGTGCTGGACAGGTAGATCCGGTCGGGAATGTTGGCTGCCTGCAGGCCGGAAGCGGCGATGCGGTCCATGGCCGGATCAACGGAAATGGTTTCCTCCAGAGCACCCTTTTCGGAATAGACCAGGAGCCTGCCGCCTTCGGCCAGAACAAAGGTCCATTTGCCGTCCAGAGAGGCGGCAATATCCAAGGGGGCGGCCGGGGTTTTCAGGGTGTTGCTTACCTCCCAGTCAACTCCGGCCTGGCAGGGTGCCGTCAGAAGCAGGGCCGCGAAAATCATGGGGAAACAGCCGAAAAAACGTCGTGCTGTCAGAATCATTGTGGTCTCTCCTTTTTTTGTGCTCACAATTACGCGCCGCAGAACCATCCGGCCGGGAATCTCACGGAACGGGAAACCTGTCCGGGGGGATACATTATAATGCCCGGAAAAATTACGCAAGGATCAGCAGGAGGCGGGCGAAAATTTTCAGCCTTTTTTTTACAGGAGTTCCGCCAGGAGAACGGACAGATGGCGAACCTCCGGCCGTGACGGGGCATGGCCCAACCCCTCCTGGATATGGATGAGGCAGCCCGAGCAGGTGGTGGTGACCAGAGCGGGCGCCGCCTGTTCCAGTTGGGTGAGCAAACGGCCTCTGATTTTTTCGGCCAGCTCCGGCTGGGCCAGATGAAACAGGCCGCCTTGGCCGCAGCATTGCGGGCCGTTGGGGAGTTCGGCCAGATTCAGACCGGGTATGGCTCGGAGGATTTCCCGGGGCGGATCGGTGATTTTAGCGTGGAACCGCAGGTGGCAGGGGTCGTGGTAGACCACGGTGCGGGGTTCTGCCGAACCGGCAAAGCGGAACGCCGGATCAGTAAGCATACCCTGCACCACAAAGGTTGAGAACTCTAGGAGCCGATCGGCAAAGCCCTGGGCTTTTTTTTGCCACACAGGATCATCGGCAAGAAGCTCGGGATAACGGTGCAACTGGCTGTAACAGGAAGCGCAGGAGGTCAGGATGGGCAGGGAGTTTCCGGCAAAGGCAAGGATGTTCTGTTTGGCGAGACGCTTGGCTGTGGCGATGTCTCCGGCGCTTTCCGCGGCAAGCCCGCAGCAGCACTGGTGCTTTGGCCTGAGCGTTGGCTTGCCGGTGAATCTCATTGTTATGCGTTCCGTTGCCTCGCCGATTTCCCGGTGCAGATGGGTGGCGTAACAGCCGGGGAAAAAGGCCAGGGCGGGCCGCCCGGAGTGTTCCTGCGGCGTTTTTTCTGAAGAGGAGCAGGAGGTGTCTGGCCTCTCCTGCGGCAGGCCGAGGCGCAGCCGCAGGCCGCTGTCGGCGGGCAGGAATTCAAGCAGGGGGCGGCCCAGGCTGGTAATTGTCGCCAATAGGGCCGGATTGCTCAGAGCCTTCCGGGTGATGGCCCTGAGCAAGACCTGGCGCCCCGCGGTTTTCTCCAACTGTTTCCGGGCGGCGATGAAGCGGGCGGGCGGGTCCAGCCCCCGAGAACACACGGAACGGCAGGCCCCGCAGAGCAGGCATTGCGAAAGGATCTCCGCATAGGCCGACGAGGCCTGGGCCGGATCAAGCTTTTCCAGCAGATGCAGCCTGCCTCGGGCCGAAAGCGACTCCCGGCCATCCGAGGCTTGAAAAACCGGGCAGGCCACGGTGCAGGCCCCGCATTTCGCGCAGTGGCTGGGGTCTATCGCTGCCACAGCAGATAGGCCTTGATGAACGGATCGAGGTTGCCGTCCAAGGTGCTGTCCACGTTGCCTACCTCAAAATTGGTGCGGTGGTCCTTGATCAAGCGGTAGGGCTGCATCACATAGGAGCGGATCTGGCTGCCCCAGGCGATCTCCTTTTTTTCGCCGGCGATATCCTGGTGCTGCTCCTTCTGCGCCTCGCGCTCTTTCTCGTACAGCCGGGCCTTGAGCATCTTCATGGCCGTGTCCTTGTTGCGGTGCTGGCTGCGTTCGTTCTGGCACTGGACCACGATGCCGGTGGGCAGATGGGTGATGCGGATGGCCGAGCTGGTCTTGTTGACGTGCTGGCCGCCTGCCCCGCTGGCCCGGTAGGTGTCGATGCGCAGGTCCTTGTCGTTGATGTCCACCTGGATATTGTCGTCCAGCTCGGGGAACACGAACACCGAGGCAAAGGAGGTGTGCCGCCTCCCGCTGGCGTCAAAGGGGGAGATTCGCACCAGCCGGTGGATGCCCATCTCCGAGCGCAGCAACCCGTAGGCGTTATGACCGGTAATCATGATGGTCGCGCTCTTGACCCCGGCCTCGTCCCCGGGTTGCAGGTCGAGCATCTCGGTGGGGAATTTCTTTGCCTCACACCAGCGCAGATACATGCGCAACAGGATGCTCACCCAGTCCTGGGCCTCGGTGCCGCCCGCGCCCGCGTGGATGGTGAGCATGGCGTTGCTGGCGTCGTGCTCGCCGGTGAACATGCACTCAAGCTCCACGATCCCGACCCGTTCAAGCAGCGCGTCCAGGGAGAGGTCAACCTCCTGAATGGTCTCCTCGTCTCCTTCGCCCATGCCCATTTCGAGCAGGAGTTCCGCTTCGTCAAGCTCATTCTGGCAACTGTCCCATTCTTCAACGATATTCTGGATTGCACCCTGTTCCCGCTGCACCTTCTGGGCGTTTTCCTGGTTGTCCCAAAAAACCGGGGCCAGGGTGAGCTGTTCCAGTTCCTGCAACCGTTCTCTCTTGTGATCTACCTCAAAGATGCTCCTTCAGGGAGATGAGACGCCCCTTGAGATCTTGGATCTTCTGTTTGAGCTCGGCAGACATGGTGTGTTCTCCTGAAAAAAAGGTTAAAGGGTAAAGGTTAAAGGCCAAAGGCTAAAGGCCAAAGGCTAAAGGTGAAAGGCCAAAGGCTAAAGGTGAAAGGCCAAAGGCTAAAGGTTGAAAAATCATACCTTGCTCCTTTTACCTTTAGCCTTGCGCCTGCTTACTCCTTACCTTTAGCCTTGCGCCTGCTTCCTCCTGCACCCGCCAGGGTCAGGAGTAAGCAAAACCACGGGAAAAGATACCCCCAGCGGACATAGCAGGTCAAGTCATTGACCAGGGCCACCGGCTGGCTGCGGGCGTACTCGGTAAACAGGGGGGAAGCTTCCTGCATCCGGCCCATGGGGTCGATGAAGGCGCTGATTCCGGTGTTTGCGGCCCGCACCAGGGTTTTTCTGGTCTCCACCGCCCGGAACACCCCCATGGCCAGATGCTGCATCGGGGCGCTCGACCTGCCGAACCAGGCATCGTTGGTGAGGGTGACCAGCAGGTTTGCCCCAGCCTGTGCCTGCTTCCGGGAAATATCCGGGAAGATGCTCTCAAAGCAGATCAATATCCCGATCCTGCTGTTGCGGCAAGCAAGCGGCGTGTTGCTCCGTCCGGGCGAGAACTCGCCCAGGGTTTCCACCAGCGGCGAGGCAAAACGCAAGATCCGGCGGAAGGGGATATATTCGCCGAAAGGCACCAGATGCTGCTTGTCGTAGCGGCCAGCGACCTGCCCGTCCGGCGAGAGCAGGAAGGCGCTGTTGGCATAGCTGAGCGGCCCTGTGGCCGAGGTCTTTTCCCGGTGGGGCGCGCCGGTGAGCAGATATGTCTGGTGCGGCCGGGTCAGTTCGCTGTGCAGCCTGAGAAAGAGCGGGTGCTCGTAGGG
>PHAW01000159.1 GCA_002841785.1 Deltaproteobacteria bacterium HGW-Deltaproteobacteria-3 | reverse complement strand
GAGAAAGTTGTTAACCATCATGAATTCTATGTTGAAAAACAATGAGCCGTGGAGTCCTAAGTTCGCTTGACTTGAAACACGGTTGCTCAATCCCCCTTTGTTAAAGGGGGAGGCAAATAGTTGCCGCCTTGGGCGACTCACTGTTAAGTTGGTAGGTCGGGTAGAGCAAAGCGAAACCCGACAGTAACGTTATCGGAACACCTGATACTCGCCTCATCACACAAGAATCTTCGCCGCCCGTGGGTTACGACGGCAAAGAAAAAAATCGAGCCTCTTGCCCGTGACCGGCGGTATTGTATCAGTTGCCTTCTGCGCTAAATGTATCGTGTCGGGTTTCGCTGCGCTCTACCCGACCTACGACTGTGATGGAATCCGGGCAGTGCCGAAGTTTCTCGCGGGCGGTGCTTCGACAGGCTCAGCATGAGCGGAAAAGGTCAATGAATTTCAACGTGACTACCGTTCGCCCTGAGCCTGTCGAAGGGTGCTTTGTTTTTCTTTTAATATATTGATATCACAAGAAAAAAATAAATATCGGAGTTCAGTTATGGCAGAGCAAAAAATAGCGGTTCTTTTTCCGGGGCAAGGCTCCCAGTTTCTGGGCATGGGCAAGGAATTTCTTGAAACAGACCCCGAGGCCCGAGCCCTCATGGGCATGGCGGAAAAAATCAGCGGCTTTCCGCTCGTCCGCCTCTGTCAGGACGGACCCATGGAGGAGCTGACCCGCACCGTGCATCTGCAACCGGCCATGACCGTGATGAATCTCATCTGCTGGCAGGCTCTGGCCAAGGCCGGGGTAAAACCGGCATTTTTTGCCGGTCACAGCCTGGGCGAATACGGAGCGCTTGCCGCCGCCGGGATCGTCAGCCCCGAAGATACCCTGGGTCTGGTCACCGAACGCGGCCGCTTGATGGAGCGCGAGGCTGCCGCTAATCCCGGCGGCATGCAGGCCGTGGTGAAGCTGCCCATCGAGGCGGTGCGCGGGATCGTGGAAAGCGCCACCCTCAAGGTGAGCGGCGCCTGGCACAGCGAGCTGATCGCCGGCGCGGTCCCGGATTTCGAGGCGGCCATGGCCAAGGTGACCTTCAACGCCCCGGCCACGCCGGTTCTCTTCAACGTCACTGCCGCTTCCGAGAGCGACCCTGCCGCGATCCGGCAGATCATGGCGCGTCAGATCGCCTCCACCGTCCGCTGGTTGGAGATCGTGGAACGGCTGATGGCCGAGGAGGTGCGGGTCTTTATCGAGGTCGGCCCCAAGACGGTGCTCACCGGGCTTTTGGGCAAGATCATCCCGCCTGACTACGAACACCGCTGCTTCCAGTTCGACACCCCCGAGGGGCTGGCCAAAATGCTGGAAGTCCTGTAAGGAAACCGCAAGTCTGAAGGGAGAAAGGCGGGAAATCCTGTTCGGGTTCCCGCTTTATCTGCCTATCCATTCAAATACTCCCCTGCTTCTCCCCGCGCACGCCAACTATTCCCGTATTTTTTCAGCATTGACAATCTGTTAGGTGCATGCGATTGTAGCTGACGGTGCATATGTTGCCCAGAAATTGCGGCGAAACAGCGGACGAATAAGAATTCGCACGATTTATCCGTATTCCGCATAACATCCCATATTGCCCCGTAATCAGGAAAATCCAGGCATGCAATGCGTCAGGGTTGGCCTGGTTTACCCTTTCTTGGGGTAACCAAGACGATAGTCCGGGCAAAAGAGGAAATCCGTGTAATATTAATGTTGGGCGGCGAACGATGCAAACGCCCGGTAACGTCAAATTGAGGGAAAGAACATTATGAAAAAAGTCATCCTTATTGTTGTAGCTGCTATCTTGTTTACTTCCTGTGCAGCACAACAACCGAGAGTCTGGCACAAGGATGGGGCGACAGAAGAGCAATTTCGTCGAGACCAAATGAGTTGCCGGCAATACGGCATGCAATCTGCTCAGGCTAATGGATTGGCCGGAAATATGTTTGTTGAAATACATATCAGCAGTGAGACCACAAAGTGCCTAGAGAACTTGGGCTACCGCTAAAACACGAAATTATCCAAAGGATAAACAATGTCTAAAACATCTACGAGTACAAAGGAATCCAAGGCGTCATCGAAGTAGGCAGAGACAAATCAGTATTCAGTGGCTCCTGGCGTTGCAAGACTTGTGGGGATTCAAACAGTGCAATAGGAATCTCAAACTCCTTATCCACAACAGACACTACAACTAAGATTGCTTTTGAAAGACATGTCGATAGTTGTCACCCGTAGCGGGGTTAACGGGGCCTACTAATAAAGCCCCAAGAAATTGGATGGTTGTCTCAAACTTTTGAAGCTTTTCTTGGACACTCGCCGCCGAAAATTCGACGGCGAACTGTGCGTGAGTGCCGTCAGTAAAGAATATCTGGGCCAGTCCAAACTGGGGCTGAAAATTTGCTTCAACAACAATCTTGCCTTTTAGAAGGTCTGTATTACTTAGTTGTCGCTCGGAGAAAAATCGTTCATTGCCCCAGAATTTTGCTTATGGCTTCTACTGCTTCTTGTCCAGTGAGTGGATAGTCAAGTTCTCGGATCATGGCTATGTCCCTCCTGGTTAATGAAAAAGGGCAAAAATGAACTGCTGCCCAACAATAAAATCAACCTGACCGCCGGGGGCTGCTTTCGCTGAAACTATTTCAGGGCAGGGTCAAGGGGACGTTGGCAGCAAGCAAGCAAGCAAGGGTCACAAGCAAGCAAGGGTCAGGCTTGACTTTCTGCCTTTCTGACTTTCAAGGCACAAATGGCAAAATGTCCAGCCTGACCCCATTCCCACCTTATGCGCCCTTATTACAAATGGGCCAGCCAGAATATACATTCCGGAGCCAAGGGAATGAGAAATAGGCTGGGGCTCTGTGAGGCAAAGGCAGACATATTGCTGGTTGGTCAAAGTAATTCCGGAATGACGGATCCTGCTCACGCTGCTGCAATCAGCTTGTCGCAGATTACTATAACGCTTTTATTTCTTGAGCCGACCATCGATCACATCGTAATTGCAAGGATCATTCAGGATTATTCAGATGAGGTTGGAAATACTTTTCTTCGGATAGATAAGCTTAAATGATTCATAACAATCGGCTGCACGGCGACCGATTTTCCGCTGCCTTGCAGCTCCAAAACGGCGCGTGAGCCGTGCGTTATGCACATTGAGGAACAGAGGACTTGAATGAAATGGCTTGATTTAGCTGTTACGCCTCATTTCTCTTGGCCAAATGCTCAGGTTGAAATCCCATTTGAAGGCTACCGCCTCGTGCTTCAACCACGGCGGCAGGAGCTACACGATCCGATAGAACTTGCCTGCACAATCTCCGTGTTCGATCCCAATAAGACCTCTTTCGAAGTTGGTGGGACAGTTGCGGGGAGATTCCTGAGTCGCTTGGTGTGGTCTAAAAATGGCGGTGTAGTTGAGCTATTTGCTAGTGGTTCAAACAATCCAGAAAGGCCTGGCCGACTTGGGCAGGGAACTTACGAAAGGTCGGTGTGGGCCCAGGTTGAACCCTGGGACTACATATACCTTCCAGCGGCGAGTTCTCCTAAGGCCGACTTAGCTCTTGGCCTATATCGCGAGGGCATGAGTGTTAACTCGGCCCCCTTCGCTTTCCTTAGTTTTTTTAAGGTACTAAATATACTTTATGGAAGTGGGGCAGATCAAAAGCGCTGGATTAACGAAAATTTTGAACATATTTGGTATCAACCGGCGTTGGACCGACTGGCAATCCTTCAGCAAACAGAGGACGATATTGGGGCATACCTCTACCACCAAGGCCGCTGCGCCGTGGCCCACGCCAACGGGACTCCATTGGTGAATCCCGATAACTACAAGGACAAACGTCGAATGCAGGATGACCTGCCCTTGATGAAAGAGATTTCTGGACTATTTATTGAAAGAGAACTTGGGGTGCCCACAGACAGCACTTTTTTTAGACAGTTGAGGAAGAACTGGCAACCTATACCAGAACTGCTCAAAAAGACAGTGAACGAAGGTGGAACAATTTTATATGTGCCATATTCATGATCCGCATAACAATGTACTTCAGTGGAAACCTGGCCGGCGGCCAGGTTTCCACTGAGCTTTGTCGTTGACCCCAGAAGGTACCCGTAAAGAAATTTCCCACAATGGACATCCCGCGGATATTCAACATCACTGAGAGTGCTCACCGCATCCACAATCCGATCACCCCCGAAAAGCTCGCCACTCTCGGCGCGGCGCTACGTCTGGAATCGGGGGCCCGGGTGCTCGACCTCGGCAGCGGTTCGGGGGAGATGCTGTGCACCTGGGCGCGCGATCACGGCCTCATCGGCACCGGCATCGACATGAGCCAGTTGTTCACCGAGCAAGCGAAACTCCGTGCTGAAGAACTCGGCGTCGCCGATCAAGTCACGTTCATCCATGGCGATGCTGCCGGTTATGTCTCTGACGAGAAGGTCGGTGTGTCAGCTTGTGTCGGCGCCACTTGGATCGGTGGGGGCGTCGCCGGCACTATCGAGCTTCTGGCGCTGAGCCTGCGCGCCGGCGGGATCATCCTCATCGGCGAGCCATACTGGCGGCAGTTGCCGCCGACGGAAGATGTTGCCAAGGGGTGCCTTGCCGGCTCAATCTCCGATTTTCTCCTGCTGCCGGAACTTATCGCGTATTTCGGCCGCCTTGGCTACGACGTCGTGGAAATGGTTCTGGCTGACCAAGACGGCTGGGACAGATACGAGGCGGCAAAATGGCTCACCATGCGCCGATGGCTTGAAGCCAATCCCGGCGACGAGTTGGCCAAAGAGGTTCGAGCCAAACTGACCTCGGAACCCGAGCGCTACGCCGCTTACACGCGTGAATACCTGGGCTGGGGTGTGTTCGCGCTGATG
>PHAW01000005.1 GCA_002841785.1 Deltaproteobacteria bacterium HGW-Deltaproteobacteria-3 | reverse complement strand
GGACGCCTCCAACATGCTCAAGCCCGCCCTGGCCCGGGGCGAGCTGCACTGCGTCGGCGCCACCACCCTGAACGAATACCGCAAGTACATCGAAAAGGATGCCGCCTTTGAGCGCCGCTTCCAGCAGGTTCTGGTGCAGGAGCCGAGCCTTGACGATACCATCGCCATCCTGCGCGGGATCAAGGAAAAATACGAGGTCCACCACGGGGTGCGGATCAAGGATTCGGCCACCGTCGCGGCGGCGACCCTGTCCAACCGCTATATCACCGACCGCTTCCTGCCGGACAAGGCCATCGACCTCATCGACGAGGCGGCCTCCCGGCTGCGGATCGAGATCGATTCCATGCCCACCGAGATCGACGAGGTGGAGCGCAAGAAGATCATGCTGGAGATCGAGCGGGAGGCGCTGAAAAAGGAAAGCGATGCTGCCTCCAAGGAGCGATTGTCCAAGATCGAGGGCGAGCTGGCCGAACTCAACGAGACCCTTACCAGTATGAAGGGGCACTGGCATCTTGAGCGGGACATCATCCAGAAGATCCGCACCATCAAGAGCGGCATCGACGAAGCGAGGGTTGCCGAGCAGCAGGCCGAGCGCCAGGGCGATCTCAGCCGCGTGGCGGAGATCCGCTACGGCAAGATCGTGGAGCTGGAAAAGCAGCTCGCTGCGGAGAACGCCCATCTGGCCGAGATCCAGCAGGATCGCAAGATGCTGAAAGAAGAGGTGGATGAGGAGGATGTGGCCCAGGTGGTGGCCAAGTGGACCGGCATCCCGGTGGACCGCTTGCTCTCCGGGGAAAAGGAAAAGCTGGTCCACGCCGACACCGAACTGGCCCGCCGGGTGGTGGGCCAGCAGGAGGCCATTGCTGCCGTGGCCAACGCGGTGCGCCGTGCCCGGGCCGGGCTCCAGGACCCCAACCGGCCCCTGGGCTCCTTCATCTTTTTAGGCCCCACCGGGGTGGGCAAGACCGAGCTGGCCCGGAGCCTGGCCCATTTTCTTTTTGACACGGAAAAGGCCATGGTCCGGATTGACATGTCCGAGTTCATGGAAAAACATTCGGTCTCCCGCCTGATCGGCGCGCCTCCGGGCTATGTGGGCTACGAGGAGGGCGGCTATCTCACCGAGGCGGTGCGGCGCAGGCCATATTCGGTCATCCTCTTTGATGAGATCGAAAAGGCGCATCCGGATGTGTTCAATGTGCTGCTGCAGATTCTGGACGACGGCCGGTTAACCGACGGCAAGGGCAGAACCGTGGATTTCAAGAACACCATCCTGATCATGACCTCGAACCTGGGCAGCCAGATGATCATGGAGATGGGCGAGGGGAGGCGGGCCGAGATGCAGACCCAGATCGACGCCATCCTCCACGCCCAGTTCCGGCCCGAGTTCTTGAACCGGATCGACGAGATCATCATCTTCCACTCCCTGGGCAAGGAGCATCTTGCCCGGATCATCGACATCCAGGTGGCGCTGCTCACCCAGCGGCTGGCAGAGCAGAAGTTCACCGTCAGCCTGACCGGCGCGGCCAAGGAGTACCTGATCGAGGTGGGCTACGACCCGAGTTACGGGGCAAGGCCGCTCAAGCGCGCCATCCAGCGCTATGTCCAGGACGGCCTGGCCATGAAGATCCTGGATGGCACCTTTGGTGAGGGCGATACCATCGTGGTGGACCGCGGCGAGGCAGGGCTTACCTTCGGCAGGGGATGAAGAGAGGTTACAGGTTAAAGGCGCAAGGTTAAGGGCCGGCCGGGATTGTGGGTGATCCGGCCGGCCTTTTGTGGTATATGGGATGGTCGTGGCTGGGGCGGGATGAGTTTTGGGTTGGTCTTTTTGGCAACGGGATGAAATGGTCATTGTCCGGGGCTGCATCGTCGCTCGGTAAATCCCTCTCAATCCCCCTTTGTTAAAGGGGGAAGTATGAAGTGCCCCCCACTTAACGCAAAGGGAAAGATTGATTTCCCCACTTTGGCAAAGGGGGGCCAGGGGGGATTTGGACGTTTTGTTTGATACTGCAATTCCCCAACCGAACAACACTGGAATGAACATGAAAAACCAAGAAAACACACCCCGCATCATCGAGCTGATCGGCCAACGGGCAGCCAATATCTTTTCGGCCCGGGGCTACTGCTGTTCCGAATCGGTGATTGTCGTCATCAATCAGGGGTTTCGCGGCGATCTCAGCCCTGAACTGGCCGTTCGCCTTGGCTCAGGTTTCTGCCACGGCATGGGGGGAGCCGGGTGCACTTGCGGCGCGCTGGCCGGGGCCGAGGTTGCCATCAGCCTTTTTCTCGGGCCGCGGCAACCAGGCGGGATGAAGGCCAAGGAGTTTGAAAAGGTTGCCAAGGAGATGCACGACCGTTTCCGCGCCCGGTTCTCCGCCACCTGCTGCCGGGTGCTGCTCAGGCGGCGCAAGGAAAAAAACGGCGCCACCTGCAAGGAGCTGACCGTGGGCGGGGCTGAAATCGCGGCCGAATTGATTCTTGCGCAGCGGCCGGAGCTGGAGGCCAAGGCTGATCTGGATTTTCTCGGGAACCGGGAATCCAAAATAGGGGCGCTGGGCCGCAAACTGCTGGGCCGGGAATAAGCCATGTTATGTTTGCATGAAAAATACCACCGGAAAGCCCTGCATGGATAAGGTGCAGTCCATCCGGCTGAAGGGGCTGGAGATTTCCCCCCCGCTCTTTCTGGCGCCCATGGCCGGCTTGACCCATTCTGCCCTGCGGCGGCTCATTCTGGAACAGGGCCCCATCGGCCTGTTGTCCACCGAGATGCTCTCCGCCAAGCGGCTGCCCATGGAAAACGCGGCCCTCTCCCCCTATCTGGTCCGTGCCCCCCAGGAAATCCCCCTGTCGTATCAACTGCTGGTCAGCCGGGTGGAGGAGGTCGCCCCTGCCATTGCCAAACTGCACGCATTGCAGGCAGAGGTCATTGACCTCAATCTGGGCTGTCCGGCGCCCACCGTCCGCCGCATGGGGGCGGGCAGCCGTCTCATGGAGGAGCCCGCGCTGGTGCAGACCCTGGTGGCGGCGGCGAGAAAGCAGACCGAGCTGCCGCTTACCGCCAAAATCCGGCTGGGCGAGACCCTGGATGAGGACAAGCTGCGCGATTTCTGCCGGATGCTGGAGGGAGAGGGGATTGATCTGCTTTCCGTCCACGCCAGGCTCCGGGGTGAGCCGTTCGTGCGCAAGCCGCGCTGGCCGTGGGTTGGAAAGGTGAAGAGCTGGGTGACCATCCCGGTTGTGGCCAACGGCGGGATTTTTTCGGTGGAGGACGCCCGGAACTGCCTGGCCCAATCAGGGGCGGACGGCCTCATGATCGGCCGGGGTGCGGCTATCCAACCTTGGATCTTCGCCGAGCTGGCCCACGGGCTGTACAACCTTGGCCCTGAGGTCGGGGCGGTGAACAAGCCGGCCCTGTATCTGCGCTTCATCGAGCTGCTTGAGGAAAGCTTCCTGCCGGAACGGCGTCTGGGCCGCCTCAAGGAATTCACCCATTATTTCGCCAAGAACTATCCCTTTGGGCATCATTTTGCTTCGGGTGTGCAATCCAGCGGTTCCCTGGCGCAAGCAAGGGAAAGGGCTTGCGCCTTTTTCGCCAAGAGCGAGGCGTCTGCCGGGGATCACTGAGCAGCGGGCAAACTCTAAGCCTTTTGCAATTTAAAGGTGATTTGGAGGGCAATACGGTAATAACCAGTGGACGCCACTGATTTTTTGCCATATCACTGAGATGATCCTCTTCGTCTTTTTGTCAGGACAAAACCGTCTCGGGCCGTGGGTTGCTTATGAACAAAAAAGCACTATCTGAACGTGATATCTGCACCAAGTACATCACCCCGGCGCTGACCAATGATGCAGGCTGGGATATCCACACCCAGATTCGCGAGGAATTTCCCCTTACCGCCGGGCGGGTCATGGTCCGGGGGCGTCTGGTCAAGCGCGGCTCCATCAAACGGGCCGATTACATCCTTCATTACAAGCCGAACATTCCCATCGCCATCATCGAGGCCAAGGACAATTCCCATTCCGTCGGGGCCGGCATGCCGCAGGCCCTGGCCTATGGTGAACTGGCCGATGTGCCTTTTGTCTACAGCTCCAACGGCGATACTTTTCTGGAGCATGACCGCACCGTCACTTCCGGGGTGGTGGAACGGGAACTGCCCCTGCACGGGTTTCCGACTCCTGCCGAACTCTGGCAGCGCTATTGCGTCTGGAAGGGCATAGGCGAAAGCAGCGAACCCCTGGTCACCCAGGATTACCACTTCGACGGCACCGACAAGAACCCGCGCTACTATCAGTTGAACGCCATCAACCGCACCATCGAGGCCATCGCCACAGGCCGGGATCGCATCCTGCTGGTCATGGCCACCGGCACCGGCAAAACCTATACCGCCTTTCAGATCATCTGGCGGCTGTGGAAATCCCGCAGCAGAAAGCGCATCCTCTACCTGGCCGACCGCAACATCCTCATCGATCAGACCATGGTCAACGATTTCAAGCCCTTCGGCCCGGCCATGACCAAGGTCAAGCACCGCATGGTGGACAAGTCCTACGAGATCTATCTCGCCCTCTATCAGGCGGTTTCCGGCACCGAGGAGGAGAAGAATATCTACCGGCAGTTCTCCCCCGATTTCTTCGACCTGATCATCGTTGACGAGTGCCATCGCGGCAGCGCCGCCGATGATTCGGCCTGGCGGGAGATCCTCGAATACTTCAACGCCGCCACCCAGATCGGCCTCACCGCCACCCCCAGGGAAACCAAGGAAATCTCCAACATCCATTACTTCGGCGAGCCGGTCTATACCTACTCGCTCAAGCAGGGGATCGAAGACGGATTCCTCGCCCCCTACAAAGTGGTGCGGATCGATCTGGACAAGGACCTCATCGGCTACCGCCCGGAGAAGGGCAAGCTCGACAAGTACGGCCGGGAGGTTGAAGACCGGATTTACAACCAGAAGGATTTTGACAAGAACCTGATTCTGGAGCAACGCACCGCCTTGGTGGCCCGCAAGGTCAGCGAGTTCCTCACGGCCACCAACCGTTACGACAAGACCATCATCTTCTGCGAAAATATCGACCACGCCGAGCGGATGCGCCAGGCCATGGTCAACCAAAGCCCGGATCTCAATGCGGAAAGCCGCAAGTATGTGATGCGGATCACCGGCGATAACGACGAGGGCAAAGCAGAACTGGACAACTTCATCGATCCGGAAAGCCGGTATCCGGTCATCGCCACCACCTCGCGCCTGATGTCCACCGGGGTGGACGCCCAGACCTGCAAGCTCATCGTCCTCGACCAATCCATCCAGTCCATGACCTCGTTTAAGCAGATCATCGGCCGGGGCACCCGAATCAACGAGGATTACGGCAAGCTCTACTTCACGATCATGGATTTCAGGAAGGCCACCGAGCTTTTCGCCGACCCAGATTTCGACGGCGACCCGGTTCAGATCTACCAACCCGGCCCGGATGATTCTCCGGTGCCGCCGGATGAAGCGGATGATGAACCAGGTGCCGGTGGTTTCGAGCCGGACTCAGAGGGCGGCATTATTGGTGGCCCCTTCCCCCCTGATGGCGAGAGTGATCCCACCCGGGTCCGATATGTCATCAATGACGTGGAAGTGCTGGTGGTTTCCGAACGGGTGCAGTATTACGGCCAGGACGGAAAGCTGATCACTGAATCGCTCAAGGATTACTCCCGCAAGGCGATCAGCCGGAAGTATTCTTCCCTGGATGACTTCCTGCGGGAATGGAGCGGCTCCGAGAAGAAGCGGGCGATCATCGAAGAGCTGGAAGAACAGGGCGTTCTGCTCGAAGCGCTTTCCGAGGAGGTGGGCCGCGATTACGGCCCCTTCGACCTGATCTGCCATGTCGCCTTTGGCCAGCCGCCCTTGACCCGCAGGGAGCGGGCCGAACAGGTCCGCAAGCGCAACTACTTTACCAAATATGCAGCCAAGGCCCAGGCGGTATTGGATGCCCTCCTCGACAAGTACGCCGATGAAGGGATCACCGCCATCGAGGATATTCAGATCCTCAAGATCCATCCCCTGGACCGCTTCGGCACCCCCAAGGAAATCATCGACAGCTTCGGCAGCAAGAGCGGGTACGAGCAGGCCCTGCGCGAGCTGGAGTGCCGGTTATACGAAGTGGCATAGAAGTAATGAAGAAGGTTGAATGGAGAATGCAGAATGGGAAAAACTTGAAAGACCGGACCAAGAGCTTTGCTCTGCGGGTGATCCGGATGTATTCGGCCCTTCCTAAGTCTACTGCTTCACAGGTCATGGGCAAACAGGTGCTCCGCTCCGGCACCTCGGTGGGGGCGAATTATCGGGAGGCTGACCGGGCACGGTCGAAAGCCGAATTTATTGCCAAAATGGGCGACTGCCTGAAAGAGCTCGACGAAACCAGCTACTGGTTGGAGCTGATAGGTGAAAGCGGTACGGTTCCTGTCCAAAAGCTTGCGGAGCTTCACCAGGAAACCCAAGAACTGATCGCCATTTTCACGACCATCATCAAGAATGCCGAGGCAAATTTAAAATGAAGAAGGATGAATGGAGAATGCAGAATGGAAAAAACAGGAAGGACACACCAAGGAGTTTACTTCTTCTGATGCACGAGATCTCTTTCAACCGCAGTTAATTCTACATTCTGCATTCATAATTCTCCATTCCCAAAGGTTTCCCATGTCAATCGGTAACGTCATCAAATCCATCCAGGACATCATGCGCAAGGACGCCGGGGTTGACGGCGACGCCCAGCGCATCGGGCAACTGGTCTGGATGTTTTTTTTAAAGATCTTCGACGATCAGGAACAGGAGCTGGAACTGCTGGGCGACCGTTACAAGTCGCCGATCCCCGAGCGGCTGCGTTGGCGCAACTGGGCCGCCGACCCGGAGGGCATGACCGGTGAAGAGCTGCTGGAGTTCATCAACAACGAATTGTTCAAGGCGCTCAAGGATATCCCGATCACCTCCACCACCAACGGCCGGGGGCTGGTGGTGCGCACCGTCTTTGAGGATGCCTACAACTACATGAAAAACGGCACCCTGATCCGGCAGGTGATCAACAAGATCGAGGAGATCAGCTTCAACCGTTCCGCCGACCGTCACCAGTTCGGCGATATCTATGAAAAGATATTGAAAGACTTGCAGTCCGCCGGCAACGCCGGGGAATTCTACACCCCCCGCGCCGTGACCCGGTTCATGGTCGATATGATCGACCCCAGGCTCGGCGAAAAGGTGCTGGACCCGGCCTGCGGCACCGGCGGCTTTCTCACCTGCACCATCGAGCACATTCGGGCCAAATACGTCAACACCGCGGCCGGCGAGCAGGTCTTGCAGCAGCAGATTCATGGGGTGGAGAAAAAGGCCCTGCCGCATCTGTTGTGCACCACCAACATGCTGTTGCACGGCATCGAGGTACCTTCCAATATCCGCCACAACAATACCCTGGCCCGGCCCCTGCGCGACTACAGCCCCAAGGAGCGGGTGGACGTGGTGATCACCAACCCGCCCTTCGGCGGCATGGAGGAGGACGGCATCGAGGGGAACTTCCCGGCCGCCTTCCGCACCCGCGAAACCGCCGATCTCTTCCTGCTCCTGATCATGCATCTCTTGAAGGACGGCGGCCGGGCCGCCATCGTCCTGCCGGACGGCACCCTGTTCGGCGAGGGGGTCAAGACCAGGATCAAGGAAAAGCTGCTTGACGAGTGCAACCTGCACACCATTGTCCGGCTGCCCAACGGGGTGTTCAGCCCCTACACCGGCATCAAGACCAACCTGCTCTTCTTTGTCAAAGGCACGCCGACCAGGAAGATCTGGTACTACGAGCACCCCTATCCGGCAGGCTGCAAGTCCTACTCCAAGACCAAGCCCATGCGCATCGAGGAGTTCGGGCCGGAAAAGGGTTGGTGGGAAAACCGGGAGGAAAACGAACACGCCTGGAAGGTGGACATCGGGCAGATCAAGGCTTCCGGCTACAACCTGGATGTCAAGAACCCCCATGTCGGCGAAATTGAGAGCCACGATCCCGATGAGCTGCTGAGAAAATATCGCAAGCTTCAGGCTGAGGTGACAGAGACTCGGGAGGCTTTGAAGAGGGAACTCATGGGTTGTCTGGGTAGGGAAAAATGAAGAATGAAGAATTGAGAATGCAGAATTTCGGGCAGCCCGCCCATGGCGAGGTGATCCTCTATCAGACGAATGACGGGCAGACACGGCTGGATGTCCAGATTGCCGATGAGACGGTCTGGCTGACTCAAGCCCAGATGGTGGAACTGTTCGACAAGACCAAACAGAATATCAGCCTCCATATCCGCAATATCTTCAAAGAGGGAGAGTTGCCCGAGCAGGCAGTGGTCAAGGAATGCTTGACAACTGCCGCGGATGGAAAGAGCTATCGCACAAAGCACTACAATCTGGATGTGGTCATCTCCGTCGGCTACCGGGTCAAATCGCTCCGCGGCACCCAGTTCCGCATCTGGGCCACCAATGTTTTGAAGCAGCATCTCGTCCAGGGCTATACGGTGAACCAGCGCCGTCTGGCCGAGAAGGGGCTCGCCGAGATGGAAGAGGCGGTTGCTCTTCTTTCCCGGACCTTGCAGCGCCATGATTTGATAACCGACGAGGGCAAGGCGGTTCTGGAGGTGGTGAGCCGCTATGCCAAGTCCTGGTCGCTGCTTCTGCAATACGATGAAGACAGGTTGGAGCTGCCCAAGGATCGGCACGGCGCGGGGAAATCCCTTGCTTATCACCAGGCCCGGGCAGCCATCACCGCCCTGCATTCCGATCTGGCCGGCCGGGGCGAGGCCACCGACCTGTTCGGCCGGGAGCGGGAGCACGCTCTCCAGGCCATCCTCGGCAATCTCGACCAGACCTTCGGCGGCCGGGATCTTTACCCCAGCGTCGAGGAAAAGGCGGCCCATCTCCTCTACTTCGTCATCAAGGACCACCCCTTCAGCGACGGCAACAAACGCATCGGCTCCTTTCTCTTTCTGCTCTTCCTGCGGGAAAACAACCTGCTCGACCAATCCGGCATCAACGACAACGGCCTGGTCGCCCTGGCCCTGCTGATCGCGGAAAGCGATCCCAGGCAGAAGGATCTGCTGGTCCGTCTGATCCTGAATCTTCTTGCTTCTGGTGCGGGCAATGGCTGAGATTTCCCAACACTTACAATTCTTCATTCTCCATTCATCATTATGCATTTGATTGCCGATCATCTCGATATCTGGACCGCTGCCCCGGTAACCAAAGCCAATGGCGGCCGGGGCCGCGTCAGTGCGGCGAATCGAAGCCCCTATGGAATCAAGAAGCTACGGGAGCTGATTCTGGAACTGGCCGTGCGCGGCATGCTGGTGGACCAGGACCCCAACGACGAACCGGCCAGCGTGCTGCTGGAGAAAATCGAAAAGGAGAAAAATCGGCTGATCAAGGAAGGGAAGATCAAAAAGCAGAAGCCGTTGCCGAAGATCAGCGAAGAGGAAAACCCGTTTGAGTTGCCGCCGGGGTGGAAATGGGCAAGGCTTGGCGAAGTTTCTGATTTTGTAAATGGGTTTGCCTTTAAAAGTAGTGATTTTGTTGAGACAGGGATAGGTATTGTCAAAATAGGAGATATTCAAAACGGTGAATTAACAAATGGTTCGATGTCACGAGTCAAAGAAGATGTTGTTGCCGGCCTTGATGATTTTTTCAAAGTTATCAAAGGTGATTTGCTAATCGCAATGTCTGGTGCGACAACTGGAAAGTTGGGCTTTAACAGAACTGATGAAATTTTTTATATAAATCAGCGCGTTGGGAAAATTTCACCATACTGCTTGGATGTTGAGTATCTCTTCTACCCTCTTACAACTAAAATTGTTGAGAATTTAGCTAAATCTATGGGGAGTGCGATACCAAATTTAAGCACGGTTCAAATCAAGAATATTGTTTTTGCATTACCCCCCCTTGCCGAACAACATCGCATCGTCGCCAAGGTCGATGGACTCATGGCCCTCTGCGACCGGCTGGAACAGCAACAGGGTGACAGCAGCGCCACCCACCAAACCCTGGTGGAAAACCTGCTCGCCACCCTCACCACTGCCGCCGATCATCAGGAATTTGCCGAGGCCTGGCACCGCATCGCCGGCCATTTCGACACCCTGTTCACAACCGAAGAGTCCATCGACCAGCTCAAACAGAGCATCCTCCAACTCGCAGTCCAGGGTAAACTCGTGCCCCAAGACCCCAACGACGAACCGGCTAGCGTGTTGCTGGAAAAAATCGCCAAGGAAAAAGCTCGGCTCATCAAGGAAGGGAAGATTAAAAAGCAGAAGCCCTTGCCGGAAATTAGCGATGCGGAAAAGCTGTTTGAAGTGCCGGAAGGGTGGGTTTGGGCAAGGCTAAATGACGTTTATGATGTCCGAGACGGGACCCATGACACTCCTAGGTATGTACCCCAAGGGTACCCTTTAGTAACCAGCAAAAATCTTTCCTCTGGAAAACTGGACTTAACAGAAATCAAATTCATTTCGGAAAAAGATCACCTTCAAATTAAGGAGCGATCTGGTGTCGATAAATTTGACATCTTGTTTGCAATGATAGGTAGTATTGGTAATCCTGTGATCGTTGATATAGAAGATGATTTTAGCATTAAGAATGTCGCCATTTTTAAGTACTATGTGAAACAATTTTCTGTACCAGAATATTTGTGCAAGTTTTTATCAATTGCTTCAAATAATATGAAAGCAGAGGCTGCTGGTGGAGTGCAATCATTTGTGTCATTAGGAATGTTAAGGAAGTATCCTGCTCCGATTCCCCCTCTCGCCGAACAACACCGCATCGTCGCCAAGATCGATGAACTCATGGCCCTCTGCGACCAGCTCAAGGCCACACTCACCCAGTCCCAGCAGCAGAGCGAAAAGCTGATCGACGCCATGTTCCAGCAGCTTCTGGTTGCCTGAAATCAGGAGGAATACACCGTGAAAAATCTATCCAAGCCATTGACCGAGAAAGAACTCGACCGACTCGACAATTTTCTGTTGGATCGCATCGACGAAGACGCCGACACCGAGGGCAAGGACGAGGGGGTGTTGGGCATCTCCACTCTGGACGGGCTGTTCACCGCCATCGTCAGCGGGCCGGTGACGATGGTGCCCTCGCGATGGCTGCCGGCGGTGTGGGGCGATTTTGAGCCGGATTGGGAGAGCGAGAAAGAATTCGAAGAGATCTTTGCGCTGATGGTGCGGCACATGAACTCCATCTCCGTCATGCTGATGGAAAGCCCGGAGGATTTCGAGCCGATCTTCATGGAACGCACGGTCAAGGGCAAAACTTACACCGTGGTCGATGAGTGGTGCGAAGGGTACTGGCTGGGCGTGACCCTGGCGGCGGAACACTGGAACCCCGCCATGGAACGGCTGTTGCCCTCGATGGCGCCCATAGCCTCCTTTGCCGAGGTCACCAACTGGCGGGGGCATGAACTGAGCATGGAAGAGGCGGAACTTATCCAGAACGGCATTGCGCCCAGTGCCCGGGAGATCCATGCCTACTGGCTGGAGCAGCGGTCACAAGCAGTACCGGCTGCCAGGCCGGCCCGCAACAGCGAATTCAAGGTGGGCCGCAACGATCCCTGCCCCTGCGGCAGCGGCAAGAAATACAAGAAATGCTGCCTTAAGGACGAGAAGATCGTTCCTCTTCACTGAGACGGGCGGGCGGGACACCGCCCGGATCGATTTCCTGGCCGGCCTGCGCTTTTTTTCGAAAAAAAACGCAGCGCCCGCTCGTGGATCACTGAGCGCAGAGCTGGTCGAAGATGCTATCCTTCATGTCGATGAGGTCGTCCGGCCCCAGATGCAGTTCCTGCATCACCCCTTCGTTGAGTTCGCTCCATTCCTCCGGATCCCATTCGTTGTCGATGATCCGATCCATCAAGCCGATGGAATAGCCAAAGGTGTAGGCGATGAAGTCGGCCACCTTGATCAGGGCGATGAGCTTTTCCGGCACGGCGCCCTGACCGGCGAGGTTGGAGGTGTGGTGGTGGATGATGGTCTTGCACACCGCCTCGGGCAGCGACCAGGTCTTGGCCAGCAGCCCCCCCACCACGCAATGGTCCGAGCCGACCAGCGCATCTTCCTCCTGGATGATGTCGCGCTTATGGCTGAGGGCGGCATGGGTGAATGTCTGATATGCCGAATTGCGCTTGAGCAGCATCGGGATGGCGCAGTCGTGGAACAACCCGGCCATGTAGGCCATGTCCGGGGTGATGTCCGCGGAGGTCAGGATGCCGCGCATGGTCTTGGCCAGGGCTTCCGCCGCCACGGCGGTGTGCAGGGAATGATCCCAGAAAATCTTGTCCGATGCGGTGCCGCCGCCCAAGGCATCCTGCAGGCAGGCGGTGAGAACCACCTTACGGAAATTTTCCAGCCCCATGTAGGTGAGGGCCTTGACAATGGACTCGCACTTGTTGGCCAGGCCGAAAAACGGGGAGTTGATGACGTTGATGACCTTGGCGCTTATGGAGGCGTCCTGGGTAACCAGACTGGCGATGATCTCGATGACGATGGTGGGCTGGGCCGGCAGCTTGATCTTGCTGACGATCTGCTTGGCGTGATCAAGGCGCTGGGCGTTGAAATCAATGGTGGTCATGATGTGCGCATCCGTGCGATTGATGGGGAAAAGGCAGCAGCCGACCGCAGGCCGATTTTTTTATCTGGGCAATGGTAGCACGTTTCAAAAAGGTTACGAAGAAAAAAACGGCCAGGGCGTGATGATGGAGCTGTTTGCGCTATGCGTGGAGGCGAATCGGTTGGGCGGTGTTCAGGCTGCTCCTGCGGCGGCGCAGCCATTTGTACCCTTCATGGCTCAGAAAAAGGAGCACGGGGAAGGGCAGCAAGATCCAGAGATCGCTCAGCGGCACATGGGCGGTGTTGAACACCTTCTGCACCGGGGGTACGTTGAGCAGGGCCCAGATCCAGACCACTTCCACCGCCATGGCTGCCACCATCAGGCGGTTGGAGAAGAGCCCGAGGCTGAAGGCGGAAAATTCCCAGCTCCGCATGGTGAGGCCGTTGAGCATCTGGCAGGTGACCGCGCCCAGCAGGGTCATGGTCATGGCCTGCCGGTGCAGAAGCGGATCGGCCAGGGTGACGGTGCCGTACTGCCAGCCGTGCAGCAGGAGAAAGGAGATAAAAGCGGTCATGGCCGCGGTTGCCTCGATGATCCCCAGAAAGAAATACCCCCGCTTGAACACCTCCCAGTCGAGGATCTTTTCGTTTCTCCCCACCGGCGGCCGGTTCATGATGTTCTTTTCCGGCCGTTCGCTGCCCAGGGCCACGCCAGGGAGGATGTCCGTGCCCAGGTCGATGAAGAGGATCTGGATCACCGAAAGCGGCAGGGGAATCTTCAGGAAGAACTGCAGGATATAGGGGACGATCTCCGGGACGTTCGAGGCGAGCACATAGGTGACGAACTTCTTGACGTTGAAATAGACGGTCCTCCCTTCCTCGATGGCAATGACGATGGAGGCGAAGTTGTCGTCGAGCAGCACCATGTCCGCCGCCTCCTTGGCCACCTCGGTGCCGGAGAGGCCCATGGCGATGCCGATGTCCGCCTTTTTGAGGGCAGGGGCATCGTTGACCCCGTCGCCGGTCATGGCCACCACCTCGCCATTGTTTTGCAGGGCCGTGGCGATGCGCAGTTTCTGGCTGCT
Organism: Deltaproteobacteria bacterium HGW-Deltaproteobacteria-3; assembly: GCA_002841785.1. Classification (GTDB taxonomy): domain Bacteria; phylum Desulfobacterota; class Desulfobulbia; order Desulfobulbales; family Desulfurivibrionaceae; genus Thiovibrio. The sequence continues at coordinate 32,289 of PHAW01000005.1, read as the reverse complement.
GGCCATGCGGGCAAAGAGGACGGTTTGGCTGGCCAGGATTTCCTCCAGTTGGTCGTCGCTCAACCCTTCCAGCTCCGGGCCGGTGATAACCCGGTCGTGCTCCATGCCGATCTGGCTGGCAATGGCGGCGGCGGTGCGGGGATTGTCGCCGGTGATCATCATGGCCCGGATGCCGGCATTCTTGCAGGTCGCCATCGCCTCGGCCACACCCTGGCGCGGCAGGTCCATGATGGCGACCAGCCCCAGCAGGGTCAGGCCGTTTTCCTCCTCCTTGCCGTTGCGACCGATCATCAGAACCCGGAAGGCCTGATCCTCGAGATCGTTTGCCCGGGCCAGGGCCTCTTGCCGCTTGACTTCGTCCAGGGGCTGCTCCGAGCCGTCATCGGCCAGATAGGAAGTGCATTTGGGCAACAGCGCCTCCACCGCGCCCTTGGCAAAAAGGAGGGTTTTTTCTCCCTCCTGATACACGGAGGACATCATCTTGCGCTCGCTGGTGAAGATGAACTCCCGGATCTTTTTCATCTCCGGTGGGGCAATTCCCATTTTATGGGCCGCCGCGACAATGGCCAGTTCGGTGGGGTCGCCGTGCAACCCTTCCGCATCGATTGTGGCGCGGCAGTTGAGCCGCCCCGCCGTGAGCAGGGCGGCGAGGCGGCTCTCGGTGCTTTCATTCCGCCGGGCACAGGAGAATTCCCCCGGCTCGCGGTACCCCTCCCCGGAAATGCTCACCTGCTCGCCGCCGGCCAGCCAGAGGTGCTGTAGGGTCATCTCGTTTCTGGTCAGGGTGCCGGTTTTATCGGTGCAAATGACCGTGGCGCTGCCCAGGGTTTCCACGGAGTCGAGGTTCTTGATCAGGGCGTTGCGCCGGGCCATGCGCTGGCTGGCCAGGGAGAGAGACAGGCTGATGGTCGGCAGCAATCCTTCCGGAATGTTGGCGACGATGAGGGCAAGGGCAAAGATCGAGGCGAGCATGAATCCCTTGCCGGAGAAGAGGCCAAGGGCGAAAAAGACGCAGCCCATGCCCAGGGCGATAACCGTAAAGGTGCGGGTGAGATGGATGATCTCCCGCTGCATGGGGGTGACGGCCTTGCGCACGTTCTTGGTCAGGCTGGCGATCTTGCCGAACTCCGTGGCATTGCCCGTGGCGCTGGCCACCGCGACCCCGCTGCCGGAAAGCACGGTGGTTCCGGCAAAGACCATGTTTTTGGCGTCCAACGATCGTTTTGCCTCGCCCGGCAGGAGGTCGCGGGCCACGGGGGCGGATTCGCCGGTGAGGGAGGAGAGGTTGAGATAGAGGGAGTTTGTCTCGATGAGAATTGCGTCCGCCGCCACCTTGTCGCCTTCCTCCAGAAGCATGATGTCGCCGGGAACAATTTCCTGGGCCGTGGCGGAGACAATCTTTCCCTCCCGGCGCAGGGAAACCGTGGCGGGCATCAGCTTGAGCAGCTCTTCCATGGCCTTGTCCGCCCGGTATTCCTGCCAGAAGGTGAAGGTGGCGTTGATGATCACCGCGCCGAGGATGGCGTAGCCCAGAACATCGTAGTCCTGGCCCGGGTCATAATGGGCGGCAACAAAGGAGAGAAGGGCGGCTGCCTGGAGCAGGATGGAGAAAAAATTGGTGTACTGGCCCAGATAGGCGAGAGAATAGTTTTTCTTCGCCGCGACTGCCAGTTGGTTGGGGCCGAACTCCACAAGCCGCCGGGCCACCTGATCGGCGGGCAGGCCCTTTTCCGAGGTCTTCAGCCGTTGGAGCAGGGTCCGGCGGTCAAGGGAGAAAAGCTGGATCATTTTCTGTCCCTGGCATAGAAGGCGATGGTGTTCACCGGCGTGTGCCAGAAGAGCCGCTCCATGGGGTTTTCCTTCAAGAACCAGGAGAAGGGTGAACCCCTTCTACCTCCGATGATCATGAGCTGGAAATCATGGCGGGCCACATGGTGGAGGATCTGGTCTATCTCCCCGCCGGTCAGGGCGTGCTTGATGGTCAGGGGGATATCCAGGAGCTTCATGGTGTTGGCGTAGTGGCTCAGGCGGGTGTTGATTTTCTGGAACAGCATCCTGGCGGTGCGGGTATCCAGGGCGGCCAGCCTGCGTCTGTCCACGGGATGGATGCTGTAGATCTCCGTCGCGGCGCCAAAGGCCTTGGCCATGGAGCTGAAAAAGGCGAATTTCTGGGCGGAGAGCCGATCTTTCCGGATGGGAAGCAGGATGTTCTCGGTGACGAAAACCGCATGCACATGGGCGACCCGGACCACGGCCAGATTGGCGGGCAGGGACAACCGGCTCAGTTTTTCGCTGAGCGAGTTCTCAAAAAACCGCCGGTGCATCCGGGTGCTGCAGAAGAGGGTATCGGTTCTGGCGGCGGCAAGGTATGTGCGGATGGCGTGGGCCGGTTCCCCGGTCAGAAAAACCCGTTCGGTCTTGACTCCGTAATGGGTGGCCGCTTCTTCGGCGGCGGTCATGCTCAGTTCCACCTCCTCCCTGCGGTCGGCGGGGTTGAGCACATGGAGCAGGCAGAGGGTGTAGTCAAAGAGCGCGGCGTAGCGCAGGGCATAGAGCGCCGCGACATCCGAGGAAACAAGGCCGTTCATGGCAGCAATGACTTTCATGGCCGGAGATCTCCTGTGTGCGGCCGGGGGGGGCCGGGATCAGCTCAGGGTCTGGAAGATATTTTTCAGCCCGGTGGTGATGAATTCCACGGAGATGGCGGCCAGAATAAGCCCCATGATCCGGGTGATGATATTGATCCCGGTTCTGCCGAGCTTTTTGGCAATGTAGGGCGCGGCCAGCAGGGAAAGATAAATTGCCAGGCCGATGAGGAGAATGCCCGCACTGGTGATCAGATAGGCCAAGGGTCCTTTTGCCTTGTAGGCGTAAACGATAACCGTGCTGATGGCGCCCGGCCCGGAGAGCAGGGGGATGGCCAGGGGCACCACGGCGATGGTTTCGCGATCCGCGGTTTCTTCGGCTTCATCGCTGGTATGGGCGGTGCGGCTCGTCTTGGCCTGGAGCATGGAGATGGCCATGAGCAAGAGGAGGATGCCGCCGCCCACCCGGAAGGAGCCGACGGAGATCCCGAAAAAACGGAGCATGAACTCGCCGCTGACCAGGGTCACCAGGAGAATGGCCACCACGGCCACCGGCGTGATCCGGACGATCCTGGCCCGGTCTTCCGGACGGTAGCCGTCGGTGAGGCTGATGTAGATGGGGATGGCGCCGATGGGGTTGACGATGGCGAAGAGGGAGATGATGAACTTTATGTGATCCGAGAAATCGAACATGGAGTTAAATCCTGTGCGGATTGTGTTCGGCAGGCTTTCCCGGCGATGGTGCCGGGAGGCTTTTTTTCATTGTATAGGGGAAAGAGGTTCAGTGCAAACAGGGAGATGGCTTTAAGGGAAAAAGAGAAGAATAGAGGGAGATGAAAGGTCAGTCCGGAAATTTCGGAAAAGGTGGCGTTACGTCAATATGTTCATTTCCTTGGCATGCATGATTGGCTCTTCACCCTTGCCGGGCGTCGGCATTTTTATAGAGTCCCGCAAAGATTTCACGCAACAATCGTTCATTAATTCTTGCCATCAACTGTTCTTCATATTCATCTTTTTCCGGCACAGCATGCTCTGGTTCCGCCGTAGCGGACGGTTCCGGTTGGAGATTATAGTTCACCCCGACTAAAGGAACGGGCACGGAGTCGATTTCGTCCTGATAGTCACGATTGTTTTCTATCCAGCGCTGGCAGTCGTCGTGGCTGCCGATATGGGTGAAGATCAGCCGTCTTTCCCTCTTCAGGGCGATGAGCCGAAAGCCGCAGGAAAGATCGTACTTGCGGCAATCATTGAGGCGCAACTCGCCGTGGCGGGTGCGCTTGCATTCCGCCTCCTCGTGCAGGGGATTGCCCATGAGATCGGCAAGGATCCTCCTCGCCCGCTCGGCGACAATCCGTTCGTTTTTCCCGATCTTGGTCATTTCCAGCAGTCGTTTGGCAAAGCGGCGGGTTTGATGGATTTCCAGAAGAACCTTTTCCATGGTCAAACTCCTGTATTGGACATGGTGCCCCATGATCCCCATTAAGACCGGCAATTCCGATCACCTGCCCCGATCAGCAGTAATATCGCCCCTTAAGAGCGCAGGCGGCTAGATCGGGGCATTCTCGGCAAACGGCAAGCCTGGTTTGCTCGTCCGCCCCCCACAGGCCTTGGGCGGTCAAGCGGCAGTTGAGAGCGCACTCACTGCACGCTGCGGGCTCCCCCTCGCGCAGCAACTCCCAGCCATCCCTTTTTAACGCCGGACGCTGCCGCCCATCGCATGCTTCGCAGAGATGGGCAAATCGGCTTGCCCCTTCCTCCTCCTTCTTTTTCCAGGTGGGCATCAGCGCGCCTCCGCCGACCGGGCCGCTTCCAGGGCCGCGCCGAGGGCGCCGGCAAGATCGGGGGCGTCCGGCACCAGAAGCCGTATCCCTTCTCCCAGCCTCTCGCCTAGCAGGGCGACCATCGCCGGGTTTTTTGCCACCCCGCCGGTGAAAGCAAGGGTGCCGTCGCAGCCAAGGCGACCGAGCATGGCGGCAAGTCGGTTGATCACCGCAAGATGCACCCCCCTGGCGATCCGGTCGGCCGGCATTCCCTGGTTTTTGAGGGAGATCACCTCCGACTCGGCAAAGACCGTGCACATGCTGTTGAGCACGGTTTCGCCCCCCGCGGCCAGGGCCGCCCCGCCGAATTCGCTTAAAGAAAATCCCAGGGTGAGGGCCATGATCTCCAGAAAACGGCCGGTGCCGGCAGCGCACTTGTCGTTCATCTGGAAATTGCTCACCCGGCCGGAGGCATCGAGGGCAATGACCTTGGCGTCCTGGCCGCCGACATCAACGATGCAGCGGCATTCCGGAAAGTGATGCCGTACCCCCAGGGCATGGGCCTTGATTTCGGTGATCACCCCGTCGGCAAAATGCTGCCTGGCAAGATGGCGGCCATAACCGGTGGCCACCAGCCGCCTCGGCCTGCCGTACGGGGCGAGCATCGCCAGAGCCTGACTGGCCGGATCGAAGCCGCTCTCGGCAATGGCCGAAGCCATCATCTTGCCCTCTTCGACCACCGCCAGCTTGATGGTCCGTGAACCGAGATCGATGCCGATGAACATGGCTCAGCCCCGGATCTGTTCGAGAAAGGCCTCGACCCTGGTCTGCAACTGCCCCACGTCCTCGGGCGAGTAATCAGACTCGATGGCCAGGTAGGGAATGCCTTCTTTCTCGCAGGCCTCGCGGATCTTGATCTCCTCAATGTTGTAGGTGTGGCAGAACTGGAGCGAGTAATGGAGCAGCCCCTGTGCTCCGGAAGCGCGGTATTCCTTGAGCACCTGGTCGACCCGTTCGTCGTTGGGGGTAAAACAGGAGCAGTCGATCTGCATGTAACGATCGGTGAGGGCCTCGAGCTGGGCCTCCATGGCGGTATGGCTTTCGTCGATCAGATCCTTGAAATAGCGGCTGCCGATGCAGGACTCCTCGCCCACCACCACCGCGCCTGCGGTCTCCACCAGGTTATGGACCTTCCAGTTGGGCAGGGCCATGGGAACGCCGGAAACCATCACCCGCGGGGCCGAAGCCGGGACTACTCCCACTCCGTTGCCGATCCGTTCATCCAGTTCGTCGCAAAGGAGGTTGACCTCCCTGGCAAAGCGGACCGGTTCGTCGTAAAAGGCGATTTGCTCGATGAGCAGTGCGTCCTTGCCGCTGATCGGCGCCGGACTCGCGGCCCTGAGGGCGGTGAGCCGCTGGAGGGCCCGGCGTTTGTCGTTGATGACCCGGATGGCCCCGGCCAGTTCGTTCGCGGAAATGCTTGTGTGGCAAACCTCCTCAACTTTGGCCTTGAAATCCCGGACCTCTTCCAGCCACAAGGTTTTGTCCCGCGCCCGCTTCATCTGGGGAATTTCCATGACATGGGTGGGCACCAGCCGGTCGAGGAGCTCCCAGGTCTTTTTCTTGGCATCGCAGGTGGTTTCGCCATAGACGAAATCCACCGCCTGGAAGTAGGGGCAGATCCGGCCCGCCTTGAAGCCGTATGCCGACTTCACCATCGGGCAGATGTTGCGGGGAAGCACCTTTTCCGCATCCGGCACCGAGCCCTGCGAGCCGCCGCACAGGCCGACGCAGATCCCGCCCGCCGCGACGACGATCTCTTCGGGAATATACACACAGAAGGTGCCCACCACCGGCTTGCCCTCTTTTTTGGCAGCCAGCAACTCTTCGACCCGGCGACCGAAGATCTCGGCGATCATCTCATCGAAATAGGCCATCCGATCTGGACGGTTCACCTGGCCGAGAAACATCTTGCCATAAACCTCACCCAGCATCTGGCGGGCCTTGTCAAAACGGGGCACATCCATGTCCAGGGCCGCCCACATCTCCGGGTAAGGCCTGACCGTAAAATTTTCCGCACTCATATCCGGTCCTCCTGTTTCGCTGTTTTTTCCACCTGCAGCCCCGCTTCCTTCCAGTCGGCAAAGATCGCCTGATTGTTCTTCTCGTAGCCAAGCTTTTTCAGCTTGCGGTAGGCGTTGTAGCTGCGGCCGCCGGAGTTGCAATAGACGATGATTTTTTTCTCTTTGTCGAGCACCCCGGACTGCGAGGCAAAGGAGGCCAGAGGCAGGTTGATCGCGCTGGGGATATGGCCTGCGGCAAACTCCTCCGGATCGCGGACGTCCACCAGGGTATAGGAGCCGGCCCCGGTCTTGATCAGGACGTCAAGCTCCCTTGGGGAAATCTTGGTGGTTTCGATCTTTTTTTCGTAATCCGGCCCGGCGTAGATCGGCAGACCCTTCTCCTCCCAGACCGGCATTCCCTCGGCATAGATCAGGATTTTTTGAAAGCCCAGAGCCTGAGCCTTGACCGCCGCCTTCTTGCTTTTGCCGCACTTGACCCCGTTGCAGTAGAAAACCAGGGTCGTCGATTTGTCGGCCGGAAGCAGGCCGGCATACTCGGCGAATTTCGGTTCCGGGATGCTGATCGCCCCCTTGATGTGGACCTCCTGGTACTCTTCAGGATTACGGGCGTCAATCACCGTCATCGACTCCTTGGTGTCCAGCATCTTCTTCAGCTCTTCGGTGTCGATCCGGCTAAATTCATTCTTCGCCGGGGTAGTGGTGGATGGCGAGCCGGCAAAAGCCGGCAAGGCGATGAATGTCACAATGGATAACAGCAGCAAAATGATTTGTTTTTTCACGGTGTTCCTCTTTTGTTTCGGATTGATCAATAAACAGGGGCGCTGAACCGACGGATCATTTACCGGTCACCAGCATCACACGGTGCGGCCATTTCTCCTCGCCCCCGGTCAGGATGAAAAACTTTGTCTCCGCCACTCCCTGGCTTTTAAGGTAACTGAAGGTCTTTTTTGCGCCGCCGCCCCGGGGGCAGATAATCACTACCTCATGGCCGCTTTGTCCTGGGTATCTTTTCATGATTAGATTCTTCTGATAAATGATTGGGCAAATTTTTAACAGCCGCACGAACCGGACGAGCAAGAGCCACCGCCGCAGCCGCCGCCCGAGGTAAGCTTCTTTTCGGAACTCACCGCGAAGCCGCCGCCCCCGCTGCAGCCGCAGCTCGCACTGGATTTGACGAAATCGACCTTGATGGCCCCGGTGGTGGCAAACATCCCGCCATCCACAAGAAAGGTGAATCCCCCTTCCTCAAATACCTTGTCCGAGTCCTTTTTTGCGTCCAGGCCAAGGCCCAGGCCCACCCCGGAGCAACTGCTCTGCATGACCACCCGGATAGCCGAGTCGAGGTTGTTTTTTGCAAAATGCTCCTTGAGATTGGTTATTGCTGATTCCGTTACTTCAAGCATGATCTTCTCCTTGTGTGGGTTGAACTGCCCGTTGAGATTTCAGACAAACAGCTCGTTCAGAGCCTTTTCGCATTTTTCCGCCACCAGCCCGGCAACGGTCTTTCTGGAAAAATCCCCTCCCTTCATCATTTCGCGGGAGGCGTTGATCAGCCCGGTGCGGATCTTGCGGCCGCGAACCGCTTCGGCGGCTTCGGCAAGACGGGTTCGCAACGCCGCCTGATCCAGCCCCTCCGAGGAACCCAGCGGACCGAGGGCTGCCACCCGTTTGGTAAAGGCGGTGATGATCTTTACGAAGTTGGGGCCTTCGGCAGCCGAGGCCCAGTCGATGAGGAAACGTTCCCGGTTCACCCCCAGCCGGTCCAGGGCCTCGTGAACCAAGGAGGCGGAAACCAGGGCGTGGTAATTGCCGTCGATGTAGTGGCATTCGCCGGGATGACAGCCGCCGACAAAGATAGCGTCCGCTCCCGTGGCCAGCCCTTCCAGGGGAAAAGAAGGATCTAGCCTGCCGGTGCACATCATCCGGATGACCCGCAGATTGGGGGGATACTGGTAGCGGCCCACCCCAGCCGAATCGGCGGCGGTGTAGCAGCACCAGTTGCAGAGGAAGCCAAGGATTTTCGGTTGATATGAATCACTCATTGTCGTGCTCCTTCGCCAAAGGCTTTGATCTGGGCCATGATGCCCTCCAGGGTAAAGCGGCCCATGTCGATGGCCATGGTGGGGCAGCGGGCCGCGCACACCCCGCAGCCCTTGCATGAGGCGGTGAGGGTCCGTGCCTTGCGGCTTTTGTCTTCCTTGTAAATGGTGATCGCCTTATACGGACAAAAGGCCTCGCAGGCGCCGCAGCCGATGCACTTTTCCGGATCAACCTTCGAGACGATGGGCGCCGGGGTGATGGAGCCGCGGGCCAGGGGATGGCAGGCACGGCCCGCCGCCGCCTGGGCCTGGGCGATGGTCTCGTCCATGGAGCGCGGCGAATGGGCCAGGCCGCAGACATAGGTGCCGTCCACCGGCAGGTCCACCGGCTGCAGCTTGACATGGGCTTCGAGGAAGAATTTTTTCGCCGTCACCGGCACCTTGAGCATCCGGGCCAGGGTGGTGGGGTCTTCCGGCACGATTCCCACGGAGAGGACCAGCAGATCGGCGGTAAGCTCCACGGTCTCGGCCAGCAGGGGGTCGTGGTAACGGACTCTGACCGCGCCGCCCTTGTCGGGAATGACCTCCGGTTTTTGTTCCACCTGATAGCGGGTAAAGATCACCCCCGCTTCCCGGGCCGCGCGGTAGTTGTCTTCCAGAAAGCCATAGGCCCGCATGTCGCGGTAGAGCACGGTGATGCCGAGGTCCGGCCGCAGGTTCTTGAGGCGCAGGCTGTTCTTCAGAGCCTGGCCGCAGCAGACCCGGCTGCAGTAAGCAAGATCCTCGCCCCGCGAACCGACGCACTGGATCATCACCACCTGCTTGGCGGCCTTCGCCAACGGCTGTTTGCCGGCAAGCTTCTTTTCCAGCTCAAGCTGGGTGAGAATCTTGGGCGACTCGCCGTAATGATACTGGCTCGGCTGGTACGGCCTGCCGCCGGTGGCCAGCAGCATGACCCCGTGGTTGACCACGACGCTTGCCTTGTCCGTGTCCACGGTGGTGGTGAAATTGCCCACATAGCCTGAGACCGCGGCGATTTCCGCCTTGGTATGGACGATGATTTTAGGATGCTGCCGGATGGTGGAGACCAGTTCAGCAATGGTCGTGCGTGGATCATTCCCGAAGCGATCCCGTGTAAGCAGCAAAGTCCTGCCGCCCAGCTCCTGTTCCCGTTCCACCAGGGTCACCTCGAAGCCCTGTTCGGCGATGGCCAGGGCCGAGGTCATGCCGGCCAGCCCTCCGCCCACCACCAGGGCCGAGGGAGTCACCGGCAACTGCTGTTCTTCAAGGGCGGTGAGATAACGAGCCTTGGCCACAGACATCCGCACCGCGTCTTTCGCCTTTTCGGTGGCCGCCTCGGGCTCGTGCATGTGCACCCAGGAACACTGGTCGCGGATGTTGGCCATTTCGAAAAGGGAGCGGTTGAGTCCGGCCTCGCGCAGGGTGGCCTGGAAGAGCGGCTCATGGGTCCGGGGGGTGCAGGCCGCCACCACCAGCCGGTTGAGCCGGTGCTGGTGGATGGTCTCAACCAGAAGCTTCTGGGTATCCTGAGAGCAGGAATAGAGGTTGTCGGTGGCATAGACCACCCCCGGCAGGCTTCGGGCGTACTCCGCGACCGCAGGGACCTTGACCACCCCGCCGATGTTGATCCCGCAGTGGCAGACAAAGACCCCGATCCGCGGTTCTTCGGCGCTGATGTCCCGTTCGTCCGGGAAACTGGCCGTGACCGTCTCGCTGCCCCGGCCGCTGACCAGTTGCCCGGCACAGAGGGCTGCGGCGCCGCCGGCCTGGGTCACCGAGTCGGGGATGTCCTTGGGACCCTGGAAGGCGCCGATGACATAGACGCCGGGCCGGCTGGCGGCCAGCGGCGTGTAGGTGCTGGTTTGAGCGAAAAGGTATGGATTGAGGTCGATGCCGGCGGAACGGGCCAACCCTGCCGCGTCATCCGGCGCTTCCAGTCCTTGCGAGAGGACCACCAGGTCGAATTTCTCGTTGTGGTGCTTGCCGTCCTCGGTGGCCCAGGTGAGCAGCAATCCGCCGTCGAAGACATCCTCCACCTTGGGCGGCCGGGCGTAGATCACCCGGAAATTGCCTTCGCGCACAGCCCGCTCGCGGGCGGCGTCGAAGCCCTTGCCGTGGGTGCGAATATCCATGAAAAAGAGGGTGATCTCGCATTCAGGGTCGTGCTCGCGGGCCAGAGAGGCCTGCTTGATCGCGTACATGCAACAGACCGATGAGCAGTAGTTGTTGCCGCAGTTTTCATCGCGGGAGCCGATGCACTGCAAAAAGGCGATCTTCTTGGGATGCTTGCGGTCGGAGAGGCGCAGGATCTCCCCGCCGGTGGGTCCGGAGGCGCACATCAACCGCTCGTGCTCGAAGGCGGTGATCACATCCTGGAATTGACCCAGTCCGTAGCGGGCCATGACCTCGTCGCTGATCCGGCCGAAGCCCGGCGCCAGAATAACCGCGCCCACTTGGAGCGAAAGGATTTTTTCCTTGTCGTCGAAGCGGATGGCCCCTGCCTGACAGGCCACGGCGCAGAGGCCGCAGGTATCGTAATTCAGCTTGAGGCAGGCCTTGGGGTCGATATGGTAGGAGGCGGGCACGGCCTGGGAGTAATCAATGTGGGCCGCGTGGCTTGTTTCCAGGTTCTCGTTGAAGTCGTTGCCGATCTGCTTGAGACAGTAGAGGGTGCACTGGCCGCAGCCGGTACAGACCTCCTCGTCGATGTAGCGGGGCTGTTTGCGGATGGTGGCCGTAAAGTTGCCCGGCTCGCCCGTAAGATCGACGAGTTCGGACAGGGTCAGGATTTCGATGTTGGGGTCGCGCCCCGCCTCCACCAGCTTGGGGGCCAGGATGCAGAGGGAGCAGTCGTTGGTGGGAAAGGTCTTGTCCAGCCGGGCCATGACGCCGCCGATGGCGCCGGACTTTTCGACCAGATGAACCTTGTAGCCCAGTTCGGTGAGATCAAGGGCGGCCTGGACGCCGGCCACCCCGCCGCCGACTACCATGACCGAACCGACCGTCTGAGGAGCAGACGGGGTGGAAACAGGGGTATGCATACATTCTCCTTCACTGTACGTTGCCGGAAAATCATTCCGGAAATGCCGCGGCTCTCTGCAACCAGCCACGGACAACGTCAGCGAACAAGGAGAGTGCTATCCGAGTTGACGCCTTGGAACGTGCGAAAGGCAGGAAGAGCCGCAATATCGTCCGGCCCGAACCAGGCCGGCCGGCTTACGCCGGGGTATTGCTCAAATGTGGGGCAATATACGCTTCAAAACAGCTCTCCTTGAAAAGGGATGGAACGTGTGAACTGAAGAAACCTAGCGAAGGGCAGGCCTAAAGTCAAATCGAATATTCCGAACAAGCAGACGCCATCATATCCAATTTGTTGATGTAGTCAGCCAGGCGCGAAGAGGGGGGCGGATATCGCATTGTGGCAACTTTTCCGGCGCTCGGCTGCGCGCCAGGGGGAATTCCCGGATGAACCAAAAAAAAGGGCCCCCGCTTTCGCGAGAGCCCTTGGGGTGGTCACATGTCGGAGTGGAACGTTACAGCGGTTCCACGTTGGCCGCGGCAGGGCCTTTCTGGCCGTCGACAATATCGAAGCGGACGCGTTCACCTTCCTGCAAAGTTTTGAAGCCGGTCTTGTTGATTGCGGAGTAATGCACAAAAACATCCTTGCCATTATCCTGTGCGATAAACCCAAAGCCCTTTGATTCGTTAAACCACTTCACTGTGCCTTCAAACATGATAATCCTCCGTTCCTTGCTTGGAACCCTAACTTGAAACTCGCAGTATTTCCGGCATGTTAAAGAAAAATACCGCACACCCATCCTCGGGTTTGTGCGGTAGACTTTTTAACAGAGCTAAAAAATACTGCACAATACCTACTGAAATTTTGATACCAAAAAGGATTTGGAATAGCAAATAAATTATTTGGGGCCACAGGCGTCCTTTTTGAGCGCCAGCAACAGGGTGGTATGCGCTTCGGGAACAAAGGGGGCAAGATCGTAGCCGCCGTAGGCCGCATCCAGGCGAAAGCCATGCCCGGCGAAAATCTCCAGCCATTGCGCAAAATCGTAGCCGAGAATCTGATAGGTGTACTCCCAGTCCTCGTTGGGCAAGTCTTTCCTGAAGCGCAACCGGTATCGTTCCGTGATTTCCACTAAGTCCGAGTGCGGCGCGGTGTTTTTCAGGATCTCCTTGATGACCTTGGAACCGTCCGGACAGTCGAAGATCCGGAACTGGAAGCGTTTTTTGCCTGCCAGGGCGCGGAGGTCTTGGTCCGGGAGATAGAGTTGCAGCAGCAGGATGCCCTCTTCACTAAGAAGGTGGCGGACCTGGGTCAGGCAGGAGCGCAAGGTTTCGGGGCCGGTGAGCAGGTTCAGGGTGTTGTACGGGGCGATGATCGCTCCAAAGGCGGCGCGAAAGGCCAGGGCGGCCATGTCCATGCAGGCGTAACGCGGCGCAACGGTTGATGCGGCGCGGCTTGCAACGGCAAGCATGGGGAAGGAGAGATCGATGCCGGTCAGTTGGTGGCCGTCCGCGGCCAGGGCCCGGCTGACCCTCCCGGTGCCGCAGCCAAGCTCCAGAATGGCGCAGGGCTGTTCTGGCAGGTGTTTGCGATAAAAGGGAAGGTCCGCGGAGAAATCGCCCAATTCCAGATCGTAGAGGGCGGTGTACCGCGCATGGCCGTAAATGCGGCCGGGCTTGAGATCCTGGGGCATGTTTTCCCGGCCTAGAGGGAGGCCGAGCCCGGGGTGCGCGGAAAGGGGATCACCTCGCGGATGTTGGCCATGCCGCTGACGAACTGGATCAACCGCTCAAATCCCAGGCCGAAACCGGCGTGGGGTACGGTGCCGTACCGCCGCAGATCCAGGTACCAGTCATACTCCTCCGGCTTGAGGTCCATCTCCGCAAGACGGCTGACCAGGTTGTCGTAGCGTTCTTCCCGCTGGCTGCCGCCGATGATCTCGCCGATGCCCGGCACCAGGATATCCATGGCGGCCACGGTGGTGTTGTCGTCATTGACCCGCATGTAAAAGGGCTTGATGGACTTGGGATAGTTGGTGACGATCAGCGGCCGCTGGAAGAGTTCCTCGCAGAGGTAGCGCTCGTGTTCCGACTGGAGGTCAGCGCCCCAGGTCACCGGGAAGTTGAACTCTTTGCCGCAGGTGGTGAGGCGGTCGATGGCCTCGGTGTAGGTGATCCGGGCAAAGTCCTGCTCCAGCACCGCAGCCAGCCTGGCTTTGAGCCCCTTGTCCACGAAATTGCTGAAGAGCTCGATTTCGTCCGGGCAATGATCCAGCACATACTGCACCAGGTATTTGATGAAGGCCTCCGCCACCTGCATGTCCTGGCTAAGGTCGCAGAAGGCCATCTCCGGCTCGATCATCCAGAACTCGGCCAGATGCCTGCTGGTGTTGGAGTTCTCCGCCCGGAAGGTGGGGCCGAAGGTGTAGACATTGCCCAGGGCCAGGCAGTAAATCTCCGCTTCGAGCTGGCCGCTCACCGTGAGGCTTGCCTGGCGGCCGAAGAAATCCTCGCCAAAATCAGTCCGTCCGTCCTTGCGGGGGACATTGTTTAGGTCCAGGGTGGTGACGGTGAACATCTCGCCCGCGCCCTCGCAGTCGCTGGTGGTGATGATCGGGGTATGGATGTACTGAAAGCCCTGCTCCTGAAAAAACCGGTGCACCGCAAAGGAAAGGGCGCTGCGCACCCTGGCCACCGCGCCCAGGCTGTTGGTGCGCGGACGCAGGTGGCCGATTTCACGCAAAAACTCGAAGGAATGCCGTTTCTTTTGCAGGGGATAGGTTTCCGGGTCGGCCCAGCCGTACACCTCGACCTCGGCGGCTTTGAGTTCCACGGTCTGGCCCTTGGCCGGCGAGGCGGCAAGCAGGCCGCTGACCCGCACCGAGCAGCCGGTGGTGAGGCGGAGGACATCCTCTTGATACCGGGGCAGGCTCTCCTCGGCAATGACCTGGAGGTTGGCCACGCAGGAGCCGTCGTTGACCTCGATAAAGGAAAAGCCCTTGCTGTCCCGGCGGGTGCGGAGCCAGCCTTTGATTTCCACGGGTTGACCGATGGGTTGTTCTTTGAGGAGTTGGGCGATGCGGACATGGCTCATGGGCAGTGGTATCCGGGTGGGTGCATGGAAGAGTTCTTGAGAATTTTTCAAAGTATGAATAAATAATGGTTCTTTGCAATACATTTTTCCAGGTACAAGGAAATACACAGACTGATTCGTGGTTGAGAAAGGAGAAAGCGATGAGCGAAAAATTGTACCGTCTGGCGCCGGAACAGTGCGCCTTGCTGGTGGTGGATATCCAGGAGAGGATGATGCAGGCCATCCCGGCCAAAGACGAGGTGGTGAAAAACGCGGTGCTGCTGATGAAAGCGGCGAACATCCTCCAGGTTCCGGTGCTCGCCACCACCCAGTATGCGGCGCGGATCGGCGCCTTGCTTCCGGAGATTCAGGCGGAGCTGGGCGGGGTTGTTCCGCTCGATAAGCTGGAATTCGGCTGTTTTGACAATGGCGCCATAGCCGAGGCGGCGAAAAAATTGCCGAAAACGATCAACACCATCGTGGTCTGCGGGGTGGAAACCCATATCTGCATCTACCAGACGGTGCTGGGCGGCCTCCACCAGGGCTACCGGATGTGGGTGCCCGCCGACGGTGTGGCCTCACGGGCGGAAAAGAACTACCAGACCGGACTTGCGCGGATCAGCGAGGCCGGCGGCATTGTCGCCAATACGGAGATGATCATCTACGAATGGCTGCACAAGGCAGGGACTCCGGCATTCAAGGCCATTCTGCCCTTTATCAAATGATGTTGCTTCTTTCCGGAAAAAACAGGTAGAACACAATAAATGGCCGTGGTTGATCGAAAATCACAGTGCAAAGGAAGGGGCAAGCCATAATGAAGAAAGAGGATTCCGGTGAGGAGCGGCGCCGGGAGGAACGGGTTGCCAAAAACCTGGTTGTCCGTTTCACCAGACTTGAAGATCTGCTGTCCGATGTCCCCTACCGGGATGGGGAATTGCTGGATATCAGCGGTGGCGGCCTCTGCTTTTTGACGGACGACGCGCTGCCTTTGGGCAGTCAACTGGTGATGGTTTTGGAGTTTCCCGGCTGGCAGGCGGTGGCGGACGGCAAATGGGTCGCCACCAAGGTGGAGGAGGATGTCGGGGTGCTGCGCGCGGTTGGGATGGTCTCCTGGGTGGCTATCAGCCGGACCACGCCGGACAAGTATGAAACAGGGGTCTGTTTTTCCGGCAGGGTCACGGCCTGAGCGGCTATTTTTTTGATTTGTAAAATATTTAAGAAAATTGGCAGGTTGCCGATGGGGAAGGAGTACGCCCCTTGTGGCGCAGGCAGGGAAGCAGGCAACGAACGGCAGCGGGAGGCTGAGTATGTCCACAGCGGGAAAGTCGGAAGTTAATCTTGAGATAAGTGCCGGTTTTTTCAGGATATCCACGGATACGGTGGTGTATAACATCACCGTTCTTGGCGGTTCGGAAACAGGGGCCGCCCAGGTGGTGCGGCATATCCTGGCCGAGGAAAAATCGCCGGTTCCCTCCCTTGCCGCGCCCGCGCCGGAAGCTGGGGATTTTGACCTTGCCCGGATGGCCGGTGAGGCCCTGGATGACGATTACTACAAAAAAGTCTCCACCGATATATTTAATGATATCGGGAAACTGGCAAAGAGCCTCAGCTCGACCATGGGGGAAATTCCCATGGAAGACCGGCGCATGAAACGGGTGGAGCTGGACGAGGCCGGGGAAAAGATCGAGGATGCCAAGAATCAGTTGCACGACATCGTCTCCATGACCGAACGGGCCACCATGGAGATCATGGATCAGGTGGAAAAGGTCCAGAATCAAACCGATGGCGTAAAAGATCTGTTGCTTTCGCTTAAAACCCATAGCGCTTTCCAGGCCGCCGCCGTTGCGGCCGGAGAGGAAGGGGCGCAATCCGCCTCTGTAACCCTGCAGAACCTTCAGGAGAAGATCGGTCAGGCCAACGCCCTGATTTTTGCCCTGCAAGAAGAAGGCGGCGGGGCGGGTGAGGAGGCTGCCGCGGAGGAGGTGCTTGATCTGGCTGAGGCTGCGCCGGAAACGGTGACGCGGACCCGCTACCTTTTTGCGCTGGATACGATTTTTCAGACCATGTACGAGCTGTGCACCAACGAGACGGTGAAAACCCATATCACCGCGGCCCGCAAAAAAGCCGAGGATATTTTTGATCACAATGGTTTTGTCGATGCCCTGGGAGAGAAGATCGAGAATCTCGCCCCGGACAGCGATAATTTTTTTACCGTGCCCCTGAGCGATGTCCTGTCGGCCCTGCTGGCGTCCTGCTCCGACCAGAAGACCCAGAATCTCCTGAAGAAAATGGATCTCAACCAGGCCGAAATCTTCCTGGACCAGAGCCTGCCTCTGGAGGTGCCGCCCACTGAAGAGATTGAGGAAGCCGCGCCTGCTGCCGCAACGCCGCCGGAAGCAGGCTCGGCCGCTCCGGTGGTGTCTGCGCAAGGGGCAGATCCGCGGGTTGCCGAGGTCGCGGGCATGCTGGCGGAAAGCATGGCCCTGGCCGGGGAGTTGACCGGAAACCTGGAACAGATGCATGCCGGGGCGGTTCCCGGCATGAGCCTGATGACCATCGAAGACCAGAACGATATCTTTCAGAAGATTGAAGATGCCTTCAACGTGGCTTCCTCCATCACCGACGACATCTCCCGGATTACCGAGGCCTTGAGTTTTCAGGATCTCTCCGGCCAGCAGATTCTGAAGATCATCAAGCTGCTCACCGATTTCCAGGTGCAGCTCCTGGCCATCGTGGTGTCCTTCGGCTCCCAGTTGAAGATGAAGGAGAAGAACGCCGGGATCACCGTGGAGGAGAGCAAACGGATCGCCCAGGCGGATGTGGACAAATATCTTAACTCCATGACCACCGGGGAGGTCGGCGGCGATGGCTCCCTTGATCAGGAGGCGGTGAACGATCTCCTGAAGGGGTTGGGTTTTTAGGAGCCGCTGCGGGCTGGCGCAAGCCGGAGAGAAACGAAATGGAGAAAAGGCCGGCCCTGGGGGGGGTGGCCTTTTTTCGTGATTCATCCGCTGATTCCGGGGAGATTTAAAAAAGATCTTTTCCGTGTTCTTTCTTGACGCCGCCGACTGCTCAGGCCATCTTCTATTCCCCTTCCAGTCCGTACCGTTTCATCTTGCGCCAGAGCGTGGTCTTGTTGATTCCCAAAAGCCGCGCCGCCTCCAACTTTCTGCCCCGACAGGAATGCAGAACCCGCAGGATGTGGTCCCGCTCGGCCTCCTCCATGCGGAGTGGTTCCTCCTCCGCCGATCCCGCCGTGTCTCCCCCCTCCACCAGCAGGCTCTGGGGGGTGAGCAGTTCCGAGGTCTCCAGGATCATGGCCCGTTCGATGATGTTCTCCAGTTCACGGACATTCCCCGGATAGTCGTACCCTTGCAGCAGACGTCGACCCGCCTCGGACATGCCGCTGATCCGCGGATTAATCTGACTGTAGCGTTGCATGAAGTGCTCGACCAGGAGCGGGATATCCTCCGGTCGTTCGCGCAGGGGGGGGATCATCAGGGTAACGACGCTCAACCGGTAGTAGAGATCGTTGCGAAAGGTGCCGCGCCGGACCGCCTCCTCCAGGTTCTGGTTGGTGGCGGCGAGGATGCGGGTATCGACTCCGATGGGCGTGCCGCTGCCGACCCGGGTCACGGTGCGGTCCTGCAGGACGCGCAACAGCTTGATCTGGAAGGGGTTGCCTGCGGTGCCGATCTCATCGAGAAACAGGGTGCCGTGGTTGGCCAGTTCGAAGTAGCCGGCCCTGCGGGCCACGGCTCCGGTAAAGGCGCCCCGTTCATGGCCGAACAGCTCGCTTTCCAGCACCCCCTCGGCCAGGGCGCCGCAATTGAGCGGGACAAAGGGCCGGTCGCGCCGCGGGGAACAATGGTGGATCATCCGCGCCACCAGTTCCTTGCCGACCCCGGTTTCCCCCTGGATCAAGACGCTGCTGTCGCTGCGGGCGGCCCGGCGGCCCAGTTCCAGAACCTCTTCCATGCCGCGGCTGCGGGTGAGCGGGGTATGGCGTTCCTGCTCCAGCTCCCGTTCCTGGCGATAGAGGGCCACCGTCTCCTCCAGCCGCCGTTCCTTGAGGGCTCGGTTGATCCGCACCAGGACGTCGTCCGGGTCGAAGGGTTTGGCGATGTAATCGTAGGCCCCGTTCTTTACCGCCGACACCGCGCCGTCCAGGGAGGAGTGGCCGGTGATGATGAACACCGGAACCTCCGGGTTGATCTCCTTCACCCTGGCCAGCAGCTCCATCCCCCCCAAGCGCGGCATCTTCAGATCGCTCAGGATGATCTCCGCGCCGTAACGGCGGAAGTGGGCCAGGGCCTCCTCCCCGTTGCCGAAGGCGGCCACCTGATGGTCCGGCCCCAGCATCCGCGTAAGAATGCGGCAGGCCAGCGGATCGTCGTCCACCACAATCACTCGGCTCATGCTCCTGTCTCCTGTGTCTTGGGGAGGAACACCGTGAAGCAGGCGCCCTCGCCTGGTTGCGACTCCACGGTGATGCTTCCGCCCATGGCGTTGATCATGCCGTAGCTCACCGAAAGGCCGAGGCCGGTGCCCTGGCCCACCTCCTTGGTGGTGAAAAAAGGGTCGAAGATCCGGCCCAGATGTTCCGGGGCGATGCCGCTGCCGTTGTCCCGGAAATCGATCCGCACCCCGCCCTCCTGTTGATGAAGCGTTACGCTCACCTCGCCGCCCGGCGCGGCATCAATCCCGTTGAGCAGGATGTTGACAAAGACTTGGCGCAACTGGTCGCCGTCGACCAGCAGGGACGGAAGCAGGCCGGGGTCGTTGCAGGTGAGCCGGACCGCTTTCTTTTCGGCCCGCATCCTGACCAGGGCCAAGGCCTCGCCCATGAGGCTTGTCGGGTCTTGGGGCGTCGGCCTTGCTTCGGAGCGCCGGGCAAAGCTCAGCAGCCCGGTGATGATATCACTGCACTTCCCGGCCTGATCGACGATGTCGTCCAGATCGCCGGTCAGTGAGCGCCGGTCGCACTCGCCCCGCTCGATCCCCTTCCTGGCCAGGATCGCCAGGGCCTTGATGTTGCCGAGCGGGGTATTGAGTTCATGCGCCAGTCCGGCTGCCATCTCCCCGATGGAGGCAAGTTTTTCCGTATCCCGGATGTGTTCCTCCACCCGCAACTGCTCTTCGGCGTTGTGCTGGATGGCATCAGCCATCCGGTTGATCTCCCCGGCCAGAAAACCGATTTCGTCCTGCGATCCTTCCGGTATCCGTTCGTCCGTGTTTTTTTCCATTCTGCGGATGCCCTCCACCACGTCCTGGATCGGGCGGGTCAGGGAGCGGGCGAAAAAGAGAGAAGCCGCCAGGGCGAGGATCAGCACCACCGCGGCCCAGAGTGCGGTCCGGCGGCCGATGGTGGTCAATGGCCCCAGGAAGAAGTCCCGCCGGGCATTGACCACCACCACCCAGCCCCGGTCCCGCAGTCCGTAGGGTGAATAGTAGGCATGGGCCAGGATATCCTTGGTGCGCGGGTCGTAAGCGATGCCGCGGTCGCGGTTGAGCCAGGTGCTGGTGATTTCGCGGGGATAATCGTCGAAGATGGTGCGGTGGCTGCCGGTCTGGTCGCCGAACTCGCATGTCTCGTCCCGATGGAAGAGATAAATGCCGTTTCGCTGCGGGTCTGCAGGGTTGCGTTCGATCAGGAAGGCACTTCCCTCGGCCTCGGCGATCAGGCGGTTGATCAACCGGCCGGCCTGCTCGCCCCAAACATTGATCACCAGCACCCCGACCTCGGCGTTATCCGCTCCGATCAGCGGCGTGGCAAAACGTACCATGGCCGGGCAGAAGGTCTCCTCTTCCTCGACCTTGCCCCGTTCCAGATTGGAGATGATCACGCCTTTGCGGGGCAGCCGGAGCGCGGCCTGGAAGAAATCGCGGCCCGCCACCGAATGGACCGCGGGCAGGGCGAAGGGAGGACGGGCCGGACCGGTGGCGGGCACGAGCTTTCCTTCCTTGATCTTGACCAGCACATTGCCGGCGGGGTCGATCAGGCGAATCGCCTGGATGGTTGTGTCCAGCTTCTGCCAGCCGAGGAAGGTGCGTTCCAGGCGCCGGAGCGCCTCGACCAGCCGGGCTTGGTCGCCCGAGGCCAGCACGGCCAGATAATCGTCCACCTCCGGGGAGGCCGCCATGGTCGTCAGAGTGGCCTGCGAGCGGCCCACCATCTCGGCCAGGCTGGTTGCCGACCGCTCGGCCAGCGAACTGACTTGGCGGGAGGCGTTCTGCTGGAGGATGAGGGCGGTGGAGGCGATGATCAGCGCCGAAAAGGCGAGCAGCGACGGGACCGCCACCCCCAGCAGAGTAACCAGCGTCTTGCGGCGTATACCCAAACGTTTCATGATGACCTCGCGGTGCATTCTGCACCAATCCGGATGACCATTGCACCCATGCGCGGTGCAAAATGCACCCAGTATCACCGTACGTTGCTGAGTGCCGCGGGTCAACCTGTTTTTATTGTTGGCTGTTTCTGCCTGGTCCGGCTCGGGTCGTGACCTGGCACGGTTTGTGTAATGCTATAATGGTTGAGGTCAGGCCATATGAGGTCAAGAGGTGCCAAAGGAGGAAGCCATGAGAACTGTGATTGCGGTTGTACTGCTGCTGGTGACGGCCGGGACGGCCTGGGGTTTTGACCCCGGGTCGGGCTGTGTTGCCTGTCACGGCAACCAGGGGAAGATGAGGGAACTGGGGGCTGAGGCGATGTACCTGGACCCGGCCCGGGTGGACCAGGAGGTGAACATGCAAGGCAAGCCCACCTGCGTGGACTGCCACTTGGGCGACCCCAGGGCCTTGGACAAGGAGGCGGCCCACCAGGGGGTGCTCCGTCCTTTCCTGGTGGGGGCGGGCAAGAAGCTGAAGGGCGAGGCGATCTCCCGTGAGGCTGCAGGCGCCCTGCAACCCTTGAAGCCCAAGGGGGAGGGCATGAACAGCATGCTTCCCAAGGGCGACCCTCAAAAACTGGAACAGGCCGGAGTCAAAAAGATCGTCGGCATAGAGTGGCACGACCGTGACCGGGAGACCATGGCCTATGCCCCGCAGGTGGCCGAGAAAACCTGCGGCCGTTGTCATGCCAAGGAGGTCAAGGATTACAACCGTTCGGCCAAGGGGCTGATGAAGCACCAGAGGGCCTACCGCGATTGGAGCGAAAAGCTTCCCGGGCCGCAGAACTGCGGGATGTGGTTCGGCCAGAACGAAGAAGCCCTCAAGGCCGGCACCGCCGTGCCCTACAGTCCGGCGCAGAATGCGGCCTCCGACCGGTCCTGCAACATGTGCCACGCCACCTGCAACGACTGCCACTTCAAGCCGGTGGCCAACAAGGGGACGCACGCCTTCGGCAAGCCCGATACCCCAAGTTGCTATGGCGGCGGCCGGGCGAGCATCTGCCATGCCGGACCCATGGACCGTCGGCGCGGCGCCGGCTACATGCGGGGTGAATATTCCTTCCCGGCCAATCTCCCGCAGGGCGCCCACGTCAAGGCGGGAATCCAGTGCCTCGACTGCCACAAGCCGGTCAACCATCAGTTCGGCCATCTCGCCGCCGATGATGCGCGCAAGTCCTGCGCCGAGTGCCACGGCGAGATCGTCAAGGCGGTCAACAGCTCGCCCCACGGCAAGGTGGATTGCACCTCCTGTCACATCACCGTTTCCGGCGCCTACCAATACACCTTCTGGGGCCAGGGGAACACCTTTGGCGTGGAGACCCCCTACGGCAAGCACAAGGAGTACTACGGCACCCGCGACTTGCCGACCATCATCAAAAACGCCGCTGGCCGATGGATTCCGGTCAAGCCTTATCCCATGGCGGTCATGAACCAGACCAGGGAGCTTGGTCCGACCAAGCTGCTCTTCCGCGCCATTCCCAAACGGAATATCCCCGGCAACCCGCAGATCGGCGAACCGCTCACCTTCGAGGTGGCGCGCAAGGCCACCGACGTGAACGACGCCTTCATCGTGGTTGGCACCCGCCGCCGACAAGAACGGCCTCCGTTTCAGCGATCTGGCCTGGGAGGAGCCCGCCCTGGCCGCCAATCGCAAGGTGGAGGATATTGCTCCCTTTGCGGTGCTCCCCAAGGATGCCTGGGATGTCAAAGGGGTCGATCTCTCCATCCCCTTTAACGACAAAAAGACCGCCAAGGCCCGCACGGAGCTGGAGCGTTTCCTGGCTGAGCTGGACAGGCAATCGGATAATCCGAATGCCGGCAAGATCCGGGTAATTGCCTATCACAACCTGGCCATGGCCAGGAAGATGCTGCAAAAGAAATAACCTCGCCTGTTGCAAACGGCGCGGAAAAAGCAAGGATGGCCGTCCCCATGGGCGGCCGTCCTTTTTTAATTGCGCAGGCGGGCAATTCCTGCCAGGGCCGGGGCGGGCTGCCTGTTTTCCGGTTGACAGCGTCGGGGCGATTCTCCATGATATTGTTGAGGGTATGGGTTGCCCCATGGATTCCCGATGGTTGTGCCGGGAAATCCCTCGCGCAACAGCCCGTAACGAGGTATTCCCCTTGAGTTCCCGAATCGGGAATGAATACACTGGTCGTGTCCCATGGTCCGGAACAGCAACGAAAGGCAATGGCAGCTCGATACGCGCCGCATCGGTGACGATCTGCTGGAGGTATCGTGCGGTGGCCGCTGGCGCCAGGACCAGGATCTGCCCGCAGCCGGGGTGATCCTGCCCGAGCTGGGAGATGGTCTCCGTCTCTCCTTCAACACCGCGCAGCTCTCCGCCTGGGATACCGGCTTCCTCGCCTTTCTCCGTGCGTTGTTCGCCCTCTGCGCTGAACGCGGGGTCAGCATTGATCAAGAAGGATTGCCCAAGGGTGTCCGCCATCTTCTGGCCATGGCCGCTGCCGTTCCCGAACAGAAGGCGGCCCGGCGGAGCAGCACTCAGCAGAGCATGCTTTTTCAGGTGGGCGCGGCAACGGTCGCCTTCTTTCGCGGCGCTCCCGAGATGCTCCGTTTTCTTGGTGAGATCACCCTTTCCTTCGGCCGGCTGTTTCGCGGCCGGGCCCGGTTCCGCTTGAGCGATCTCTGGTGGGAAATCGAAGAGGTCGGGCCCA
The DNA here is from genome assembly GCA_002841785.1 of Deltaproteobacteria bacterium HGW-Deltaproteobacteria-3. Classification (GTDB taxonomy): domain Bacteria; phylum Desulfobacterota; class Desulfobulbia; order Desulfobulbales; family Desulfurivibrionaceae; genus Thiovibrio. The sequence continues at coordinate 8,644 of PHAW01000005.1, read as the reverse complement.
GGGCTTTGGGCATCGTTTCGGTGATCAGCTTTCTCGTCGGGCTTATCCTCGCCTATCTGGGGGCGGATCAGCTTCGCTTGGTCGGGGCGCAGATCTTCATTGCCGATCTGGTGGCCATCGGCATGGTGCGCGAGGTGGGGGCGCTGATGACCGGGATCATCATCGCCGGCCGCACCGGCGCGGCGTTCGCCGCCCAGCTCGGCACCATGCAGGTCAACGAAGAGATCGACGCCTTCAAGACTCTGGGGGTCTCGCCGGTGGATTTCCTGGTTCTGCCCCGGATGCTGGCCCTGATGCTGATGGTGCCGTTGCTTACCCTGTACGCCGGCTTTGTCGGCATGCTGGCCGGGTTGCTGGTTTCGGCCACCATCTTCGACATCGGCATGTTCGAGTACTATATCGAAACCCTGCGGGCTTTGGAGCTGAAGCATTTCCTGGTGGGCCTCTCCAAGGGCAGCGTCTACGGGGCCATGGTTGCCTATGCCGGATGTCTGCGCGGGATGCAGTGCGGCAGAAGCGCCGAATCGGTGGGCGAGGCGGCAACTTCGGCGGTGGTCACCGGCATCCTGCTGATCACCATCTCGGCTTCGCTCATGACCATCATCTTCTACCGGTTGGGGATTTAAAATCATGCACGAGGCGGCCCATATCGAGGTCCGCGACCTGACCATGGCCTATGGCGAGTTTGTCATCCAGCGCGATCTTAATTTCGTGGTCAGCAAGGGGGATATCTTTGTCATCATGGGCGGGAGCGGCTGCGGCAAGACGACGGTGATGCGGGCCATGATCGGGTTGCAACGCCCGGCCAAGGGCGCTGTTTTTTACGGCGGCGAGGATTTCTGGAGTGTCGAGCATGAGGAGCAGGAGCGGCTCAAGCGGCGTCTCGGCATCATGTTCCAGGGCGGCGCCCTGTGGAGTTCGATGACCTTGGGGGAAAACATCGCCTTGCCGCTCAAGGAGTACACCGCGCTTTCGTCGCGCCAACGTGCCGAGATCGTTTCCTTCAAGCTGGCCCTGGTGGGGCTGGCCGGGTTCGAGGAGTTTTACCCCTCCGAGCTGAGCGGCGGCATGAAAAAACGGGCGGGTCTGGCCAGGGCCATGGCCCTTGATCCGGATATCCTGGTGATCGACGAACCCTCTTCCGGTCTTGACCCTCCCACCGCCAGACGCCTCGACGATCTGATCCTCGAACTGCGGGACAGCCTGGAAACGACCATTGTGGTTATATCCCACGATTTGGCCAGCATTCTTGCCATCGGCACCAACTCGATTTTTCTGGACGCCGAGACCCACACCATGATCAATACCGGTAAACCCAAGGAGGCGGTCGCCTCCGGAGATCCGAAAGTGCGCCATTTTCTCACCAGGGGGGCGGAATGAGCAAGCAAGCAAACCCAACGCTTATCGGGGCCTTTGTGCTCGGCGCCGTCATCCTCGGAATTGTGACCACCATGCTTCTGGCCGGGGGGAAGTGGTTTCAGGAACGGCGCCAGCATGTCCTCTATTTTGAAGGCGCGGCCCAAGGGCTGCAAGTAGGGGCGCCGGTGGTTTTTCTCGGGGTAAAGGTGGGTACGGTCAAGCGCATTCAGCTCGGGTTGGATGCGGAAAGCCGCCGTTTCATGGTGCCGGTCATCATTGAGGTCGAAGCCAACATGGTTCAATCCCTCCGCGGTGATCAGGTCGATCTGCAGGACCGCGACATCCTCCGGCAGTTGGTGGAGCAGGGGTTGCGCGCCCAGCTCAAGATGCAGAGTCTGCTCACCGGTCAGCTCTACGTCGATTTGGATTTTCATCCCGACAAACCGGCCCGCTTCATCGCCGGCGACTCGGAGGAGAGCGAAATTCCCACCATTCCGACGGCGGTGGAAGAGTTTACCACCACGCTGGAGGGGTTTCCCATGGAGGATTTCCTCACCGATCTTGCCGCGATCAGCCGATCGCTCAACGCAATTCTTTCCTCGGAGGCAACGAAGATGATTCCGGTGCGGCTGGAGACGACGCTGGCGCACCTGCAATCTTTAAGCGCCAAGCTCGACCGCGATGGCGATCCGGTGCTTGCCGAGATGCGCAAGGCGCTTGAGGCGGCACAGGCGGCGATGGTCAAGATCGGCGGGGTGGCCGAGGCCGGTTCCCCCGTGGTTGTGACCTTGGGCAAGGCCGGAGAGGAACTGGCCAAGACGGCGCAGGCATTGCAAGAGCTGGCCGGGGAAGAGTCGCCCACCGTACAGCATCTTGATACGGCGCTCCGGGAAATCAGCCGTGCGGCCCGTGCTTTGCGGCTTTTGGCGGAAACCCTGGAGCAGCAGCCCGAGGCTGTTGTGCAGGGAAAACGGATTCAAGGGGAAGGAAAATGAAAAACATACCCGGCACATGGCAGGGCAGCCTCCTGGTTTTTCTCATCGGCGCTTCGCTGCTGGCTGGCTGCGTCCGCACGTCTGCCCCGGTCAGTTATTACCAGCTCTCACCCTTGGACATTGCCAGGAGGAACACCCCGGTCTCTGTCGAGGCGGGCAAGATGGTGCTCGGCATCGGCCCGGTGCGGCTGCCGGAATACCTTGACCGGCCCCAGTTGGTCACCCGAATGACGCCCAACCGGCTGCACCTGTCAGACAGCCACCGCTGGGCCGAGCCGCTCGGTGAAAACATCCCCAGGGTGGTGGGGGAAAACCTCTCGGCCCTGCTGGGCACCGACCGAATCCTGCTCCACCCCTGGCCTGTTTTCAGAACCGCGGATTACCAGGTGATGGTTCAAGTGCTTCACTTTGAGAACGAAAGCGACGGGGCCGCCCGGTTGGTTGCCCTGTGGTCGGTCAAGGGGAAGGACGGCGCAATCGTGCTGCCGGAAAAACGGAGCAGTCATTCGGCTCCGGCGGCAAGCCGGGATCAGGAAGGGAAGGTTGCAGCCCTGAACGCGGCGTTGGGGAGTTTTTGCCGGGAGATTGCCCAGGCATTGACGCTGGAGCTGGGGAACTTATAACAACAGCCCTTCGACAGGGCTCTCCTGAGCTGAGCCTGTCGAAGCACTTGTTTGAATCAACTTCCGAGTTGCGGTGAGATCATCAACTGGAGTGGTCTCCCAAAAACGTCGCCCCGGTGAAAACCGGGGTCCGGTTCCGTTTTACCCTTTAAAGTGTCCAACAAGCCGTTTTAGCCGGGCCTGGGCCGCCGCGATCTCGGCAAGGCCGGCAAAGGCCCTTACCGTCTCGGCGTTGCCCGGATCAAAACCGCCGCGCAGGGGGTGACGGCCCAGGAGGGCGGCGACAAAGGCGCGCTCCTGCCGGTCCGCCGGTTCATCCGACTGTTCGGTGTCCGGCAGATTGTACCAGGTCGCGAAGCCGGGCTCGGCCAGGGCCTGCCGCACCGCTTCCTGCAGGACCATGGTCGCGCCATAGCCGTGCCGGAAGAGATCGCTCATGGGCCAGACCTCCAGCAGCTCGGCTGCCTTGGCGGCGGCTTGGGCCTCGTCCGGTTGGCAGGGCGGTTCCCCTTGGGCCAGCAGGGACTCCAACCCCAGCGAGATGGTATCCCGCACCCGGGTGACAATGGCGGTGATGTGTTCGATATCCTGCGGCTTTTCCCCGTAGGCCATGATCGCGCTGTTGATGGTCCAGACCAGTTCCTGCTGGAGGCGGGAGAGGTTTTTTGGGTCGGTAACCAGGGAGAGAGCTTGCTGCAGCAGGGTGGTTTCGAGCAAGGGCGCGGCATACACCGAGGGCAGGCGGGTGACCGCGCTGTCCAGCGGCTCCTGGGGCCTGGGCATGGGTTGACGGCTGGGCGGTTTGGAAAAAAGAGCGGTTGCCTCGACCGGGGTGGCAAAGCCCAGATCCTCCATGCGGCCGCTGCGGAAGCGCAGGGCTTCCTCCTCGATCTGGGTGGGCAGGTCCACTCGGACCTCGCTCAGCAGCCGGTGCGTTGCGGTTGGGTCGTATTGGTACATGGCATCCAGCAGGGCAAAGGGGTGGACCTTGAATGCCAGGTCGGGATTCTTCAGCTCAAGCAGATAGAAGCCGTCCGGGGTCATGGCCCTGGCCGTGGTCTCGCGTTCCTCGTCCTCCGGCTCCACCTGATCCGTATCCGGGTCGTACACCGTGACGTTCTTGGTCAGGAAGAGGAGCTGGAGCACATAATCCAGGGAGAGGAAGGTCTGGGCCAGGGTTTCCGCGTCGACGGCAGCAAAGGGCGCCAGCCATTCCTCAAAATTTTCGGCGGAGAAATCATAGCGGTTCCAGCAGTCCAGATCCAGGCAGGCCTGCATCTGTTCGTGGTCCAGCTCCCGGAGGATGGGCAGGGCTTGATCCATTCCCAACTCCCGGACGATGTAGTATGCTTCGAGAGGTTCCAGGGCTGCGACCTCCTCGGCCAGATCGGCGGCAGCCAGAAGCCGTTCGCCCCGGCGGGTCAGGGCGCGGGCCAGACCGGCGCGAAAGGGGGTGAGTTCGATGATGTTGCTGTCGCTCATGTGTATGTGTCCGTTGAGGGTCTGTGAAAGGGATTGCCGTCCGGGGAAGTGTGTCGCAAAGCCGGAATTGAACATCTGTACCATACTGCAAGAAGGTCGGCCGGGCATTTTTATTTTTGAGGCCACTGTGCCGGATACTCTGTCAGCCGCGTTAAAACTAAGCACGGACCAGGGAAAATCAATGCATTTTTCCCCGGTTATTTTAGAGTGGTCACCACCGGGAGGCGCATGAAAAAAGTTCTGCTCGCATCATTACAGGCCTGGATCGACCACCGCGGCGCCAGCAAGGGCGCGGCTCTGGCCTTTTACGCCCTGTTCTCCATGGCCCCCATCCTGATGCTGGCCATCGCCGTGGCCGGGTATTTCTTCGGCGCCGAAGCGGCCCAGGGAGAAATCATCGCCCAGCTTCCGAAAACGGTCGGACCCAATGGTACCCGGGCGATCCAGGCGTTTTTGTCCGCGGCCCGGGATCCAGTTTCCGGCCGGCTTGCAAGCATTGCGGCCAGTGTCATTCTGCTGGTCGTCGCCACCAGCGTCTTTGCCGAACTCAAAGAGAGCCTGGATGAAATATGGGGTGTGCCGCCGGCGCGGCATCCCGTTTTTGTGGTTCTCCTGCGCTCCAGATTGCTCGCCTTCGGCTTGGTGATGGTCCTCACCTTTTTGCTGCTTGTCTCCCTTGTCGGCGGTGCGGCGCTTGCCGTGCTTGCCAATTTCGTGGGGGGGATCTGGAGCAGGTCCGCCCCGGTTTTCTCCCTCTTGGCCTCGATCTTCTCCTTCGGCATCACCGCCTCGCTGTTCGCGGTGATCTACAAGATGCTGCCGGAAGCGCCCCCCTCCTGGCGCGATGTTTGTGTCGGCGCGGTGGTCACGGCGGTTTTGTTCGGCCTCGGCAAGTACGCGGTCGGCCTGTATCTGAGCAAGACCGGAGTGGCTTCCAGCTTCGGCGCGGCCGGATCGTTGATCGCCTTGCTGCTGTGGGTCTACTATTCGGCGCAGATTTTTTTTCTGGGCGCGGAGTTCACCCGGCAGTATGCCTTGGCCTTTGGCAGCCTCAAGCCCGAGGCCCCTGCTGCCGAGGGAAAGAATGGTGAGGAGGGAGGATGAGGAGCGCAGGGTGCGCGTGAGCTTAGGTGGGTGCGTGTAATGATGGGAGCATGTCTTCTCGTTTTTGCCCGGACTTGCCTCTTGTCTCATGAAATCAGTCAGTTAACCATAACTTTCCGGCAAAGGTGTTTGTGATGGAACTACGGATTTTGCCCCTCTTGTTTTTCGTTGTCCTCGTGTTGGGTGGCTGCGCCGGAAGCACGGCAGGGCTTCTCGGTAGCGACAGGGATGCCCATGGCTGTATCGGTTCGGCGGGGTATACCTGGTGCGAGGCAAAGCAAAAATGCATCCGGGCATGGGAAGAACCGTGTCGCCCGGAGGAGACGGTCACGGCCTGCTATGACTGTGCCGGGCTCGGAAAAATCATGGTCGAGTACTACCCCGGCGGTGGTGCTTCCATTCTGGCGCAGGGCAAAAGGTACCGCTTGGCGCAGGCTCTTTCCGCTTCCGGTGCCCGATATGAAGGGGAAAACATCATGATCTGGGACAAGGGCGGCACGGCGCGTCTTGTCTTGGAGGGCGGGGAATATTCCTGCGTGGTGGGCAACTGCGAGTAAGTTCTATCGTTGGTTGGCCGGGCGCCGTCGCCATTTCCCGCGTCAAGAAATTAAACAGAGCGCAAGCCATGGCACAAGGTTGAGCAGGATTATGCCAATTTTGTACGCAGCAAGACCCGCATAATGCCCCGGACCAGAGGAGTAGAACTGCGTAGTTGAGCCCTGCGCACCAGAGAAGGACGTCTTTGATCTCGATCATGGTCATAAAACACCTCCATGGCATGCGGCGATTACAGGCAATTTTTTTCTCAATCCACTCGCAAGAAATCGGGCTCCGTTCCTCTTTTCCGGTTTCCATTCACGATTTTCTGATCAAAGAAGGCATTCGCCTGAGAACTTCTTTGCACAAGTCGGCAACAAAAGGGCGCCCGCAATAGGATTCAAAAAAACATGGATTACACCAGTTTCCGAGATACTCACATGACTGGCACGGGTAGTAATTTTTGTAAGATTTTGGAAACCTGTTTTTTATAAAGAGATCGTACTCAGGCGACATAAGAATGCCTGGAAGCCTTTTGTCATGGACGGAAAGCAGGGAGAAACCAAGCGCTTTTTGAACCCATTTTTTGTTGATAAATGACGCACATGGGCTTATCCGTCCATCGGCGAGTATCAATATTTCCTTCACAATTGCCGTACAACCTCTGAATTCCATGGGAGCCGAAAATTTGTACTTTAGGCTTAGATACTTCAGTACTAATGGATGTAAGGGGAACTGGATCTTGGTCTTTCCCTTTGGTCTGTACTTATAGACTGATTCAACGAAGTCAAGTTTCTCCTTATCTGAAATACGTAATGTTTTTTTGTTAATGGCGCCATTCCCTCTTTCCTCAAAAAAATTGAAGGAAAGAACATCGATGGACATATTATTAAAAAAAGCTACTATCTCCTCTGGGGAAGAAGAATTAATTTTAGTCAGCACATAGTTTACTTTTAAATTTGATTTTTTTGGTTTAACCTCTCTATATCTTAAAAGATTTGATATTACATCGTTAAAGTGATTGCTGCCGCGAATCTTGGAATATGTCGTTTCGCATGAGCCATCTATGCTGAACACCAATTCAGAAACAGATAATTTGTCAATGCAGTTGTAGAATTCATTAGGAATAATAGTGCCATTGGTAATAATGCTAACCTGGATTTTCCTCTTGCTAAGTCCCCGAAGGATTTGCATGAGGTCTTCCCTGATAAATGGCTCTCCACCCAAAATCTGTATGGCACTAATTTTCCTGACAGATTGAGTGTGATCAACCATGTCGAGAAATTTCTGGCCCGACATGGTTGATGACGAGTGTAGATTTCCATTCCGAAAAAAGCAATGACTACAATTCAGATTGCAATCATTCGTAGCAAACCACCGCAGCGAGACAGGGAAATGTCCGATTATTTTTTCCTGCTCCATTACCGTTGACTGCAGCATCTTGCACCATCACCAGCACAAAACTGGAAATTTTTTGCTTTTTTCTGTTCTTCTAGCAAAAATTTTAGGACAAAAGCTTTTTCTTCGGGTGTGAGTGCAAACCCCAACACCTCAAACATCTTTTGAATCTCAGCGTTTACTGCGTCAAGAAGCTCAGGACGATTCATTAAAGCACCGGCAATTTCTCTTAGCTCTTTGCTCCTGTTTCTTTTCATTGACTGGCACCTCCTTTAGTTGTTTTGCACATTGTTTTCCGCTAACGTGTTGATTAGCCATGTGTAACCAAATAAAAAATAAAAGCGATTTGCTGGCTTGGGGTTAGGCGGTTAATTGATATAACAGCCGGAACCGTCGCAGCACGTTACGCCATAACAGCTAGGTGTGGAGTTTTTTGGTGAAAATATTCCAGACAAGGCACCAACAACATCCTGAATAAATATCTGACAGGATTCGGACATGTTCTGCTGCTCTTGTGAAAGCTCGTTCAACCTGGTAAGCGCCTCCCAAGGCCTTCCACTTATCATCGCATATATCCAGTCATAAGAGAACGATAGATTAACTCCAGAGCCGCCTCTTGCTCTTCTCCTTCACACGCCATTGCGGGCTCAGTCATTACGGCAAAGCCTACCAATAGGATAAGCACTAAGGTTAGGGGTTTTCTACCAGTTGGATTCCATTGCATAAATATGCCTCCTGTGTCGACTCTGCTTCCACCGGGTTCAGTCCTCATTTTTTTCTGTGTCCCTGTATCTTCCTTAGGCAGCAGTGTTCCATCTTATATTTGGTCCTGCCCACATTGAGCAGGTAACGGCAAGCTGAGGGAGAGCGGTGCTGTTGCCACGCCCCAATCAGGAGATTTGTTTATTCTGAGATCGTTATATCCTGACAATAAGGAGCAACACAAGGAGTTTATTCTTTCAAGACGGCGGGTTAGGGTGAAAAGTGATCGCCTTTTTGGCATGGATGATGAGGGGAATATTCACAAAAAAAAGGGTCAGCCGAATACGGCTGACCCTTTCTGATTTTTACTGGAGGCGGCGAGCGGATTTGAACCGCTGAATAATGGTTTTGCAGACCACTGCCTTACCACTTGGCTACGCCGCC
>PHAW01000004.1 GCA_002841785.1 Deltaproteobacteria bacterium HGW-Deltaproteobacteria-3 | reverse complement strand
AACCTGAAATGGGTTTCCTGCCTGCGAAGCATGATCCACGAGCACGGAATCAGCCTGGCCGCCATCCACAAGCTGCTGCAATACACGCCCTGCTGGAACATCGCCGGCTGCCCCTTTGAAAAACGCAAGCTCTGCACGGCCTTCATGTCCAGCGGCCTGGTGCCGAAAAAGATCGCCCGGCTCGGCGGCTTGCCCGGAGACCAGTCCATGTCCGCCTGATTGCTTGCAACCTCTGCTCTGCATCGTGTACAACAGTGTAAAATCCAACCTGGAGGTATGCCTTGAACCAATTCTACAAAAACCTGTCCATCTGGCTGGTCATCGCCCTGGTGGGGCTGTTGCTGATCAATCTTTTCAATCCCGCCGGCGAGCCGGTCAACCAGATCAGCTACAACGATTTTCTGGAAAGCGTCAATTCGGGCAAGGTGAGCAAGGTCACCATCCTGGAAAATGTGGCAGAGGCCCAGGATCTGGTGGGCAACCGGTTCAAGACCGTGCTGCCGGACAGTCTGGAGCAGGTGCAGCCCTTTATGAAGGAGGGGATCACCCTCCGGATGGAAAAGAAAAAAGAACCCCATTGGCTGCTGGCCATTCTCGGCTCCTGGCTGCCCATGATCGTCCTGGTGGGGCTTGGCCTGTATTTCATGCGCCAGCAGCAAGGCGGAGGCGGCAAGGGGCTGATGACCTTCGGCAAGAGCCGGGCCCGGCTCATCGAGGGCGAGGAATCCAAGATAACCTTTGCCGATGTGGCCGGCATCGAGGAGGCCAGCGAGGAGCTGGGCGAGATCGTTGATTTTCTCCGCGACCCAGGGATCTTCACCCGGGTGGGGGCCAAGATCCCCAAGGGCGTGCTTCTTTCCGGCGAGCCGGGCACGGGCAAAACCCTGCTGGCCAGGGCGATTGCCGGGGAGGCCCAGGTGCCGTTTTTCTCCATCAGCGGCTCGGATTTTGTCGAGATGTATGTGGGGGTCGGCGCCAGCCGGGTGCGGGATCTGTTCAAGGAGGCCAAGAAAAAGGCGCCCTGTATCATCTTTATCGATGAGATCGATGCAGTGGGCCGCCAGCGCGGGGTTGGGGCCGGAGGCGGCAACGACGAGCGCGAGCAGACCCTGAACCAATTGCTGGTGGAGATGGACGGCTTCGAGGCCAATGCCGGGGTCATCATCATCGCCGCCACCAACCGGCCCGATATCCTGGACCCGGCCCTCAAGCGGCCGGGCCGCTTCGACCGGCAGATCGTCGTGCCCCTGCCCGATGTGCGGGGCAGGGAGAAGATCCTCAAAGTCCATGCCGCCAAGGTCCAGTTGGACAGCGATGTGGACATGGAGATCATCGCCAAGGGCACCCCCGGATTCTCCGGGGCCGAGCTGGCCAACATGGTCAACGAGGCAGCCCTGATGGCGGCCCGTTTTGAGGTGGGCCGAATCTCCATGGCCCTCATGGAAAAGGCCAAGGACAAGGTGATGATGGGGGCGGAGCGCACCAGCATGATCCTGAGCGACAAGGACAAGCGGCTCACCGCCTACCATGAGGCGGGCCATGCCCTGGTGGCCCGGCTGCTGCCCGGCACCGATCCGGTGCACAAGGTGACCATCATTCCCCGGGGCCGCGCCCTGGGGCTGACCATGCAGTTGCCCACCGACGAGAAGCACTCGCAGTCCCGCTCCTGGCTGATGAACAACCTCTGCATCCTTCTGGGCGGCCGGGTGGCCGAGGAGATCGTTTTCGGCGACGTGACCACCGGGGCGGGCAACGACATCGAGCGGGCCTCGAATATTGCCCGGAAGATGGTCTGCGAATGGGGGATGAGCGAGGCCATCGGGCCGATGAACTTTGCCGGGCCCGATGAGTCCGGGCGGAGCAGGCAACCCTACAGCGGGGAGACGGCGGTGCGCATCGACCAGGCCGTGACCGGGCTGGTGACCGAGGCCAGGGAGACGGCGACCCGGCTGCTCAATGAGAACCGGGCGATTTTGGAGGCCATGGCCAAGGATTTGTTGGAGAAGGAAACCATTGGCAGTGAGGATATCGAGCGGTTGATGGCGGCTGGCTGATAATTTCCTTAAAGTAAACCCCGGCTTTGCCGGGGGACTCATAAAATTTGACTTATACGGCGGTCGCGCTTCAAGTTGTTACTATGAGCACAGCACTTTTTATCCCCCCCCTTGTTAAAGGGGGAGGCGAAGAGTACGGCCGCCTTGGGCGGCAGGGGGAAACTCCTGCCGCCCTTTTTTGTCTTGTTTCCCCCATTCAGGTTCTCCTTGACAGGTCCAGCCCGGCAAGGGTAGGAATCTGGTTTGAAAAAAATCACCGGGCTGCCCCGGTTTCCTATTATGCAAGGAGGTCGTACCCATGCTGGAAGCGTATCAAAAACATGTTGCCGAGCGGGCTGCTCTTGGCCTGCCTCCTCTTCCCCTTTCCGCCGCGCAGACCACCGCCCTGGTGGCGCTGCTGCAAAAACCGGCCGCCGGAACGGAGGCTACCTTGGTGGATCTCATCAGCAACCAGGTGGTTCCGGGGGTGGATGAGGCCTCCAAGGTCAAGGCCGAATTTCTCGCCGGGGTGGCGCAGGGCAGGATCGTCTCGCCGCTCATCGACAGGAAGGCGGCGGTGCAGCTCTTGGGCACCATGTTGGGCGGGTACAATGTGCAGCCGCTCATCGATCTGTTGGATGATGGTGAGCTGGCTGCGGATGCGGTGGCCGCCCTCTCCTCCACCCTCCTGGTCTATGATTCCTTTAACGAAGTGGCAGCCAAGGCAAAGTCCAATCCCCATGCCCGGCAGGTGCTCACCAACTGGGCGGAGGCGACTTGGTTCACCTCCCGCGATCCCATGCCCGAGGAACTCACCGTCACCGTGTTCAAGGTTCCGGGCGAGACCAACACCGACGATCTGTCCCCGGCCTCCGAGGCCTGGAGCCGCCCGGACATCCCGCTGCACGCCCAGTCCATGCTCATTAACCGGCTGCCCGGATCGCTTGCGGTTATCGAGGAGCTGAAGAAAAAAGGGCATCCAATAGCCTATGTGGGCGACGTGGTGGGCACCGGCTCTTCCCGCAAGTCCGGGGTCAACTCCATGCTCTGGCATATGGGGCGCGACATCCCCCATGTGCCGGCCAAGCGTACCGGCGGGGTGGTCATGGGCTCCACCATCGCGCCCATCTACTTCAACACCGCCGAAGATTCGGGCATGCTGCCCATCCAGTGCGACGTGACCTCCCTTGAGACCGGCGACATCATCACCATTAATACCCGTACCGGCACCATCAGCCGGGAGGGGCAGGTCATTGTCAAACTCAGACTCTCCCCCGCCACCCTGCCCGACGAGGTTCAGGCCGGGGGGAGGGTGAATCTCATCATCGGCAGGGGCCTGACCGCCAAGGCCCGCGAGGTCCTCGGGCTGCCGCCTTCCACCCTGTTCCGGGAGCCGGATGTGCCCAAGGATACCGGCCGCGGCTACACCCTGGCCCAGAAGATGGTGGGCAAGGCTTGCAACCTCCCCGGGGTGCGGCCCGGCATGTACTGCGAGCCCAGGATGACCTCGGTGGGCTCCCAGGACACCACCGGCCCCATGACCCGCGACGAGATCAAGGAGCTGGCCTGCCTGAAATTCTCCGCGCCCCTGGTGATGCAGTCCTTCTGCCATACCGCCGCCTATCCCAAGCCGGTGGATGTGAAGACCCACCAGACCCTGCCCGGTTTTATCAGCGAACGGGGCGGCATATCCTTACGCCCTGGCGACGGGGTGGTCCATTCCTGGCTCAACCGCATGGTCCTGCCCGATACGGTGGGCACCGGCGGCGATTCCCACACCCGCTTTCCCATCGGCATCTCCTTTCCGGCCGGTTCGGGCTTGGTCGCCTTTGCCGCGGCCACCGGCGCCATGCCCCTGGTCATGCCGGAGTCGGTGCTGATCCGCTTCAGCGGCACCATGCAGCCCGGCATCACCCTGCGCGATCTGGTCAACGCCATCCCCTGGGTGGCCATCCAGCAGGGACTCTTGACCGTGGAAAAAAAGGGCAAGAAGAACCTCTTTGCCGGGACAGTGCTTGAGATCGAAGGTCTGCCGGACCTGGCCGTGGAACAGGCCTTCGAGCTGGCTGACGCCTCGGCCGAGCGCTCCGCCGCCGCCTGCACCGTGCGGCTCAACCAGGAGCCGGTGGCCGAGTTTCTCCGCTCCAACGTGGCGCTGCTGAAAAATCTGCTGACGAAGGGCTATCAGGACGCAGGCGCCATCCGCAACCGGATCGCGGCCATGGAGGCATGGCTGGCCGCGCCCGAACTGCTTGGGCCGGATGCGGACGCCGAATACAAGGCCGTGCTGGAGATCGACCTCAATACGATCATCGAGCCGGTTCTGGCCTGCCCCAACGATCCGGACGATGTGAAGCTGTTGTCCGAAGTGGCAGGCACCGCCATCGACGAGGTCTTTGTCGGCTCCTGCATGACCAACATCGGGCACTTCCGGGCCTTGGCCAGGATTCTCGACAACCGTCCCCAAGTGGTGGTCCGCCTCTGGGTCGCCCCGCCCACCCGCATGGACGAGGAGCAACTCAAGGCCGAAGGCGTGTACAGCATCCTCGGCCGAGCCGGGGCGCGGACGGAGATCCCCGGCTGTTCGCTCTGCATGGGCAACCAGGCGAGAACCCGCGACAACGCCGTGGTCTTCTCCACCTCCACCCGCAACTTCGACAATCGCATCGGCACCTCCACCAAGGTGTTTCTGGGCTCCGCCGAGCTGGCCGCGGTCTGCGCCGTGCTGGGGCGCATCCCCACCGTGGCGGAATACAATGCCATTCTTGCCGAACGGGTGACCCCCAAGGCGAACGAGGTCTACCGCTACCTCAATTTTGACCGGATCGAGGGGTACGCGGAGAAAGGCTGGTAGGCTCTTGTTTTTGTCGGCTGTTCCGTGCTACAACAGAAACTGTTTCCCGTGTGTCGGTGTTGTAGCATGGGCCAGGAATTCAGCTCCCCCCGGCAAAGCCGGGGGTTTACCATAAGGATATTATGGCGGAAAAGTTCAAGATACTGATAGTTGAAGATTCTCCCGTAATCGTTGGCATGATCAGCTTCATGCTCAAGCGGGAAGGGTATGAGCCGCTTGTGGTTGAGGATGGCCGTCAGGCCATGGAGTTTCTCCAAGGCGAGGTGGTGCCGGATGCGGTGATTCTCGATATTCTTCTGCCCTATGTGGATGGCTTCGAGTTGCTTGAGGAAATGCGCCGCCTGCCTGCCTGGAAGGCGGTGCCGGTCATCATGCTCACCGCCAAGTCCCAGGAAAACGATGTGATCCGCGGCCTGGACCTGGGTGCGGATGATTATCTTGTCAAACCGTTGCGGCCCATGGAGCTGGCGGCCAGGCTCCGGCGATATTTCAGGCCAGCATCATGAGCCGCTTCTTTTTCGCCCTCCTGCTGGCGGGTTTTTTTCTGAGTACTCCTGCTTTGGCCTCTGAAAGCCTGGACGAGGCAATGGCGCACAAGGATTTTGCCGCAGCCGAGACAATGGTGCGTGCCAAGTTGCAGGCCGATCCGCAAAGCGGCGAGCTTGCCTTTCTCCTGGCCCGGCTTTTGGCTTGGCAAGGCCGCTACGATGAGGCCCTTGCCCTGTACGCAAAGCTGGTGGTTCAGGAGCCGCGCAATACCGATTACCTTCTGGGGTTGGCCCAGACCCTTTTCTGGAGCGGGCAGACAGACGCTGCCCTGACCGCGGTGCAGAAAGGGTTGGCCCTTGGCCCGGATTCTTTGGAACCGAGGAGGCTGCAGATCCAAATCCTGCTGGCGCGGGGAGACGAAGAGTCTCTGGCCCAGGCCGAGGCGCTGTTGCGCCAGGCGGAACAGCGGTTTACACCGGCGGCCATGGCGGATCAGCGCTCCCGGCTGCAGGAGCTCCGTGGGGCAGGAAACGGCTTTGCCCCCAGACGCGAGGCCGAGATCGGCCTGAGCTACGAGCATCTCAGCAACGGTTATGCCGCATGGAAAAGCGCCTATCTGGAGGGGGAATGGCTCTACGCGCCCCGCCGGGTTCTCTATGGCAAGACGCGGCTCACCGAGCGTTTTTCCCTTGGCGATGAAGAGGTTGCAATCGGCACCTATCAACCCCTGGGCAGCCTCTACGACTGCCAGCTTGAAATCAGCGGCAGCCCCAGCTACGAAATCCTTCCCAAGTATTCGCTGTTCGGCGGCTTGATCCGAAAGCTCCCGGATAAGTGGGACGTAAGCCTTGGCGCCCGGCATTCCGAATACAGCGCCACCCACAGCAACCTTTACAACGCCAGCCTGGGCCGCTATTTTATCGATCAGCGTCTGGAGTACACCCTCTATCTCGGCAAGGCCGAGGAGGCCTCCGAGACTTATACCCATCGGCTGCAATGGACCAGTTTTTATGGCGAGCGCAGCCGAATTGCCCTCTATGTGGCCGCGGGCCAGGAAACGGAAAACTCCGGCGAGCCGGGCCCGAATCAGTTGTTGAGCAGTAGTGTGCTCAGCCTGGGGATTGTCGGCCGACACTGGACTCCAGGCGATCGGTGGGCACTGAGCTACGAGATTTGGCGCCAGGAACAGGGGGATCGCTACACCCGCTGGGGAGGAGCCCTTGGGATTCGTCTTCAGTTCTGAAACCCTGGTCGGCCACGCCTATGTGGGGCTGGCCATTGTCTGTCTCATCACCCTGTTCATGATTCTCTGGATTGTTTTCCTGCGTATCCGGCTGTATCTCAGCCAACAGTATCAGGCTCGGTTTGAGGGGATCTGGCAGCCCATCTTCACGGAAATCGCCCTGTATCCGCACTGTTACAGCAAGGGCGCCGAGGTCCCTTCCCTGAGACGCCGCGATTTTTTCCTGTTCATGAATTGCTGGCTTGGGTTTCAGGAGAGTCTTTCCGGCAAGGCCCTGGTCAGACTGAACGGCCTGGCCCGTCAGCTCAAGCTGCATGTGCATGCCCAGCACCTCCTGCAAAAGGGCAGGATGCGGCAGCGCCTGGTGGCCCTGGTTTTTCTCGGCAACCTGCGAGACCGGGCCAGTTGGCCCGCTCTGGAAAAGCTGCTTGCCAACGAGAACAGCCTGCTTTCCCTCCTGTCGGCCCGCGCCCTCATCCAGATTGATCAGGAGCGCGCCCTGCCCTTGGTCCTTGCCGAGCTGGTCCGGCGCGAAGACTGGCCGGAAGCCCGGGTGGCGGTTCTGCTCCGCAGCGTTCTGACCGCGGAGCTGGCAACCCCGCCCCTGTTTGAAGCCTTACAGAACAGCACGGATCCCGGGGCCATCAAGCTTTTGCCTTATGTGGAGCACATGTACAATGAGGAGCGAAATCGCATCCTGCGCATCCTTCTGGAGCGCAGCAGGTCCGACCGCCTCACCTCCAGAATTCTCAAGCGTATCCAGTGCAGCCAGGAATTGGCCTTGGTCCGCCAATATGTCAGCCATGGCCGCTGGCACCTCCGGATGCAGGCCGTGGCTGCGCTGGGGAGGATCGGGCAGAGGTCGGATATCCCCCTGCTGCTGGAACGCCTTGGCGATGAGGAGTGGTGGGTGCGTTACAGGGCTTCCCAAGCCCTGCTTAAAATGCCCGGCATGACCCACCAGGAGATTGAGACAATTCGCGACAATATGGAGGATTCCTTTGCCAGGACCATGCTGGAGCAGGCCATGACCGAAGAGGGAGGCCAGAGATGAGCCAGCAGCAGATAATCCTCGCCGCCGAATGGTTTTTTTTCGTCTATTTCTTTTTCTTGAACAGCGGCTATCTTCTTTTGAATTTTCTGGCCTCTTTCCGGCTCGGCGACTATCTGGAGTCCCGCGATATCACCAGCCTGCCCCAGGTGTACACCGACCTGGAATTGCCCATCAGCATCCTGGTGCCCGCATTCAACGAGGCGCTCACCATTGAGGATTCGGTCCGCTCCCTGTTGCAGCTCAGGTATTCGGAGTTCGAGGTCATTGTCATCAATGACGGCTCCAGCGATGACACCCTGGAGGTGCTTAAGCAGGCCTTCGGGCTCAAAAAAATTCCCGAGGCCTACCGGGTGCGTCTGGCAACCCAGCCGGTTCTGGCCATCTACCGTTCGCTCCAGTATCCGAACCTGCGGGTGCTGGACAAGGAAAACGGCGGCAAAGCCGATTCGCTGAATGCGGGGATCAATGCTGCGCGGTATCCCCTGTTTTGCGGGGTGGATGCCGATTCCATGCTCCATCCCGAAAGCATCCGGCTCTTGGTGCGCCCCTTTTTGGAGGATCCGCGCACCGTGGCCTGCGGCGGCACGGTGCGGCTGGCCAATGGCTGCGAGATCAAGGGCGGGGTTGTGCAGCGGACCGGGTTGCCCGCCAACCTTCTGGCTCTCTTTCAGATCGTGGAGTATCTCCGGGCGTTTTTGTTTGGCAGGCTGGGCTGGGTGCCCCTCAATGCCCTGCTGATCATTTCCGGAGCTTTTGGTCTTTTCCACAAGGAAACCGTGGTGCGGGCCGGCGGCTACCGGCCGGACGTGGTGGGGGAGGACATGGAACTGGTGGTGCGGCTGCACCGGACCCTGCGCCGGGAGGGCCGCCCCTACCGGATCACCTTTGTGCCGGACCCGGTGTGCTGGACCGAGGCGCCCGTTGATCTTGCCACCCTGAAAAATCAGCGGGTCCGCTGGCAGCGGGGCTTGGGAGAGAGTCTTTCCCTGAACTGGTCCCTGATGTTCAGCCGCCGGGGCGGGCTGCCCGGCTGGTTCGCCTTTCCCTTCATGGTGTTTCTCGAGTGGTGGGGCCCGATCTTTGAGGTCGGCGGCTACGTCTTCATGCTCTGGGCGTATGTCGTTGGCATTCTCAGCCCCGAGGCCATGATCGCCTTTCTCCTGGTGGCCATCGGCATGGGGGTTCTCCTTTCCACCAGCTCCCTGCTTCTTGAGGAGCGCTCCTTCCATATCTACCCCAAGAGCAGACAGACAGTGCTTCTGCTCGGAGTGGCGATCCTGGAAAATTTCGGTTACCGCCAGCTCATGGCCCTGTTCCGGCTGTACGGCTTACTGCAAAGCCTTTTCGGCGCCAAGTCCCGCTGGGGTAGCATGCGGCGCCGGACTCTGGGCTGAAACTGGGTGGGGGGTTGCGAGAAGTGAAAGCTGGTGGTATTGCTGTCTGCTTTCTCCGGAATTTTCCCGCAGGGAGCCACAATCATGGAAAACCAAGTGAAACCAACCCCTGTAAGCACCCATACTCCCGCCGAAAAAACAGCCTTCAGCATCCTGCACACCACCGGCCCCATGACCCGAGACGAGATCAAGGAGCTGGCCTGCCTGAAGTTCTCCGCGCCCCTGGTCATGCAGTCCTTCTGCCACACCGCCGCTTACCCCAAGCCGGTGGATGTGAAGACCCACCAGACCCTGCCCGGTTTTATCGGCGAACGGGTGACCCCCAAGGCGGACGAGGTCTACCGCTCCCTCAATTTTGACCGGATCGAGGGGTACGCGGAGAGAGGCTGGTAGGGAACAGGCCGGAGGCCAGCGCCCTTGTTTTTCTTCAGAAAGGAGGCAGCAATAATGGACAAGAAAACATATCTGAGCATCATGGCGGCCCTTGCCACGGCCGCGGCGATCTGGCTCTTTGCCCTGCTGGCGGCCCCACTCGCCAAGCCGCTGGCCTGGGCTCTGATCATCGGCCTTGCGACCCTTCCCCACCACAACCGGCTGGTCAGGAAGTTTCCTCGTCATCCTAACCGCTCTGCCGGAGTGATGGTTCTCGCCATATCCGTTTGCTTCATGCTCCCGGTTGCAGCCTTCATCGTCATGGTGGCTCAAAACGCCGTCGGCTGGTACAAGGAAGGTGAGCATCTTGTTCAGGCCTTAACCACCACGGGGCCAGGCGCTCTCAGCCAGTTTCCCTTTGCCAGCGAGATTATTGCCCAGGGAGCGCGGTTCGGCATCGATCTTTCCGGTTTCGGCGCAAAGCTGGCTGCCACCGCTTCGGGATATCTCTTTCATGTGGCGACCAATACCGCAAAAAACCTTGGGGAACTCCTCTTCACCCTGGCGGTGGCGCTGTTCATCCTCTTTTTCGTCTACCGTGACGGGGCAAGGATTGTGGCCGCGGCGATCGAACGGTTCGCCACCAACCAGGACAAAGCCCGCCACTATTTTTCCGAGATTCGCGCCACAACCACCGCAGTGACAGTCGGGACAATCTTTACCTGTCTTGTGCAGGGCGTGCTCGCCGGACTCGGGTATTTCGCCGCCGGAGCCCCTGCCCCGGTCCTCTACGGGGCGTTGACGGCGGTGGCTGCGCTCGTGCCGGTTGTCGGCACGGCCATTGTCTGGGTGCCCCTTGCAGTCCTGGTCGCCTTTAACGGCGGTTATCTCGCCGCACTATTCCTGGCGCTCTGGTGTATTTTTTTCGTGGGCTTTGCCGATAACGCGATCCGGCCGCTTGCCATTGGGGCAAAGAGCAATATTCCTGCCCCGGCGATTGTCCTCGGCGCAATCAGCGGCGTTTTTGCCCTGGGGATTCTTGGTCTTATCCTGGGGCCTGTTCTCTTTGCGGTCCTCGTCACCGTTTGGCGGGATGTAATGGGTGTTGATCAGTTAAGAGCGCCTGAGGGGAAAGAGCCAGAACCTGCCCCCTCGGAAAAAGGATAGGGTCCCGCGTCATAGTGTTTGGCGTGTCCGACCACTCACTCAAGTTCTGTCCTGCGCCACCGCTGGAGTATGACTTGGTTCTGGTGCTCTGCTCTTCCCGGAATTTTCCGGCAGGGGAGCCGCAATAATGGAAAGCCAAATGAATGTGACCCCGGTTAGCGCCCAGACGCCCGCCGAAAAAACAGCCTTCAGCATCCTGATCATGATCAGCGTCTGTCATCTGCTCAATGACATGATGCAGACTCTGTTGTCCGCGATCTATCCGCTGCTCCAGAGCAATTACGGCTTGAGCTTTGCTCAGATCGGCATGATCACCCTCACCTTCCAGGGCACGGCCTCGATCCTCCAGCCCATGGCCGGTTTTTATATAGACCGGAATCCCCGGCCCTATTCCCTGGCCGTGGGCATGGGGCTTACCCTCTCCGGGCTGGTGCTCTTTTCCCAGGCGGGCAGCTATCCGGTGCTGTTGCTGGCGGCGGCCCTGGTGGGAACCGGCTCGTCGGTGTTTCATCCGGAATCGTCCCGCGTGGCGCGGATGGCCTCGGGGGGGCGGCATGGCTTGGCGCAATCGCTGTTCCAGGTGGGGGGCAATGCCGGCTCGGCCATTGGCCCGCTGCTGGCTGCGCTCATCGTCTTGCGCCACGGACAAGCAAGCCTTGCCTGGTTTTCCTTCGCGGCCCTGCTGGCAATATATCTGCTGATCAAGGTTGGCCACTGGTACAAGCGGCACGGGCTCATGCGGTTGCAAGCACGGGCAAGCGCACATGCGCCCGAAACGCTGCCCCGCGGCACGGTGGCACTGACCCTGGCGGTGCTGCTGGCCTTGATGTTTTCAAAGTTTTTCTACCTGGCCAGCATGTCCAGCTATTATATCTTCTATTTGATGGATAAGTTTCAGCTCCCGGTGCGGAGCGCGCAATTGCATCTTTTTGTCTTTTTCGGCGCGGTGGCTGTCGGCACTTTCGCCGGAGGGCCGCTTGGCGACCGTTTTGGCCGCAAGGTGGTGATCTGGGGTTCGATCCTGGGGGTGCTTCCCTTTACCCTGGCCCTGCCCTATGCCAATCTGTTCTGGACCGGGGTGCTCAGCGTGCCCATCGGGGTGATTCTCGCCTCGGCTTTTCCGGCCATTGTGGTCTATGCCCAGGAACTCCTCCCGGCCAGGGTCGGCACGGTGGCCGGGATGTCCTTTGGTTTTGCCTTCGGCATGGGGGGGATCGGCGCCGCGGTGCTCGGCCATCTCGCGGACCTGACCAGCCTGGCCTATGTGTATAGCCTGTGCTCGTTTCTGCCCGCCATCGGTCTGCTGGCCATCTTCCTGCCGAACCTGGAAACGGAATCCCGGCGGCGGGCGGGCACGACCGGCTCGCGGTGATCTTTCACCACGACAGGTATTGCCCGTCCTTAAATCGACCTTGCATTATTGTAGTGCAAAATATATATTTATTTTGAACTACAAAAAAGGAGGTACGATATGGGGACAATCTCCCTGCGCCTCGAAGATGAGCTGCTTGACGCAGTGACCAATCAGGCAAAGGCGCTGCACCTGAGCCGGACGGAATACCTCCGGCGGGCCATCGCCGAGATGAACGAAAAGGTGGCCCGCGATCTCCGGCGGCGCCGCCTCCAGGAGGCCTCGCGGAAGGTGCGGGCGGAAAGCATGCGGGTCAACCGGGAGTTTGCCGAGATCGAGGAGGCCCCGGATGCGTGAACGCGGCGAGATCTGGCTGGCCAACCTCAACCCCGGCCGGGGCACGGAGCCCGGCAAAACCAGGCCGGTCCTCATCGTGCAGAGCCAACCCCTCCTCGACGTGGACCACCCCTCCACCCTGGTGGTGCCCCTCACCACACTCTTGATCGACGATACCGCCCCGCTGCGTCTGCGCGTTCAGGCAGGCGGCGATCTGGCCCAGGATTCGGACCTGCTCCTCGACCAACTCCGGGCCATCGACAACAACCGCCTGGTCAAGGGGCCGTTGCTGCGCTGTCCGGAAACATTGCTGGCAGAGGTGGATCAGGCTTTGCGGGAGGTGCTTGATCTGGGGTGATGTCGCCGTATTTTCGGGTAAAAAGGTTTTTTCGGAACAAATAATTTTTCAAGACTTGGCCATGTAGTTCTTGAGAGGAAAAAATATCTGCCCGTCTACCTTGGTGTTTTTCGTCATGGATATCGTATCGAAAAAAACCAGAAGTAAAATGATGGCCTCCGTAAGGTCGAGAAACACGAAGCCGGAAATAATGGTTCGTTCTCTGCTGCATCGCCTCGGCTATCGCTTCCGTCTGCACAGGAAGGATTTACCCGGCAACCCCGATATCGTCCTTTCTAGGTACAAAAAAATCATTTTCGTTCACGGGTGCTTCTGGCATCAACACCAGGGTTGTTCGAAATCGAATCGACCGGACACAAGACCAGAATTTTGGAACAAAAAGCTGAACGAGAATATCGAAAGAGATAAGGTGATCATTCGACAATTGCAAGATGCCGGGTGGACGGTTCATGTTATTTGGGAGTGCCAAACAAAAAAGGGAGAACAGCGATTATTATATGTAATTAAAGAAATTTTTTCGTATAATGGCGACCAAGGGACGGACAATTAATAACCGCATGGACTCTATTTATTTGTTATGTGTTATAATCGCAGAACTTGGCCCACGGTCGTCGACCTCTTCTCGGGGTGCGGAACAGTCACGGCGGGCCTGAAAAAACGTCGGTTTCGGGTGGTGGCGGCTGTCGACATCGATCGCGTGGCATGTCAAACCTATCGCCGGAACCATAAATCAACATATCTCTTCCAGGAAGACATCCGAAAGATTGACCCGGCAACAATTCGCGAAAAGGCACTCGGACCTCGTCCTCTGGATATGCTGGTTGTGTGCGCACCATGTCAACCATTCAGCAATCAAAATCGTTATAAAAATGAAGGCGACTCCCGCAAGGAACTTATTCTGGAGTCCGTGCGGTTTGCGAAGGCCTTGCAGCCTCGGCTGATCATGTTTGAAAACGTGCCGGGTCTTGCCGGGAAAAGTTTTTCCGGCATCTTGGAGAAATTAGTCGCCGGTCTTTCTGCCTTGGGCTATGTCTGTGGTAGCCCTACCAAGATCAATGCGGCTGACTATGGCATTCCGCAACGGCGGCATCGTTGCATTCTCTTGGCTACTCGCGGGCAGGAGCCGCCGACGTTGCCGCCGGCAACGACTCCGCAAGGCTCTCGTTTTACCGTTGCCGAGGCTCTGAAAGGGTTAAGGCAACTCGCCACGGGCCAGGCCGATAAAAGCGATTTGCTACATTTCTCCCGTAATCATAATGCGATAGCACTACAACGGCTTGCCCATATCCCAAAGAACGGCGGAAGTCGTTTTTCCCTGCCACCCCACCTGGAACTCGATTGTCATAAGGGCAAAAAAGGTTATCCGGATGTCTATGGCAGGATGCGCTGGGCGGACGTTGCCCCCACCCTGACCACCGGCTGTACCGACGTAACCCGGGGGCGATTTGCCCACCCCGAGGAAGATAGAGCCATAACATTACGCGAAGCGGCTCGACTCCAAACCTTTCCGGATCAATACGCATTTTCCGGGAATGCGAGTGAAATTGCCACGCAAATCGGCAACGCCGTCCCGATGAAACTAATCGAGACGATTGCCCCCGTCATTCGAAAGGTTCTGTAGGATTCCGTATTGATCTATGGCGGGTGACTGCTACGGTCCCGGCAAAACAAATACAAGGAAATTTCGTGACCAGTTCTGCGGAAACCACGTCAATTAAAGTTCGCGCTCGTGCTGTCGACATGCTCGGCCGCCAGCAGATTGCCGGTATCCCGACAGCACTTCATGAACTTTTCAAAAATGCCTACGATGCGTTCGCCACACGGGTGGAAGTTGACCTCCTTGTGAACCGACGGACGCTCATTCTCCGTGATGACGGATATGGCATGACAGATGATGATTTCCGGGAACGATGGCTGACCCTGGGCACCGAAAGCAAGGTCGGAGAGTCGGAGCATACGGCTTCATGGCTCGGCGACTATGGCAAAATTCCTCGACGCATGCTCGGGGAAAAAGGGATCGGCCGACTGGCCGTTGCGGTCATTTCTCCGGTCGTCCTTGTGCTTACCAGAGCCAAGCGTCAGGAAGGCCTGCATGATCTTGTTGCCAGTTTGGTGCATTGGGGACTTTTCGAAATTCCGGGGCTCGACCTCGCGCTCATCCGTATCCCGGTTATCAACCTGCCCGGAGGGACTTTGCCGGGGCAAGCGGATGTCGAGCATCTCAAGATGCTTACCATGACAGGCCTCGATGCCTTAGGAAAGGCCTTACCTGCGGAAGATCGGCAGCGCATTGAGGCGGACCTCGCTCTCATGAATTTTTCGCCCAAGGCCGTCTTGGAATCACTCGATCAGGGAATTGGCGCGGAGGAGCATGGCCCATCCCTTCTTGGAAATGGGCATGGCACCCAATTTATCCTCCGACCTTACGACTCCGTACTTGATGCCGATCTTGCCGAAGCTGCCGAGAGGGGCGCGTCACATCTTGAAAAGTTCCTCATCGGTTTCGGCAATACGATGCTGCCCGATTTTCCTGCACCGCCGATCCGGGCTGCCTTCAGGCAACATCGGGAAGACGGGGAAGTCCGCGATTTCATCGGCGAGCGTGCCTTCTTTACGCCGGACGAATACCGTACCGCCGACCATGCCATCGAAGGTCGTTTCGATGAGTACGGACAATTCCGAGGGACGGTACGGATATTCGATAAACCTCCGGTGCCATATACCCTGAATTGGCCGGGGGCAAAGGGCGCACCGGCATTCTGTGGGCCCTTCGAACTGCGCTGTGGATATATGCAGGGGTATCCACACCAGTCGCTTTTGTCGCCAGAGGACTTTGCGGAAATGGATGTGAAGCTTTCCCGTATTGGCGGTTTGTACATTTACCGCGACGGGGTCCGTATTTTGCCTTACGGCAACTCCGACTACGACTTTCTCAATATCGAGCGGCGGCGAACTTTGGCTGCAAAGGATTGGTTCTTTTCCTACAGACGGATGCTTGGGGCAATCTTGATCACGGGCGAGGAAAATCGGACCCTGCAGGAAAAAGCCGGGCGCGAGGGGTTTCGTGAGAATATGGCCTACCGTCAATTCAAGGCCATGCTTGAAAATCTTTTCATGTCTTTAGCCAAGGATTTTTTCAGGAAAGACGCACCGTTGGGCGACGAATTCAACCGCATGCGCGAGGAGATGGACGCACGGAAGGACCTTTTGAAAAAGCGGGAAAAACTCGTCAGTCACCGCAAGGAAAAATTTAATCGGGCTCTTGAGAAGTTTTTTGTCGAGGTGGAAACGGGTCTTCCGGGTGCGGACACGGAACACCTCAAGGATGACTTCAAGCCCAGATTCGATACGGTGATGGCGCTCCAGGATCCCGACGAGATGGGCGTTCAGCTTCACCGCCTGGAAAACGATTTCCGGAGCGCCCTTGATGCCGCCCGGCAACGCTATAAGGTAAGCCGGCCTCAAGGTGTCGGGATGACCAAGCAGATGACCGCCGATTGGCAGGCGTACCGCAGAGTATATGCCGAACTGGAGGCGAACTTGTTCGCACCCCTGGCCGCCCATTTCGATCAGCGGCTGGCCGAGTTGCTGGAGCGGCGCGGGGCAGCACTCAACCATCGCCTCCTACTCAGAAATGCCTTGGAGAGCCGACAACAAAGCATCAAGACTGCCGCCTCACGAGGCGAGAAGGAAGCCCGAGGCGGTCTGACTCGGGCCAGAGATACGATCACCAAGGGAATCAGCGCCAGTATTCACAGGCTGCACAACGAAATCGAAACGGTATTGGCCGACTTTGAACGAACACCCGTCAAGGACATGGACGGCGAGGCAGTTGTCTCGTTTCGTGGGACACTGGAGCGGCGGTTGGACGGGGCGGCGCAGCAGGAGATTTCGTTCCTCGAAAAACTTCGTGAGCAGATGGACGCCCTTTCCGAGGCGATAGAGGCCGGAGTGGTGCCGGACGATGTGACCTCGGCTCTTGAAGACAACAACATGGAACTGCGCGAGGAGTTGGAGGATTCGTTGCATTGGGCGCAGGTCGGTATGTCTCTGGGCGTGGTACAGCACGAATTCAACGGCGTTGTAAGAAAAATCAAGAAGGGAATCGGGCAACTTCAGCCCTGGGCCAAGGGAACGCCGGAGTTGCGGGTCCTGTTTTCCGATCTGCGCACGGGTTTTTCTCACCTTGAGGAATATCTGAAGTTGTTTGCTCCGTTGGATAGACGCTTGCACCGGCAGCATGTCGACCTGTCCGGCGAGGAGATTCGCGGTTATCTGCTCGGTGTTTTCGAGGATCGGTTCAAGCGACACGAAATCAGGTTCGAAGCGACCGATCGTTTTCGCCGGTTTGCCGTTAAGGTTTTTCCGTCTACCCTTTTGCCCGTTTTTATCAACCTGGTTGATAATGCCTGTTATTGGCTCAGGGGGCAGCCCCCGGAGCGTCGGGACATCCGCATTGATCTCCTCCCCGAGGGTATTGTCGTCGAAAACGGCGGACCCGGGATCGAGCGACGCCTGGCAGAGCGCATCTTCGACTTCGGTTTCAGCACCAAGGAGCACGGTCGCGGGATGGGGTTGAGCATTGCCCGCCGGGCGCTCAGGCATGAGGGAATGGATTTGGTTCTGCTCAATCCCGGGACGGAAAACCGTGTGTGCTTCTTGGTGAAATTGGCTTCGGTTAACGACACCGAGGAGGAACGGCAAGGAAGCCATGACTGAACTAACCGGGTTCTATCGAGAAAGGGTTGCGGACTTTTTGAAGACGGTCGTCTGTTTTGACGACCAGGCCTATGAAGATACGTTCGGCAATTGCAGTGTAATCAAGGCTGCCGCAAGGGTGCCAGACGGCTTTTCGGCGGACGAGGGAGACGCGGATACCCATGGAGATGCCCCCGAAGTGGTCGGGTGTGTCTCGGATACGAGTTCTTCGGGTTTTGAAGCGAAGGATATTACGGATGCTTTTGCGGAGATGAACATCTTGTGCTCCGTTATCAAGCCGCATACGGACGGAGAACTGGCCCGGCCGCAAATCGAAAAATTGGCCCGAACGGCGGATGTCGCCATTGTTGATTGGGTACTGAAAGATAGTCAGGGATGCAATGATACATCAATAGCCAGAGAGGCGATCGTTAATATTGTGAAACATGACGAGGAGCGCGGCGGATGTCTGCGTTTAATCGTCATCTATAGCGACGAAAAAGGAGAGCAAGTCATCGGAGAGTTGGCCGATTTGCTCTCCGACAACGGTTTTGAGCGTGTGCCTGGAACGCTCGAGTTGCAAAATGCCCACACCCTGATCGTATTCCTGCAGAAGGCCGGACTCTCGGCAGTCGGTGTTGAGTACAAGGACTTGCCGGGGCGTGTTGTCGATTCGTTCACGAGACTTACATCCGGGCTCCTGCCTGCGGCCGCGCTCGCGGCTATCAGCGTTATTCGGCAGCAATCCCACCATCTCCTCGCCACCTTCCCGGCCACGTTGGATGGAGCATTCCTTACTCACCGCTGCCTCATTGCCGATCCGCACGATGCCGAGCAGTTCCTTTTGGATTTGTTCGAGGGGGAAATCGGGTCATTACTTGCACATAGTAAGAAAATGACTGAGGCCGTGGATGAAATACGCTGTGCCGCATGGGTTGAGAAGAACGATTTTTTTGATACAGCTCAGAAAAAACGCCTCAAAAAATCTCTTACGAAATATAGCAGGGCGAAAATTGATGGTTTAAGAGATCTATTTGACAAGAATGACCTTCCTGAAAACGCTGTCGCGGAAGAGGTTCTAAAGCTTTTTTATGGAGCAATCTCCGACCCTAAGACAATAGCGCGTGTCAAGGAGGATTTCTCAATTCTCTCTACGCTTGATGTTCATCGAAGATGGATAACGACTTTCAACCGAAATCCCCCACGTTTACGCCTCGGCTCTGTCGTCCGGGAAACGGATTCCGGAAGGTTTCTTCTGTGTGTTCAGCCGTTATGCGACTCGACTCGTATAAAACACAACCGCTCAACTATTTTTCCCTTTCTGCTCCTCGCCACTCCACCGGAACCAAAAGATTTAGATCTATGCATCCCGGACGAGGATGAGGAAAGTGGGGTTGTCTGGCTGAGTATTTCACCGAAACCGCAGTGTTTGATTTCCTATCAATTGCGCGGGAAATCGGCGTCCGAAGCATACGTTGTGGCTAAAGATATGGGAAATCAGAAAGACTACGCTTTTCAGACTTCGGACGGGAAATGCCTTGAATGGATGGCCGACCTGAAAATCGGGAAGGCACAGCGCATCGCTAGCCAACTTGCCGCCCGAATCCACACGTTGGGTATTGACGAATTCGAATGGTTGCGTCTCCAGGGACCACGGACGAGCTAGGCGAAACCAGGGAAATCTCCTTGATTTTTTCTTCCTCGGTCTGATCAAATAAAAACCGCCGAAGAAACCCCGAATCGCACCGCCAGGGCCTTGGCCCATCTGGCGTTGATCTCGCGTCTTCCGACCACGAGGAGACATCTACAAATGAACATTCAGATTATTGAACGCGAAGGGAGTCCGGAATACGCCGTTATCCCGTATGCCGAATTCGAACGGTTGCGCGAGGCTGCCGAAACCCTCGACGACATCCAGCGCTATGACCTCGCCATGAAACAGCTCGCCGAGGGGGAGGAGGAAACCTTTCCGGCGGAATTCGTCAACCGGTTCCTTGCCGGGGAACACGCGCTGCGCGTCTGGCGGGAGTACCGGGGCCTCACCCTGGCCGCCCTGGGAAAGGGGTGCGGGGTGTCTGCCGCCGCTCTCTCCCAGATCGAGAACGACAAGCGCAAGCCCTCCGCCGGCCTGCTGCGCAAACTCGCCGCCGCCTTGCGCTGCGACATGGACGACCTGCTGTCCGCGTAACCAGCGCCCGGTTCACGGCCTGCAGCGCCGTTCATCCTTGCCGCATTTCGAGGCATATTCTCTTTTTCCCGCCCTCTCACCGCGCCCCGGCGATCTCCCAAAAGGCCTGGATCTTAGGGTTGCGCAGGTTCTTCTTCACGGTGCAGACCCCCAGGGAAAACGGCGCCAGCCGGGGGGAGATATCGAGCACCGTGATCTGTTCCTGGAGCGGGCTTTTTTCCAGCACCAGGAGGGGCACCACCCCGACCCCGCAGCCCAGGCTGACCATGGCGATGATCGCCTCGTTGCCCGCCACCTGGGCGTAGATGTTGGGCAGGATCTTTCTGGCGGCAAACCAGCGGTCGAGCCGCTCGCGGCCCAATCCCTGCTCGGCCACGATCACCGGAGTTTTTCGCCAGTCGATCTCCGGGCCTTCATAAATAACTGTCTCGGGAAAGGCCAAGGGCGCGATGAAGACCAGGGGCGTTTCGGTAAGCGGCATGAATTCCAGGCCGGTTGCCTGCTTGTCCGGCAGGGCGTCGATGATTACCTCCACCTCGTTGTTGCGCAGCCGGGTTAGCCCCTGGGCTGCATCGCCGGTCTGGAGTTTGATGTGCACTTCGGGGCAGGCTTTGCGGAATCGGTCCAGGATACCGGGCAGGATACCGTAGGCCGCGGTGACCGAGCAGTAGAGGGAGATGTCGCCGTGCAGGGTTGCCTCGCCGGCAAGGCTTTCCTTCAGCGCCTTCCAGCGCTCGATGGTTTCTTCGGCGTACTGTTTCAGACCCTCACCTGCCCGGGTCAGCCGCACCGAGCGGTTGTCCCGGTCAAAAAGCCGCTCCCCCACTTCCGCTTCGATGCGTTGGATGGTGCGGGTCAGCGCCGAGGGGGTTACATGGCAGGCGCGGCTGGTACGGCCAAAGTGCAGGGACTCGGCCAGGTGGCGAAAGAGCCTGAGTTCTTCCATGTCCATGGAATTGTTCCCTTAATTGATACAGGCAGGTGCTTCGACAGGCTCAGCATGAGCGGACAATCTCTCTTTCGCATTCCGTTCACCCTGAGCCCTGTCGAAGGGTGCTTTTTTCGATTATATGAAGGACGTCCGGGTTTGCATAATCGCCCAATGTTGCAATTTTCGCAATACAATATCGCGAACAAGTCACTTGACGCAACGGAAAATACCGCTATGATGGGTCGAGGTATAAGAAAAAACATATTTCCAATACGATAAGGAGAAACATCATGGGAGAGAATTACTTCAACAGCCTGCCGCTGCGCTTGCAGCTTGAGGAGCTTGGCCAGTGCCGCTTCATGGACTCCTCCGAGTTTGACGGGGTCAAGGCGCTCAAGGGCAAGAAGATCGTCATCGTCGGCTGCGGCGCTCAGGGGCTGCACCAGGGGCTTAACCTCCGCGACAGCGGTCTGGATGTTTCCTACGCCCTGCGCGAGGAAGCGATCAAGACCAAGCGCCAGTCCTTTAAGAACGCCACGGAAAACGCCTTCACCGTGGGCACCTTTGAGAAGTTGATCCCCAAGGCCGATCTGGTCATCAACCTCACCCCGGACAAGCAGCACACCAAGGTGGTTTCCGCCATCATGCCGCTGATGAAGAAAGGCGCGACCCTCTCCTACTCCCACGGCTTCAACATCGTGGAAGAGGGCATGCAGATCCGCAAGGATCTCACCGTGATCATGGTCGCCCCCAAGTCCCCCGGCACCGAGGTGCGGGAGGAGTACAAGCGCGGCTTCGGCGTGCCCACCCTGATCGCGGTACATCGCGCCAACGACCCCAAGGACCAGGGCTGGGAGCAGGCCAAGGCCTATGCCTGCGGCACCGGCGGCGACCGCGCCGGGGTTTTGGAGTCCTCCTTTGTCGCCGAGGTCAAGTCCGACCTGATGGGCGAGCAGACCATCCTCTGCGGCATGCTCCAGGCAGGGTCGCTCCTGTGTTACGACAAGATGATCGAAAAGGGCATCGAGAGCGGCTACGCTTCCAAGCTCGTCCAGTACGGCTGGGAGACCATCACCGAGGCCCTGAAGCACGGCGGCATCACCAATATGATGGACCGTCTCTCCAATCCGGCCAAGATCAAGGCCTTCTATCTTGCCGAAGACCTCAAGGAGATACTGGCTCCGCTCTTTCACAAGCACATGGACGACATCATGAGCGGGCACTTCTCGAAAACCATGATGGAGGACTGGGCCAACAACGACAAGAATCTCCTCAAATGGCGCGCCGCCACCGGCAAAACAGCCTTCGAGAAGTCGACCTCCACCAAGAAGAAGATCAGCGAGCAGGAGTACTTCGACAACGGCATCCTGATGGTGGCCATGGTCAAGGCCGGAGTCGAGCTGGCCTTCGACACCATGGTTTCCGCCGGGATCAAGGAGGAGTCCGCCTACTACGAGTCGTTGCACGAGGTGCCGCTCATCGCCAACCTCATCTCCCGCAAGAAGCTCTACGAGATGAACGTGGTCATCTCCGACACCGCCGAGTACGGCTGCTACCTCTTTGCCCATGCCGCCGTGCCTATGCTGGCCAAGTTCATGAAGAAAATCGACACCGACGTGATCGGCAAGGGGCTGAGCCTGAAGGACAACGGGGTGAACAATATGGAGCTGGTTCAGGTCAACGAGGCGATCCGCTACACCGGGGTCGAGGAGATCGGCGCCGAGCTGCGTTCCTACATGGGGGCCATGAAGGCCATTTTGTAATCCCGAATTGAGAAAAATGGTCTATCAAGGGGAGCCCGCAAGGGTTCCCCTTTTTTGTCGCGTACCGCTCGCGGTGCGCGACAAAAATTGCCTTGACCTGCTTCAAGTTCCCCGTGCTATACTTTCCATATCCCTGGAGTGTATTTTTCCTGAAATCACCCACATAGAGGAGGCGCGGAGCATGAAGAAGCGAATATGGATAGGCTCGATCGTGGCCCTGACCCTGGTCTGGGCAACCCCTGGTCTGGCGGCGACCAAAACGGCCAAGCCCGGCAAGGGCGTGGATGAGGCCACCTGTTTTTCCTGCCATGAAGAGGTCAAGGAGCTGAAGAAGAGCGGGAAACACGCGAGGCTTGCCTGCACCACCTGCCATTCCCAGTTGGACGCCCATCTGGCCAACGCCGAGACCAAACCGGTGACCAGTCTCGATCTTGCCACCTGCGGCGGTTGCCACAAGGATCAGTTCAAGAGTTTCTACCGGGTCAACTTCGATGCCCAGGCCCGCAAGGAAAAAGGGATGCCCACCGGCCGCTCTCCCATGCAGGACAAGCTTCTCGCCCCCCACGGCTTCACCAAGGAACACAACGAACCCCGCTCCCATCCCTTTATGGTGGTTGATCAGCTCACGGTGGACCGTTTTGCCGGTGGCCGCTACCAGTTCAAGGACATGTTCGCCATGACCCAGCCGGGCAAGACCTGGGATGTGCTGGAGGATACGGGCAAATTGCTGCCCTACACGGCCAAGGCCGGGAACTCCGTCTGCCTGCAATGCAAAACCTCCGACCTGGTCCTGAAGTGGAAGTACATGGGCGACAAGGACGAACAGGCCAAGTGGGACAGATCCTCCGACGTCAACGCGCTCATCAAGGATGTGCATAACCCGGTGGGCTGTATCGAGTGCCACGATCCCCACGCCACCAAGCCGCGCATCATCCGTGACGCGCTCATCGACGCCATCGAACGGGAGGGCGGCGCCCGGCCCTATGATGCCGACAAGGGCAAGGGAAAGGTCAAAGTCGTGGATTTCCGTGGTTTCCGCAAGATCGGCCTGCTCGACAAGATGGACTCCACCCTGTTGTGCGGCCAGTGCCATGTGGAGTACAATTGCAACCCCGGATTCGAGCCGGAAAGCGGGGCCAAGGTCGGGATGGACGACCGCCGGACCAACCATTTCCCCATGAAGAATGCCTTGGATATTCTCGCCCACTACGACAAGCTCAAGTTCTGCGATTTCAAGCATGCGGTGACCGGCGCCAACCTGATCAAACTCCAGCATCCGGAGATGGAAACCTACTGGGGCAGCGTCCACGACAAGGCCGGAGTGCAGTGCCATAACTGCCATATGCCCAAGGAAAAGAATGCGGCGGGCAAAGCCTACACCTCCCATCAGGTGGTGCGGCCCAAGGATCATGTCAAGCAAGCCTGTTTGACCTGCCATCCCAAGTCCACGGTGGAGGAGAAGCTCTACCAGATCCAGGCGGTGCAGAACTACACCCGCGGCAAGATGCGCAAATCCGAAGCCGCGCTGGGTGAATTGATCGACACCTTTGCCGCCGCCCAGAAGGCCGGAGTGCCGGAGTCGGTGCTGGCCGAGGCCCGCAAGCAGCATGAGATCGCCCATGTGCTTTGGGAGTGGTGGACCGCTGAAAACAGCGATGGCTGGCATAATCCCGGCCTGGCCCGGGAGAGCCTGACCTCTTCCATGGCTGCGTCCCAGAAGGGCATCGACCTGCTCAAGGAAGCGATGAAAAAGAAATAGGGAAAACGAAGCAAAAAAAAAAGGAACGGCGGGCTTGGCCCGCCG
>PHAW01000158.1 GCA_002841785.1 Deltaproteobacteria bacterium HGW-Deltaproteobacteria-3 | reverse complement strand
CCCTTCGACAAGCTCAGGGCGAACGGATGTTTAACGTATTGATATTCCGTTCGTGCTGAGCCTGTCGAAGCACCAGCTTGAAACAAATTCCGAACGGCGACAAATCCATCGATCTTTCACCTTGCACCTTTCTCCTTACTCGTTTCGGGGATAAGTTCCTTGAAATGGACCACCGAGGGGTAATCCTCGGAGTGGGCAACCGGCTTGCGGCTGCTGGGCCGGGCGACAAAGATGAGAAAGCCCATGCCGTAAATCCGGGCGGAGGCCAGCACCTTTGCGGTGTCATCGGCCAGCATGGTTCTTTTCTTATCATAGCCCAGCATCGCTTCCAGCCCCTGCCAGAAGATGGGATCTTCCTTGGCCATCCCCACCTCCTCCGCGCAGACGATCCGGTCAAAATAGCCGGCCAGCGCGGTTTTCTCCATCTTGATGGCCAGGGTCTTGCTGTGGGCGTTGGTCACCAGATAGATCTTCTTGCCCGCATCTCGGCAAAACCTGAGAAAGCCGACCACATGGGGATGCACCCCGATGAGGTGGTTGATCTTCATTTTCAGCGCCGGAATATCGAGCCCCAGCTCGTTGGACCAGAAATCCAGGTCGGTCCAGGCCAGGGTGCCCTCCCGCCCCTTATAGCGGGCCAGCAGTTCAAGCCTTGCCCCGTCGATGGAGAGATCGTGCTCCAGGGCATAGTGCTCCGGCACATAATGCTCCCAGAAATAATCGTCAAAATGGCGGTCCAGCAGGGTGCCGTCCATGTCCAGCAGGACGGTGTCTATGGCCTGCCAGTCCAGGATTGGTGTTTTTGTCATATGCATCTAAGTCATACACATTCAGAGGAACCACCCTTCGACAGGCTCAGGGCGAACGACTGATTAATTGATTATCCGTTCACCCTGAACCTGTCGAAGGATGAACAAGCAGTGTTCAATTCTTATTTTTCCATATCCCTATGAAACAGCTTCACCACCCATTTCCCTCCGGCCAGATGGCGGTGGATCTCCTCGGCCACTGCCACGGAGCGGTGTTTCCCGCCGGTGCAGCCCACCGCGATGGTGAGGTAGGCCTTGCCTGCCTGTTCAAACTCGGGGAGCAGGAAATCGAGCAGAGCGAAAAGGTGGACGAAAAATTGGCTGCCGCTCGCGTTGTCCAGGGCATGGGCAGCCACCGGAGCATCCAGGCCGGTTTTTTCCTTGAGCTCCGCCACATAATAGGGGTTTGGCAAAAACCGGACGTCAAAGAGCAGGTCCGCCTCGCTGGGCAACCCATGCTTATGGCCAAAGGAAAGAATGTTGACCCGCAGGGCGGCAACCGGGGAGGAGTCGTGCAGCAGGAGCTTGTGCCGCAACTCGGTGGGGGTGAGACTGCTGGTGTCGATCACCCGGTCGGCCAATTGCCGGAGGCCGGCCAGCCGTTTCTTCTCCGAGGAGATCCCGTCCTGGATCAACCCGACCTGGGCCAGGGGATGGGCGCGCCGCAACTGGCTGTAGCGGCGGAGCAGGACCGTGTCGTTGGCCTCAAGAAAAATGATCTGCACCAGGGTGGTCTTGGGTTTCACCTCTTTGAGCACCCCGGCAAGGGCCGGGGCAAGCTCGGCATCCCGGGCATCCATGACCAGGGCCAACCGGTGGGGAATGTCTGCCCGCCGGGCCATGCCGTCGAGCAGGGGCAAAAGGAGAAAAACCGGGAGATTGTCGATGCAGAGAAACCCGGCGTCCTCAAAAACATTGAGGGCCGTGGACTTGCCTGCCCCGGAAAGGCCGGTGATGATGGTCAGGGTCAGGGGGTGGCCGTTGGTTTCATGCATGGCGGTGTGATACGGCAAGGGTGGACGGCATCCGGGTCAGCTCAGCTTGGGTTTTTTCCGGAACTTGGAAGGGAGAATGCCCATCTGCTCGCGGTACTTGGCCACGGTGCGGCGGGCCAGCTTGATATCATCCTTGGCGAAGATATCGGCGATGGCATTGTCGCTCAAGGGGTCCTGATGGTCTTCGCCGGCGATGATGGTGCGGATGCGCTCCTTGATGCTTTCCGAGGCCATGGCGTCGCCGCCGTCGTGGCGGCTGATGGAGGAGTTGAAGAAGTACTTCAGCTCGAAGGTGCCCTGGGGGGTGTGCACGTACTTATTGCTGGTCACCCGACTGATCGTCGATTCGTGCATGCCGAGATCCTCGGCCACGTCGCGGAGGACCAGGGGCTTGAGAAAGGCGATTCCTTTTTCAAAAAAATCGTACTGGAACTTGAGCAGCGACTCCACCACCCGGTAGATGGTGCGCTGCCGCTGATGAATGCTTTTTATCAGCCACAGGGCCGATTTCAGTTTGTCCTGCACATAATTCTTGGTGTCGGCCGGGGCGCCGGAATCCTTTTTCAGGATATCCTTGTAATAGTTGCTGACCTTGAGGCGGGGCAGCCCTTCGTCGTTGAGCAGAATGACATATTCCCCGCCGATCTTGTGCACATAGACATCCGGGATGATGTACTGGGGCTCGTCCTCGGAATAGATTCTGCCCGGATGCGGGTCCAGTTCGGTGATCACCTTGATTGCCGCGAGGATTTCCTCGATGGGACGGCCCGTCCCCCTGGCAATGGCGGCAAAATTGCGGTGTTCCAGGGTATGCAGATGCTCGCGCACTATTGCTGCGGCCAGGGACCCCCCAAGCCCCAGACGGCCAAGCTGCAGCAGCAGGCAATCCTTGAGATCCCTGGCCCCGACCCCGGCCGGGTCCATCTCCTGGACCACGCCGATCATCCGCCTCGCCAGCTCCGGATCGCAGCCCGTGCCTTCGGCAATTTCCGCCTCCGTCACCACCAGGAAGCCGTCGCGGTCAAGGTTGCCGATGACGAAATGGCCGATCTCCTTTTCCTCCTCGGTGAGATGGGAAAGGGTCAGTTGCCAGGAAAGATGGGAGTGAAGATCCGGTTTGGTGGTCAGAATGTCAAGGCGGGAGGGCAGGTCGTTGTCGTCCTTGCCCCGGGTGGAGAAACCGCTTTCATAGTCGTTGCTGTAATTTTCCCAGTCTATCTCCCGCAAGGAGGAGTCGCTTTCCATCTGGACCTCGGCGGTCCTTTCCGGCTCGGACAGGGGGGCGTCAAGCGCCTCGTGACCATGCCCCTCCAGCTCTGCCTCGGGCTGATCCGGGCTGTCTGTCGCTTCTTCCAGCACAGGGTTGATCTCGATCTCCTGCTGGATCGTCTCGGCAAGTTCAAGCCGGGAAAGCTGCAGCAATTTGATCGCCTGCTGCAACTGGGGGGTCATCACCAGTTGCTGGCTGAGTTTCAGTTGCTGTCGCAGTTCAAGAGCCATGTCCGCCGAAGTCCTTTGCCGTAAACGAAGAGCTGAAGCCGGAGCGGGATTGCCCGGTCTTTGTGGGAGTATAATACTCCATGACGGCAAGGTTTTTGCAAGAAGAATTTAGGGGCCGAGACAGACAAGGGCTATTTTGTTACACAGACTTAGAGAGTGAAGTTTTCTCCAAGATACATCCGCCGGGCTTCCTCGCTGCCCACAATCGCTTCGGCGTCGCCATGGATCAGGATTTTCCCCTGGCTGACGATATAGGCATGATCACAGACGGAAAGGGTTTCCCGGACATTGTGGTCGGAGATGAGCACCCCCAGGCCGCGTTTTTTCAGATTCCCGATGATCTGCTGGAGATCGGCCACCGATAACGGATCGATCCCGGCAAAGGGCTCGTCCAGCAAAATGAAATGCGGATTGGTGGCCAGGGCCCGCATGATCTCCACCCGGCGGCGCTCGCCCCCGGAGAGCGAATGGCCCCGGTTGCCGGCCAGATGGCTGATCTTGAGGTCTTCCATGAGCTGGCCGACCCGGCTGTTGATCTCTTTTTTGGCAAGGCCGAGCGGCTCAAGGACGATGCGGACATTTTCCTCCACGGTGAGTTTTTTGAACACCGAGGACTCCTGCGGCAGAT
>PHAW01000157.1 GCA_002841785.1 Deltaproteobacteria bacterium HGW-Deltaproteobacteria-3 | reverse complement strand
ACGCCGGAGGGGTTTCCCTTACCTTGAATGGCAAACCGGTCCCTTCCATCGGCAAGTCAATGGAAAGCGCCCGGGTTTCCTTCCCGATTGAATAGCCCTAGTCTCGGAAGATGTCCTTGCAGCAAGGTCTGGCCATCGTGCTCCAGGTTAAGGATCACGGGGATTCCGACAAGATCGTCACCCTGTATACCCTCGAGTATGGCAAAATTGTGCTTATCGCCAAGGGCGCCAAGCGCAGCAAGAAACGTTTTGTCAACAAGCTGGAGCTGTTTTCCCTCCTTGCCATTCATTTTGCCCCAAGCCGTCACAGTTCGCTTATGCGCCTGGATCAGGCCGAGTTGCTGAACCCTTTCCCCAGGCTGCGGGAAAACTATGAGCGGTACATCGCAGCCTCCCTGCTGTGCGAGCTTGTTCTGCACTGGACCCGGGAGCATGACTGTGATGAGGAGCTTTTTCGCTGGCTTGTCTGGGCGTTGGAAGGATTGGCTCTGGCCGGTGGGGCTGTCAATCGTACGATCATCTTTTTTCATGTCAAAATGCTGGATATCCTGGGGTATCGCCCCGACCTGACGGGCTGCCTTGATTGCGGTGTCCTCGGCGCGCCCGGGATTGTGTACCGCTTCAGCACCATGCGCAACGGATTGGTGTGCAGCCGGTGCGAACCCAAGGCTACGGGGAGCGCCTCCCAACCGCTTTCCATTCAAACCATTCAATTGCTGCGCAGGGTTCAGGATATGGAGCAAGGCAAACTGGAACGGCTCCATTTTTCCCCGGCGGCTGCCCGTGAGGCTGTTGCCTTGCTGAAACGGTACGACAACCATCTTTTGCAGCGGGAGGTGCAGTCCTGGAGTTTCCTGGGCTGAGGGTAACTGTCCAGCAGCACCACATCTGCTTCGCAGTCTCGCTCACGCTCGCTTAGCTGTCATCGGCTTGCTCATGTGCATAGCACACTTCGCAAGCCTCTTCCGCGCATCTGTGGCAGCAGCGAAGCGGCGCTGCTGAACAGTTACCGTCCGGGGGATGCCTTGGGCGGGATTGAGCTGATTGCTTATTCCGCTTTGATTTTCTCAAGAAGCCAGGCCATGTTGCGTCCCAGGTCGCGCATGGTTTTCATGCCTTCCTCGTCGTTGGCCACCTCGCCCGGTTCCCTGCCGATGCCGATATTCCAGTACGAGGAGCCTACCACGATCATCTGGCCGATCAAGAAAAAGGCGTTGAGGGAGTTGAATACCTGATAGGCTCCGGCCCGGCGCACCGCCACCACCCCGGCTCCGGCCTTGCGTTTGAACAGATCGCCGTTGGCCCGGGAAACCATGCCGCACCGTTCGATCAGAGCCTTCATCCCCGCGGAAACATCGGCGAAGTAGGTGGGGGATCCCAGGAGAATGCCATCCGCAGCGATCATCTTGGCGAGACAGTCGTTGATGATATCCTTTTCCACGGCGCAACGGCTGTCTTTGTTCTTGAAGCACTGATAGCAGGCGATGCAGCCTGAGACCGGCTGGCCTGACAGTTCGACCAGCTCCGTGTCGATTCCTTGCAGAGACAGCTCTTCCAATGTGGTATTCAGCAATTTCGCGGTATTTCCTCCCTTGCGGGCGCTCCCGTTAAAAGCGACGACTTTCATGGCATTCTCCTTCTGTATTTCCGGTTTATGGAATGGGGATGTTTGTCCTGCATGGACGCATGGGTGTCTGCCACGGTATTGTAATCGAGATTGGAAAGACGGGAAAGAAATTCGGAAAAAAACCAGCCGGGAAGGACTCCCGGCTGGTGCGGGGGAGGAAGTTATTTCCAGGAGTAGGATATTT
This sequence comes from Deltaproteobacteria bacterium HGW-Deltaproteobacteria-3, assembly GCA_002841785.1. Classification (GTDB taxonomy): domain Bacteria; phylum Desulfobacterota; class Desulfobulbia; order Desulfobulbales; family Desulfurivibrionaceae; genus Thiovibrio. The sequence goes on along the minus strand of PHAW01000157.1, from coordinate 3,771 downwards.
CCGTTTCGGTTTGCCAACTGTCCCAGAGATACGCCTCTTCTTTTTGTTGGGCGATTATCCGGAAGGCATGGCGCACCTGTTCCTCAAAGAAGCTGCAGTAAGGGCTTGGGGCATTGACGCTGCCGGACACTTTGTAGATCTCGGCAGGGCAAGGCGCCCCGCAGAAATGCCGGATGGCGCATCCTGCGCAGGGCAGAATTTTTTCCACCTTTCTGTTCGTCACCTCTTGAAATGGCTTGCTGGCAAGAATATCGGCAGGATCATCATGGAAGATGTTTCCGCCGGAAAACTCGTTCATGCCGATGAATTCGCTGCACGGGACGACCTCGCCGTCAGCGGACACGGCAAAAAAACAACGCCCGCCGCCGCAGGGAGAGATGTCGCACATCAGCCTGCGACCGGTCGGGCCGATAACCCCGGCCAGGACATTGGCGAAATTGGCGATGACGAGCTTCCTGCCGGTTTGTTTGAAAAGCTCGAAAGACCGGTCCAGCGCCTTGAAGAAAGCCTCGGCCAGCACCTGGTTGTCCGGTTTCAGGTCCATTCCGCCCTGGCGGGTGCAGCGCACCGGATTGAGCATGACCACCCGCACTCCCAATCCGTGATAGAATTCCACCATCTCGGTCAGGGTATGGACGTTGGTTTGGGTTACGGTGGTAATCACGTTTAAGGCCGGATAATCGACGAGTTTTTTGATCACCGAAACAACGGTGTCATAATACCCGTTGCCCTGCCAGTTTTTCCTGGTGCTGTTGGCGACCTCCGCGGTGGGGGCGTCCAGGGACAGGCCGATGCCGACCCGGTGTTTCCGTAAAAAACTGATTGCCGTGTCGTCAAGCAGGGTGGCGTTGGTCTGGATGCCGAAATGAAAGTCGTCCTTATACCGCACGATTGCGGCAAACACGGCCTCCCTGGCGACCATGGGTTCGCTGCCGTGGAAGATAAGCTGCGGTTTTACTCCTTCCGGCAAGATCTTCCGGAAGTGTCGCAGTAGTTTTTCCAGTGCGAGCATGAGTTTTTCTTCCCCCATGTCGATGCCGTTTTTGCGCATCTCTTCGGGGAGGTAGCAGTAGCTGCAGTTGAGGTTGCAGCGTTCGGTCGGGTTTACATACGCGGCGGAAAGTTGCAGCCCTGCGCGCAGGTGATTCATTTCCGCGTGGAATTCCGGCGCGCGGGCCAGAAAATCTGCGGCCATGGAGCCGCCAAGAGCCTGCGGCAAATCATGGCGATCAACCAGAGCCCAGTAAGCCGTGTCTGCCTCGACAATCGCGACCCTGTCAGGGTCGCCGATCTCCAGCACGGAAAAATTCGGGCCATGGCCGGTGTTGGCGAAAGCGGGTGCTGCTGTCTGTTTTTGCGCCTGTTCCATTATTTGCCGCCGTCCTCGGTTGTTGTCCCGGCGCCGGGGGCGAGCAGGATATAATGGGAAAGGCCGGTTCCCTGGCCTATCAGGTTGCAGCGGCGGCGGTACGAGATGATCTGTTTTTGTGCTTTCATGGTGTTCTCCTGTTGATTGTTGACCTGCGGGCATATACCCAGAGGGCATAAGTTTCGTTTGAGCAGGCAAGCTGCTCAATTCAGCTATAAAAAAACCCGGAGCAACTCCATGGGGAGTCACTCCGGGTTCTGTTTCCATGGGAATACCCAGACGCACGGTAACACCTGCCGTAAAAAACATGAGCATCAGGTCTTCTGGCTTTCGGATCGTCTGCTGGTCTGCGGCCTTCCCCCCGCAAAACGATTTGGGAGTGACCGGGAAAATCCCTATGGAGACCAGCATCCCCGATTACAGCGATGGGATCGCCACGGATTTGCACCGTGTTCCGGGATGATGAAATGTTTATTTTTTCTATAAACCATTTTTTTCGACGGCTTGTCAAGTGCAGTTGTGAATAATTTTCAGGCATGGAGATGCATGGGGCAGCATGTGCGGCGGGGAGAGTTTTGACTGCACTGGCACGAGGGAAAAAGGTTTTGGCTTCGGTCATATCCGGGAAAATCTGTTTTAAATCGGGACAAGATCGCAAGCCGTCCTTGACTGTGACCCGAAAGTTGGTTATTTTTCCATGTTTCAAGCGAGAGTGGCGGAATTGGTAGACGCACTGGTCTTAGGAACCAGCGCCTTTGGTATGGGGGTTCGACTCCCCCCTCTCGCACCACAGGGAAAACCGCTCCTGCGTCAAGGCCGGAGTGCAGGTTGATATCTTAATCCGTACCGTGGAAACAGGCCCCCAGGAAAATGCTTTTCACCGTATGACCGTGTTGTTGAAAATGTTTCAAACAAGGAAGGTGTTGCATGCAGATCAATGTTGAAGATGTAAGTTCGCTTACCAAAAAAATGATCATAACCCTGCCGGAAGCGCAGGTTTCCCATGAACTGGAGTCCGCCTACAAGAAACTGAACTCCGAAGTATCCCTCAAAGGGTTCCGCAAGGGCAAGGTGCCTCGGCAGGTGCTGGAAAAAAATTACCGGCCCAAGGTTGAGTACGAGGTGGCGGAAAAATTGATCCAGGATACCTACTTTGATGCCCTTGAGAAAAGCAAGATCGATGCGGTTGTGCATCCGGATATCCGCGAACAGAAATTTGTCGGGGACGGCACCTTTGCCTATACCGCGGAGGTGGATGTCCGACCTCAGTTTGAACTGGCCGAGTATAAAGGCCTTGAAATCGAACAGGCTGCGCTTGAAGTGACGGACGAGGAAGTCTCCCAGGAGCTTGAGGCGCTGCGCAAGCAGATGGCCCCCCTGCAAAGCGTTGAAGACCGTGCCATTGAGAAGGGCCACCTGGCGGTGGTCGATTTTCAGGGCTACCACAACGGTAATCCCATCAAGCAGGTGGTTGGCGAAAATTATTCGGTTGACGTGGGTTCCGGCCAGTACGGCAAAGAGTTTGAGGAGAAACTCCTTGGCTTGAAAAAGGGGGAGGGGGAGGAGGCTTCCCAGGAGATAGATTTTCCCGAGAATTTCGCCAATCCGATCCTGGCGGGCAAGAAGGTGGAATTCAAGATCAATGTCAAGGATGTCAAGGAACGGGTGCTGCCCGCCCTTGACGATGAATTCGCCAAGGAGGTAGGCAATGATTTTGCCGACCTGGAGGCGCTTACAACCCATATCCGTGAAAAAAAGCTGCAGGCCAAGAAGGACGCCCAGCGGGGCGATCTCACCGACAAGCTGATGCGGGTGCTGATCGAAACCCATGACTTCGAGATTCCGCCCCGGCTGGTGGCCTATGAAATCGAGGCCATGATCAAGGAACTCGAGAGCAATCTGGAGCGGCAGGGGATGACCCTGGAAGCGGCCGGGTTCAACAGGGATGCCTTGGTTGAACAGTACAAGCTTGCCGCCCAGTCCCGGGTCAAGGGCGATTTCCTTTTGAAGAAGGTGGCGGAAAAGGAAGGGCTCAAGCTGGAAAATGAAGACATCGACAAAGGCTTTAAGCGCATTTCCGAGCAATACAATATGCCGGTCAGCGAAGTGAAAAAATATTTTTCCAGCAGGGATGATCTCCTTCCCTTCATGGCGGAGCTGTTGAACGAAAAAATCTTAACGTTCCTGCTTGACGCAGCCAAGATGAAAATCGTGCCGGCCGCTGCCACGGGCGCGGGTGATCCCCAGTAACTTCTTGAAGGAGTAAGTGTATGAATCTCGTCCCCATGGTTGTTGAGCAGAGCCCCCGCGGAGAGCGGGCCTATGATATCTATTCCCGGCTGTTGAAGGAGCGGATTATTTTTTTGGGATCGGCCATAAATGACGATATAGCAAACATCATC
>PHAW01000156.1 GCA_002841785.1 Deltaproteobacteria bacterium HGW-Deltaproteobacteria-3 | reverse complement strand
GGTGTCTTGATTGTAGCGTTTGCCGCCGCAGGCCTCGCAGGTCACATAGATGTCCGGCAAAAAATGCATGGCGATCTTGATCACCCCCTCGCCCTCGCAGGCCTCGCACCTCCCCCCCTTCAAGTTGAAGCTGAAGCGGCCCGGCTGATAGCCCCTGGCCCGCGCCTCGGGCAGCCGGGCCAGAAGTTCGCGCACCGGAGTGAGCAATCCGGTATAGGTTGCTGGATTGGAGCGGGGCGTCCGGCCGATGGGGCTCTGGTCGATGTCGATTACCTTGTCGATCTGCTCGAGCCCTTCAAAAGCGCAACCCTTGCCGGATTGTCCCGGTCCGTGCGCCAGATAATTCACCGCCCCCTTGAACAGGGTCTCGATCACCAATGAACTTTTGCCGGAACCGGAAACCCCGGTAACGCAGGTCATCAACCCAAGGGGAATACGAACATCGATCTTTTGCAGGTTGTTGGCCGTAGCCTGTCGGAGGCTGAGCCATCCTTTTTTCGCGGCGGCGCGCCGCCGCTTTTTGGGGATCGGGATGGACAACCGGCCGGAGAGATAGCCGCCGGTAATGGATGCTTTATGGCGCAACAGCCCAGCCACCTCGCCGTTGTAGACCACCTCCCCTCCATGCACCCCGGCGCCCGGGCCCATGTCCAGCACATGATCCGCCGCCCGGATGGTGTCCTCGTCGTGCTCCACCACCAGCACGGTATTGCCCAGATCCCGCAGCCTATTCAGGGTGTTGATCAGCCGGGCATTGTCCCGCTGATGCAGACCGATACTCGGCTCATCGAGGATGTACAAGACCCCGGCCAGCCGCGAGCCGATCTGGGAGGCAAGCCGGATGCGCTGAGCCTCGCCGCCGGAAAGGGTTGCCGCCTTGCGGGCCAGCGAGATATAGCCCAACCCCACGTCGTGCAAAAAGGTGAGCCGGTCCATAATCTCTTTCAAAATCCGCTCGGCAATGAACAGCTCCTGATCCGTCCAGGCAAGGGCCGGCAGGATTTCCATGAGCCCCCCGATACTCTGGCTGGTCAAACCGTGGATATTCCACGCCCCGATCCGAACCGCCAACGCCTCTGGCCTGAGCCTCGCACCATGGCAGGCCGGGCACTCCTGTTCGTTCATGTACTGCTCCAGCTCTTCCCGAACCGAGCCGGAACCGGTCTCCAGATACCGCCGACCCAACTGCGGGATGATCCCTCCAAAGGGCTTGCGGTGGGTATGGATCCTGCGAAACCGCACATAGTCGAAAACAACATCCTCAAACCCGCTCCCGTGGAGAATAACCTCCCTGGCTTGCTCGGGCAGCTCGGCAAACGGGGTATCCAGCGAAAAGCCGTATTGCCGGGCAAGCCCAGCCATGAGTTCTTGTGTATAGGTCGAGGGGGAGTTGGACTGCCAGGGGAGGATGGCGCCCTGATTGAGGCTGAGGCGGGGGTTGGGCACCACCAGCTCAGGATCGAAAAACTGTTTCACCCCCAGGCCGCCGCATTCCTGGCAGGCGCCCTTGGGGTTGTTGAAGGAAAAAAGCTGGGTGGACAGTTCCGGCAAACTCGTGCCGCAACGGACGCAGGCGGCATGTTCGCTGTACAGCGTCTCCTGCCCGGCTTCCGGGAATTGCACCAGCAAAAAGCCCTGGCCCAACTGCACCGTGGTGGCCACGGAATCGGAGAGCCGCCTGGCCACCGAGGGCTTGATCACCAGCCGGTCCACCACTGCCTGGATGGTGTGGCGCTTGTTCTTTTCCAGGATAATTTCCTCGGCCAGATCGCGGATCTCCCCGTCGATCCGCGCCCGGACATAGCCCTCTCGCCGGAGCTTCTGCAGCACCGCCTGGTGCTCGCCCTTCTTCCCGTCCAGCAGCGGAGCCAGCAGCACGATCTTGGTTCCCTCCGCAAGGGCCATCAGGCTTGCCACCATGTCCTGCACGGACTGGGGCCTGATCTCCTCGCCGCATTCCGGGCAATAGGGTCTGCCCACCCGGGCAAAAAGCAGGCGCAGATGATCGTAGATCTCGGTGATGGTCCCCACCGTGGAGCGGGGGTTCCGGCTGGTGGTCCGCTGCTCGATGGACACCGCGGGAGAAAGACCCTCCAGCGAATCCACCTCGGGCTTTTCCATCTGCCCCAGAAACTGCCGGGCGTAGGTGGAGAGCGATTCCACATAGCGGCGCTGCCCCTCGGCATAGAGGGTGTCAAAGGCCAGCGATGACTTGCCCGAGCCGCTCAAGCCGGTGAAAACCACCAGTCGATTACGGGGCAAATCCACGTTGATATTTTTCAGATTGTGCATCCGTGCACCACGGATGCTGATATATTTGGGTTCCATGGAAACCTGCTCAACGCAATGGCGCAGAGACGCAAAATTTTTTTGATGAATTACAACCCGTTTACTACCCGATGTATGCCGTTTTTGAGCAATATTTCGCCGAAATTTATAACCAGACCAAGTTTCAACCCGCTTACCGCAAATAGGTTAATAGCTGGGACTCAAAAACCGTATGATACTGTGTAGTCGCCTTACTCTCTACGATTACCAGATTATCGACGAGCAAATCAATGCGTAACGAATTCGCCAACACCTTCCCTTTATAATTGACGGGGAGTAACACTTGCCGCTGCACATCCGCACTATGCTGGCCAAGCTCATGCACCAGAGCCTCTTCATAGATACTCTCAAGCAGCCCGGGGCCGCCCAAGGTTCGGTGCGCCTCCAAGGCACAAGCAATAATAATTTTGCTCAACTCATTCTCTTTCTTCACTCTCTCCGCGTCCTTGCGCCTTTGCGTTAATTGTTTTTTTGCAGTCTGGCCGCAAAAAAACCATCCACCCCCTGCTCGGGAGTAGTTTTTAAAAACCCCTTCCCATCGCACAAGCCCCTGGCCGGATCGGGCAGATACTCCTGCGCCGGGGTGGTGGAAAATTCCGGATACTCATGGAGAAAGGCACCAATCACCTCGTCATTTTCCATTGGGTCAATGCTGCAGGTCGCATAGACGAGCAGGCCTCCTTTTGCGACAAGCCCTGCCGCAGCACTCAGCAACTCCCGTTGCCTGTTCTGATACCCCTGCAATGCCGCAAGCGATCGCTGCCAGCGGATATCAGGCTGCCGCCGGATAACGCCAAGACCGGAGCAGGGTGCATCAACAAGAACGCCCGCAAAGCCCCCCTGAGGCTGTCCGGCAAACTCCTGGAGTGTGACGCCATGGATTGCAACCTCCGGGCCGCCAAGGCGCTCTACGTTCTCTTTAAGCAGGGCCTGACGTTTCCGGCTGGGCTCGACCGCCACCACCCTGCCGCCATCCGGCAACATCTGGGCCAGATGCAGCGCCTTGCCGCCAAGCCCGGCACAGCCGTCGAGATATCTTCCGCTGACAAACGGCCCCAGCAATTGGGTGACCAGTTGGGCCGCCTCGTCCTGGACCACGAAAAAACCCTCCACATACCCGGGCAAGGCAGTGACAGACCCTTGAAAATTATCGATCCGCACCCCATCCTGGGCGAAAAGACCACGCTCGCAGGCAATCCCATTTTCCCGCAACAAGGAGAGCCAATCGTCTGTCGAGATTCGCAGGGTATTCACCCGCACCACCAGCGGGGGCAAGGTAGTGTTTGTCCAGCAGATCCTCCTGGCCCGTTCCCGGCCGAACAGCGCTTCCCATCGCGCCACCAGCCAAGCGGGATGGCTCAACACCGCCGCCGCCTCATCGGGCGCGGGCAGGGATGCTCTCTGCCGGGCCATGGCGCGGAGCACCCCGTTGACAAAACCGGAGAGCCACTTCGGCTGTCTGGCCGATTTCAAGGCCTGCACCGTTTCGTTGATGGCCGCCGATTCCGGTATCCGATCGAGAAAAATAAGCTGATACAAGCCGACCCTGAGCGCCGCGAGGGTAAGCCCCGTAGACCAGAGCCATGACAAGCTGCCTGTCGCGCGGATCGTCCATGGCAGCCAGGGACACCATGCTTTCCAGCACCTGATCCAGCGGCTCCTGCGCTTTCTCCCAGGCAAGGAGGGTATCCATGGCTATGGCGCGAGAATTTAGCAAGATTTTGGCCTCAGAAAAACCGTGCAACGCAGAGGCGCGAACACGCCAATTTTTCTTCTTTTATCGATACCCTTTTCACCAGACGAGTGATGTCCTGTTTGTTTGCCAAACTTACTTTCTTGCTTCATTTTTTCTCCGCGCCTTTGCGCCTCTGCGTTTCTATTTTTTAATCCCTACAACCGAAGCAAAGCGGCCGGTCACACCCTCGCGGCGGTAGGAAAAATAATTTTCATTACATACCGTGCAGCTCCCCGCGATCTCGATATGTTCGATGCATACCCCTGTGTCGCGGAGTTGATCGCGGCTGATGGCCCAAAAATCAAAATGATTGGGCTGTGTCTGGTAGGCATGAAACGCGGGTGGCAGCTCGGTGCGGTAGTTGACAAACTCCCCGCAACATGGCCCTAAAGAGGGGCTGATGGCAGCATGCAACGCGGCTGGACGGGTACCGTAGGCTGAGGTCATGGCGGCCACGGTTTTGGCGATGATGTTCGCCACACTGCCCCGCCAGCCGGAATGGATGTTGGCCACCGCCGCATGCTCAGGATCATAGAGCATGACCGCTTGGCAGTCGGCCTGCTGGATCATCAGGCCGATCTGGGGGATATTTGTCATCAAGGCATCATGCCCTGGATACTCCTCATCCGCAACCGGCAGCCAATCCATATTGAGAATGCTGTCCCCGTGTACCTGCTTGGCAGAAACCAGGCGCGCCAACCCTAGCTCTTCCTTGAGTAACGCTCTGTTTCGCAGAACCCGCGCCTCGTCATCGCCAACATGCAGGCCGATATTGCGCGAATGATACGGGACCTCGCTTACGCCGTCGCGTCTGGAAAAGGTTGCGCTGGAAACCAGTGGATGATGAGAAAAAAAAATCACGGGTGGCTATAATGACAGAGAATTTCGCGCTGCGCGGGGAGGAATTGCCGCGTCGCAAGAGTGCTTTCCAGGCCTGTGCTACGCGGCGGAAGTCGTGGTGGCATGGCCGTGCAGCTTCAAACCCAACGCCTTGATGACCTTCATCACCGTGGCGAATTCAGGATTCCCCTCGGCGGAAAGTGCCTTATACAGCCCTTCCCGAGCCAGACCGGTGTCGCGGGCCAGTTGGCTCATGCCTCGAGCACGAGCGATATCGCCAAGGGCGGCGCGGATCAGGCTGCCGTCTCCAGGGTCTTCCTCCACGCAGGCATCAAAGTACAGCACTATGTCCTCTTCTGTCTTCAGATGATCAAGCACATCCCATTTGCGCAAAGCGATCTTGCTTCCCATTTTTTCCTCCTATACCTGCCGCGCCTTGATCCGGGCCCTTGTTATCGTATCGCGCAGTCCGGCAAACCATACGGAAAAAATTCTCTGTTTCGCTGATCGTGATCACGGCAATAGTGTATACCACGGATTACACATTGTCAACCAAAGATTACATGCTTGCAGGCATAGCGACATCACATCCCCAAGTCGCGCTAAGCATGCCATACCCCAAACAAAAAGAGGGAAGGGCTTGCGCCCTTCCCTCTTCGGTTATTGCATGAACAACAGGTGCTACACGAAAGACCGGATTAGAATGATGCCTCGAAGGTCAGGTATACCTGATCTGCACTCTCGATGATGTCCTGGCCAGCAAAGTTTGCTTTCCAAGCTTCGTTAGCATCACCAACGTCATACGGCATGACGTTCCAGTCCATCGAACCGGTGTAGTTGTAGTCATAATGCTGGTAACCGAGACGGATGAAGGCCTTGCCGAACTTGGATACCGCCTCGCCGCCGGGAATGTCATAGATGGTGTAGAGCTCATAGACATTACCGCGAGTAGCCAGCTTGGAGGCATACAGATCGTCATGACCGGGAGACATGGCAATCCAGTATTTGGAACCGTGGTTGTACTCGGCGCCAACCTTGAAGAGAGAATCCGGAATGTCGTAACGCACGCCGATATGAACAGCAAAGCCATCCTCTTCATTGGTGTTGTTTACACCAGAAGTATAATCGTTCAGCATGCCCTGATCATTGGGATCGGTGCGACTCCAAGCACCAGTCAAGAAGTAATTCAGGTTCTGCCACTTGTCCTGATACACGCCGGAGGTATGGTAGATGTTGCCAAGATTCTTCCGCCCTGCGTCGCCATAGCCGGCGGCCGTCCTGGCGGCAGTGGTCGCATCGGACCAGTCGGGATAGTTAAAAACATCCATGGCAGCAAAGGACTGTACATAGGCAAAACGATCGCCCTTCTTGTACACATCCCAGCTCACCCCTGCGAAATCAGTATCGTTGATGCCGGTGTCGTTCTGGTTCAAGCCTGCTTCAAAGCCGCGACCATAACAAATGCGAATCCGGCCCGGTGCATCCTGAACACCGAACAGATTGTTGTAGGCATAGCCCACGGAGATACCATCAAATGGCCAATCCATGAAGGCGGTGGGGGTGGCCATCCGCTCATCCTGATTCATGCGCAACTGTGCGGCCGGACCATCGGTGGTGGGCCTGCGGCCAACGGAGAACCAGACCGGGGAGTCACCGATGTTGTTCCAGTTCACAAAGGCACGGTCCACTTGCAGGGTGCTGTCGCCAGGGGTCCGGGTTGCGTTGCCATCAAAGGCGGGGAAAGAGCCAATAGGGGTATTGCCTTCGCCGTCCGGAGTGGACTGCATGCCCCAAGCCTTGTACATGGCAAGACGCCCCTTGAACTCGACGTTCTCCAGAGCCTTGGCGCGCATATCCAAACGAAAACGGTTGGTCATGATTCCATCATTTTTATCCGTTACGTCGGTGTATGTGATCGGCGCACCAGGCGGAGTAAAGACCGCAACGTTAGACACTTTCCGGTCCCGGGTATAATAATCGTACCGGGAACGAAAATCGCCGGAGAACTGGATACGAGACGCCAGATCCCACTGCTCGGACTTCTCCTCCAGAGCCTGGATTCTGCTGCTCTGGTCGCTTACCGGGGCCGGGGCAGCTTTTACTTTTGCCATCTCGGACTTCAACTGCTCAAGCTGCCTGGTCAGGGCATCGACCTGCGCCTGGATGTCCGAGGCAGCGGCTGCGCCGCCCGCACCTGCAAGAAAATATTTGGTAATTCAGGGTGATTGCTCCACCCCCTCCCTCGCAGTGGCATGCGACGTCCACATGCCACCATTAGCTCAATGCTCCCCGCCTTTCAAAAAGACTGGGAAGCAAGATCAAGAACTGAGTTATTAGCTGTCAGCTTACAGCTATCAGCCGTTTTCCGGCCTTCGCCGGAGTGACGATTTTCAACACATCTCCCCATATAATATAAAGATTTGTACTTTGTTACCGCAGTCTGACGCCATTGTCAAAATAAAAGTGTGTAAAACATGAATACTACTTCAGAAAAATGCTGATGGCTGACAATCTCCAGCCATCAGCGAGCGGGCCTTTTCGCTGCATTCTCTTCTTTTCCAGATACACCTGCCTCCCGGTCTCCCTTCTGCGACGCTGTCTCCCTTGCCGGTCGTAAAAAAATCTTGCCAGCCCTGCGTGCTATGTATTAAAGGATGAAGGCCTGTAGGAGCGGCTTCAGCCGCGAAAGAAAAAATTGGGCCGGGGACACTCGCTATTTCGCGGCTGAAGCCGCTCCTACAAAGGTTTCAGAAAAAAGCTGAAGGTTGCATCAGCTAAAAATCGCCTGTTCCCAAGGGAACCCAAGGAAACCACATGTATTTTCAGGATATCATTCTCGAACTCAGCAGATTCTGGGCCCAGCAAGGTTGCGCGCTGCAACAGCCCTATGACATGGAAGTGGGGGCCGGCACCTTCCATCCCGCCACCCTGCTGCGGGCCTTGGGGCCTGAGCCTTGGAAAACCGCCTATGTTCAGCCCTCGCGCCGGCCGACCGATGGCCGGTATGGCGAAAATCCCAACCGCCTCCAACATTACTACCAGTTTCAGGTGATGATCAAACCGTCCCCCCCCAATATCCAGGATCTCTATATCGAGAGCCTCACCCGCTTCGGCCTGGACCCGCTGGAGCACGACATCCGCTTTGTCGAAGATGACTGGGAATCTCCAACCCTGGGCGCCTCCGGGCTGGGATGGGAGGTGTGGCTGGACGGCATGGAAATCACCCAATTCACCTACTTCCAGCAGGCGGGCAGCCTGGAGCTCTCTCCGGTCACGGTGGAGGTGACCTACGGCCTGGAACGCATCGCCATGTACCTGCAGGGGGTGGACTCCGTCTACGATATCGCCTGGAACTCCGAGATCTCCTACGGCAACATCTTTCATCAGGCCGAGGTGGAGTTTTCCACCTTCAACTTCGAGCAGGCAAATGT
>PHAW01000388.1 GCA_002841785.1 Deltaproteobacteria bacterium HGW-Deltaproteobacteria-3 | reverse complement strand
ATAAAGGACAAATGCCGTGGTGAACAAGGCCAGCAAGGCGCTGCAATCATAGTCCAGAATGGCAAGGACCAGGGTGGTCAAGGCCGCAAAACCGATGAATGGATATCCTTCAAGGGCCACAGGAACTTGTGGTTTTTTCATGGGCTTCCTGTCTCACTGCAAAAGGTTTCTTGGGGCCCGGATCGTTTCGGTCCATATAAGCCGTTATCACAAAAAATACTGTTGTCAACTGGATGGCCGGAACGACATAAGGAGCCACAACGAAATAGTCAGGAAAACAAAGACCTTCGCAACGGCTCCTAAAAATAAACTGACAGGCCGCGAGCACAGCCTGTCAGTTCACCTGTAAACCCTGGCTGACCGGAACCGGTTACGACTTTTGGGCCCGGGTCATGGCAATGGTTTGCTTGCCTTGCCGGTAACCTCCACCACATAGCTCTTCGGCCCGACGTCAATGACCTTGCCGCGGAAGATGTCGATTATCCGCAAAACCTCGGCTCGGGTGTGCGCCTCGGCCTTTACCCGGATCAGGGCCATCTCCCGCTCCACATTGTCATGCTCACACATATCGGTGACCTTGATAACGTCGATGAGCTTGTGGAGCTGCTTGGTGATCTGCTCAATGATGGTATCCTCGCCGGAGGTCACCAGGGTCAAGCAGGAAACATCCGGCTCAAGGGTCTGGGCCACGGACAGGCTTTCAATGTTGAAGCCCCGGCCACTGAAAAGGCCGGTGACTCGGGACAAAACTCCAGGTTTATTTTGCAACAGTACGGAAATGGTATGTTTCATCGCGCTATCCTTAAGTTACCCTTGTAAGCAAAGAAGACGGCCACAGACCTGCAACCCCTAAACCAGCAGCATCTCTGTTGTGGCCTTACCGGCAGGAACCATGGGGTACACACCTTCTTCCCTGGCAATGACAAAGTCCATGAACACAGTATTGTTAATCTTCAAGGCCTCCCGGATAACCGGCTCGACCTCGCTGGGCTTGGTCGCCCGCAGTCCCACCGCGCCATAGGCCTCGGCCACCTTGACAAAATCCGG
>PHAW01000155.1 GCA_002841785.1 Deltaproteobacteria bacterium HGW-Deltaproteobacteria-3 | reverse complement strand
CAGGGACAGCGTTGCGTGTACCTTTTCCTACTATTTCAGCGAAAATCGCTTCGGGTACAACCTCTCAATTCCACTGAATATTCCCAGTATTTTAGAACTGTTACCCGCCCCCGCCACTCTCGCAGATCACCTCCGGCGACGCCGCCTTGAACTCGGTCTGCACCAGAAAGATGTTGCCCAAATCATCGGTGTCACCACCTCCTCAATCTGGAACTGGAAGCATGGGCTGGAGCCGGAGCTCCGCTATCAACCGCAAATCATCGCCTTCCTCGGTGTCAATCCCACCCCTGTCCCGGCGACCTGGTCGGTCAACTTGCTTGGTACAAGAAGAGTCATGGCCTAAATCTAATCGAACTGGGCAAAGAGATGAAGCGTGATCCGGAACAGTTGGCCGATTGGCTCAGTGGACGTTGTTCTCCTTGTAGACGAAATCGGGATTTATTATCTGTGTTCGCAGATAATACGTTGCTTAAAATAGATGAAGAGGGCTAATATCTACGATATAAGATATTTTATCCTCTGCTCGCAGGTAAACGAATCATAAATACACGTACGAAGATATTTCAGGGGTCAACATGAAAATTACCAGTTCAGAAGATATCGGGCAAGTCATCAAGCAAAAGCGCAAAGACGATGGACTTACATTGGTTGAGGCTGCAGCAATCTGCAACGTCAGCTATGCATTCTTCTCTGGACTGGAGAATGGGAAGGAAACCGTGCAGCTAAATAAGGTGTTGCAAGTCCTCCGTGGCCTGGGCATCGAGCTGGAAGCGAATATCCGGAGTTGGGAAACGCCGGGAGATGAATCATGAGTGCCGCTTTGCTGGTCAGAATCGGTGACGAGGTTGTAGGCCGACTTTGGCTTGACGCGCGAAAGCGTTTTTGCTTTCAGTACGATGAGCATTGGCTGGAGCGATCGAGGATTCCGCTCTCTCTGTCCTTACCGCTGCGCAGAGCTCCTTATCTTGACGACGAATCCCACCCCTTCTTCGCCAATCTTCTCCCGGAAGAGAAAATTCGCGCTGTGATCGCCCGGAACCTGGGGCTTTCCCTTCATAACGACTATGGGTTGCTGGAGCGAATCGGCGGTGATTGCGCCGGCGCTCTTTCTCTTTTAAGCGAAAGTCATCCCCAGAAAGTTGAGGAGAGTTTCTATCGAAAAGTCTCACGAGACGAGTTGAACTCCCTCCTTGACGAGCTGCCAAAACGGCCGTTTCTTGCCGGTGAAAAGGGGATGCGACTCTCCTTGGCGGGGGCGCAGAAGAAACTGCCGATTTATTATGACGGGGAAGGCTATTCTCTGGGCTATGGGATTGCGCCGAGCAACTATATCATCAAGCCGGCCATTGAGACTTTGGACGGCACGGTCGAAAACGAAGCTTTTTGTTCCGCACTGGCCAAGGCTGTTGGTCTTGATGTTCCTTTCTCTTTCATCCACCAACATCAGGGGAAAAAGGTCTTTGTCATTGAGCGCTATGATCGCATACCTATAACCGGGGGGATAAAGAGGCTCCATCAGGAGGACTTCTGCCAAGCACTCCAGGTCCCCCCTGAGTACAAATATGAAGCAGAGGGGGGGCCGTCGCTGGCAACATCTTTCGATCTGGTTCGCAAGGTCAGTAGCCGGTCGGGGAAGGATCTCCTCTCTTTGTTAAATTGGGTCATCTTTATCTATCTGATCGGCAACTCGGATGCGCACGGGAAGAACCTCTCACTCTTACTCCTCCCCTCCGGGCCGAGACTCGCCCCCTTCTACGATTTACTATCAACGAGGATCTACAGCCATTATGGATTGACGGCTCAGTTGGCGATGAAGATTGGAGGCGAAAGTGATCCAGGCGTGATCAGGAAGGAGCATTGGGAAAAGTTCGCTACCGAGGTTGGAATCAAACCCCGGTTGGTGCTGACACAGGTTGTCGAACTCGCACAGAGAAATCAGATTGCCAGAATGCAACTCTTCAAGGGGGCTTTTGCTCCGTACAGGTGTGATGCTCTCTGTCGGATGATGGAGTTGATGGCAGAACAGGAGGAGAAGGCCGTCCGGCGGCTGACTTAGGGGGGCAAGCAAATAACGGTGTCAGGGCTACACATTTGACAGAATACCTTTAGCTGATACCTTTGAGCTATCACCATCAGCTTTCAAAGGAGAACCTTTATGGCAAGACAGCTCAGGATCGAATACCCCGGCGCTTATTACCATGTCACAGCCAGAGGAAATGATCGGAAAGAGATTTTCAAGAGCGAAAAGGATCGAGAAAAGTTCCTCTCCTATCTGGAGTCGGCAGTGGTTCGTTATGGCGCGGTTATTCATACTTGGTGTCTGATGAGCAACCATTATCACCTGCTCGTTGAGACTCCGTCAGGTAATCTGTCTCAGGTGATGCAGCATATAAACGGTGCCTATACCAATTATTACAACGTCAAACGCAAACGATCCGGTCACCTGCTTCAGGGAAGATACAAGGCGATCCTGGTCGAGGCTGATGAATACGCGCTGGAACTTTCCCGTTACATCCATTTGAATCCGGTCCGGGCCAAAATGGTGAGCGAGCCGGATAACTATCGGTGGTCAAGCTTTCAGGATTATGTCGGCAAGAGAAACGCGCCGGAATGGCTGAAAACGGAATTTTTACTGGGCTATTTCGGCAAGCCACACTCCGTTGCGCAGAAGCAATACCGTCAGTTTGTGGAAGAGATCATGGGAAAAGAGTATGAAAGCCCACTGGAACAGATGGTGGCGGCAACCATCCTCGGCAGCGCTGAATTCGTGGCAAGGATTCAAGAAGAGCATGTGGATGGAAAATCACCAGATCGTAATTTGCCGGCCTTGAAACAACTCAGCGCCAGGCCGAGCATTGAGCGGATTAGGGAGATAGTCAGGAGCGACATCGTCGAAAGAGAAAGACTTGCGGCAAAAGTTGCCCTCTACCTTTCTCACAAATACAGCGGAGCAAAGCTGAAAGAGATAGGCGAGCATTTCGGGGTAAAAGAATCCGCAGTATCACAGTCTAGTGGTCGATTTGCGGTGGAATTGAAAAAAGATCCTGATCTCAAGAAGATAGTGGCAGATATAGAGGCAAGGCTCAATTTGTGGAATGTGTAGCCCTGACACCATTCCTGTGCCCCCGAGATGCCGGAGCCGGAATCGTGGTCGAGCGCCGGAGTGAGCGTCCGGTAATCGGTTCGGATTGTGCCGTTGGGGAAAAGCACCACTGCAAAGTTGTTGACCCGGCCGGTCCCTTCATCGCTGTAGCTCTCGGCCTGCCACTCGACCACAACCCTTTCGGGATTGGTCTTGTGCTGGATAAAGACCCCGCCGTAAAAGTACGAGGAGAGATCGTTGTTCCACGCGGTAATGACCGGACCGCGACCGGTGGTCGCCAGATCAAAGGAGTGCGCGGCGCCAGTGGCGGTAAACCAGAGGTTGCCGTTGGTGTCGGCGGTGAGCTGGCTATAGGGCTGGTCGTAGAAGGTGAAGGCCCAAGGGAGGGTGTAGATGAGGCTCGATTCGTCGCCGTAGGCGTAATCGTAATCAACGCTCGGCGCTTTGGTGCGGCTGGCGTCGGTCCCCTCCCATGCCGGCTGGCTGACTTCGCTGAGATGGTAATAGCCGTCGGTTACAGCGAACGCATCTGGCGATGAAAACAACAAAACGCCCAACATCACTATACAAACCAGAAGAATCCCACTCCGTTTCATACGCCCACTCCTTGAATCGATTTTATAAGAATGTAAAATATTGATGTTGCATCGTGCAGACTTTTAAATTTTAAAATATAGCTGTTCTGTTTTACTGATTATGAATAAAGTACATGATAATAGTAACCATGCCGCCTAAAGAAACAGCTAATCCAAAATAGTTGAAGTACACACTAAAATTAGAAGATAAAAGGCCTTTTATCCGGCATACTGACAAACAAAAGTAGGCAAGCATATGGAAAAACAAGACTACAGGAACAATTATTTTATATTTGTTATGTAATAATACAGCTAATATTAACATGACAGAAAAACCAAGCCATAAGATCTTGCTTGGGCCTGTAAAGGATTTTGTGTAAATGGGTTTGTCGGTTAATAAGTCGGCATCCTGTCGCCGAAGATGATCGTAAACTGATTGAGTGCCGATTTCCA
>PHAW01000154.1 GCA_002841785.1 Deltaproteobacteria bacterium HGW-Deltaproteobacteria-3 | reverse complement strand
CGCCTCCACGGCGCCGATGCACTCACCATTCACATGCAGGGGCACGGCGAGGATGGAGCGGGTGACAAAGCCGATATTTTTGTCCATGCCATCGTCGAACCGGGCGTCGGCGTTGACATTGCTCACCCGCGCCGGTTGGCCGTTGCGGTAGACCCAGCCGGAAAGCCCCTTGTCCATGGCAATTCCCTTGCCGTAGACCTCGTTTTTCTTGGGGCCGGTGGGCAGGGCGACCAGCATCTCTTTTTCGTCAAGATCCGCGATGAGGATCGAGCTGGCTTCGCACCCAAGGATTTCGTTGGCCATCTCCAGAACCACCCCCAGGATCCAGGGGCCTTTGCAGATATTCTGCAGGAGGATGGCGGCCTGGAGCAGGAAGTGCAACTCCCGGGGGGAAAGCGACTCATACAGGGAGTCGGGCAGCATCTGGGCCAGCAACCCCTTGGCCAGGGATTTCGGCTCCACCGCCTGCATCTCCATGAGGATGTCGCCAAGACAGCGCCCTTCCTGGGAACGGGCCGTAAACCAGGGGAGCAGGTGCTCGCGGATCAGGGAGTTGAAGCTTTGGGTGGAGTCGGACTTTTTCCCGGCAAGACTCTTTTGCCGGTCCAGGGCTTCGGCAATCTGTTTGTTGGAAGCCAGCCCCAGGTCGGTGAGGATGTCGCCGATGCGGCGCCACTGGGAGCGGACATCCATGAGGTGATCGGAGAGATTGGCGGTGATGTTTTCCTGGTACGGATTTCTGCCGTCGCCGAAAAAACTGGTCAGGTACCGGTCCATGCGGCCGAGCTTGGTCAGGGTGGGGAGGACAAACTTCTCATAAAAGTCAATGGTGCCGTCCTTGATCTCCTGGACGGTTTTGTACACCTTGGTTCCCTTTTCGGCCAGGGTCTTACGGTTTTCAAACTCGTAGACCTCCTTGAACTCGGCAAAGAGTAGACCTCCTTGAACTCGGCAAAGAGATCGTCGATGCGCCGGACATAATCGATATCCGCCATCTGGGCGATCAGATCGGCGGTGGCAACCATCTGCGCCATGATTTTCAGGCGAGGCTCGGTAAACAGGGGGGCGAGATCCGGCAAGCTGGCGTAATCGGTGATGGAGATTATCCGGACAACCGCCTCCACCTCCTCTTTCGGCCACTGTTTTTGCCCCAGATATTCCCGGGCAATCTCCATGCTCCGCCGGACATGCACCAGGGTAAATTTGCCGCCTGCTCCGGCCTGGTCGCCCTTGTCCTTGATATAGCCGGCGTCATGGAAAAGGGCTGCGGCCATGCCGAGCTGAAAGTACTTCTGCGCCAAGGGCTGCGCCGGCTCCGCCTTGTTCCAGCCGGAGAGCATGCGGGCCGCGGCAAGGCAGACATCAAGGGAGTGGCTGAAGTTGTGGTAGGTGACAGCGCAGGCTTCGTGGCTTGGCCAGTTTCCGGCGTAGAGAGCGGCGACATCATCGAACAGCCCGCCAAGCCTGGGGGGGATTTCTCCATATTCATCCCTGGCGATTGCCAGGATGAGTTCGACGGTTTGCAGGTTTTCAACCTGGGCGGCAGACCGTTGCCGGGCAGGGTTATGGGAGGTCTTTCGTGCCATGTGCATGCTGTAATCCTGAGAGAAATTTCCCGCGCCCGGAGAGGAGGACCCGGCGGTAAAACATCCGGGTTTCTAGCATGATATACAGCCGGTCAATTCCGGTCAAACCTTAAGTATGAAAAAAAGCGTTTCCGTTTGGGAAGCCGGATATTCCCGGTATTTTTTTTAAGCCGGTCCCTGTCATTTATCATGGCTAACGGCTGCCGGTTTGTGGTAAAAAACTTATTTGCCGTGGGCATGATCCCCACCCGAAAAAACTCAGACAATCCCCGCACGGAGGCTTATGACCAATGGGTAAAACCATAGCTGAAAAGATTTTCGCAGCGCATCTGCGCGACACCCCCACCCCGGAAAACGTCATCCTGGATATCGACGTGGTCATGTGCCACGAGATCACTACGCCCATCGCCATTACCGATCTTGAAGCCCGCGGCATGGACCGGGTTTTCGACACCAGCAAAATCAAGGCGGTCATCGACCATGTGACGCCCTCCAAGGATTCCAAGACCGCCATGCAGGGCAAGATCCTCCGCGACTGGGCCCGCTCTTCCCGGAAAAAGGCTTTGTCCGCCCCGGCTACACGGTGATCATGGGTGATTCGCATACCTGCACCCACGGGGCCTTCGGCGCCTTTGCCGCGGGTGTGGGCACCACCGACCTGGAGGTGGGGATTTTGAAAGGGGTCTGCTCCTTCCGCACCCCGGAAACCATGCGGATCACCATCAGCGGCATCTTGCAGGACGGGGTCTCCGCCAAGGACGTGATCCTGTTCATCATCAAGGAGTTGACCGTGAACGGGGCCACCGACAAGATCATGGAATTTGCCGGGCCGGTGGTGGAGGGGATGAGCATGGAAGCGCGGATGACCCTGTGCAACATGGCCATCGAGGCCGGGGGCACCTGCGGCATCTGCCTGCCAGACCGGGTGACCGCCAAATACCTCTGGCCCTTTATCAAGGATCAGTACGAGTCCATTGATTCGGCGGTGGAGGACTTTGTCCAATGGCATTCCGACCCCGACGCCGAATACGTCAAGGAAATGACCCTGGACGTGTCCAAGCTTGCGCCCCAGGTGACCTTCGGCTACAAGCCAGACGAGGTGAAGGACGTCACCGAGATGGACGGCACCCCGGTGGACCAGGTGTACATCGGCTCCTGCACCAATGGCCGCATCGAGGATCTCCGCTCCGCGGCCCGGATCCTGAAAGGAAAGAAGATCGCCGCCACTGTGCGCGGCATCCTCTCCCCGGCCACGCCCAAGGTGTATTCCCAGGCGCTGGAAGAGGGGATCATCGCCATCTTCATGGACGCGGGTTTCTGCGTGACCAACCCCACCTGCGGCGCCTGCCTGGGCATGAGCAACGGGGTCCTGGCCGAAGGCGAGATCTGCGCCTCCACCACCAACCGCAATTTCAACGGCCGGATGGGCAAGGGCGGCATCGTCCACCTGATGAGCCCGCTCACCGCCGCGGCCACCGCGGTGCAGGGCCATATCACCGACCCGCGAAAGCTCCTCTAACAGGATGTTGAAAAAAGCCGTCCTGGCTTTTTTTAACCATGATCGGCCAGAAGTGAATTCTGTCCGATCTCACAATTTCAACGAGGTAGAACTCGTCGAAATTGGCGATCCATCCCTGGATCGCACGCAGGGCGTCGAAAAACGAATTTTTCAACACCCTGCTAAGGACAATCAATTCCAACATCAATGGAGTGAATGATAATGAAAGAGTTTGGCGGCAAAGCGCTGTTTCTTGACAGAAACGACATCAATACCGACGAGATCATCCCGGCCAAGTACCTGACCGAAAACACCAAGCTGGCCCTGCAGCCCTATATCCTGGAAGACCTGAAATTGGGGGGCTTTGACCCGCGCAAGGATATCGAGGGCAAGGGGGTCATCGTCACCCGGGCTAATTTCGGCTGCGGCTCCTCCCGCGAGCATGCGGTCTGGGTCTTTGAGGTCAACGACATCAACGTGGTCATCGCCGAAAGCTTTGCCCGCATCTTCCGGCAGAACATGTACAACTGCGGCATGCTGGCCATTGAGTTGCCGAAAAAGGATATTGAGACCCTCTTTGGCCTGGGCAAGGAGGTGAAGATCGGGGTGGATCTGGCCGCTTGCTCGGTCACGGCCCAGGGCAGCAAGAAGGTTGTTCTTCCGTTCAAGCTCAACGAGTTTGACAAAAAGCTCGTGGAAGCAGGAGGATGGCTTGCCTATGCTGATAAGAATTATTAGGACTTGATTGGGGAGGGTAGCCCCCCTATGCCGGTATGGGGCAAAGGCCCTGTGCCGGCATTTTTTTGTTGTTTCTCTTTCTTCTTTTGCGTGCCCAAAAGAAGAAACAAGAAAAAGGCACCCCAGCCAGTCCTGGCCCTGCGGGCTTCCCTTACTTCTCGACGAGGGCGGGACGCTAAAAAACTCGGGCTTCGCCCTCAGACAGTCGGAGTCTCCGCCACTGTGTGGCTCCGCTTACCTTTAGCGTCTTTTGCCGCCCCCGCCTGCGAGGCGCGGCAGGACAAATGGGGGAAAGCCGAGCACCGGAAAAACTGCCGAAAAGGGAGGTTGCACTGTTTGAGCGCAGCGAGTTTGCAACATCCCGGCAGTTTTGAGGAGCGCAGGGTATCCCGCCTTCGGCGGGACAAGTGCCCTGGGGGCCTTTTCTTTGGTTCGTTTCTTTGGGCAAGCAAAGAAATGAACATATTATGCGGAGCCGTCGATGAGCAAATCCGTGGAACTCACGGTTGACAAGGTAATCAAAGGGGGCCTTGGCCTGGGCCGTTTGGCCGATGGCCAGGTGGTCATGGTGCCCCGCGTGCTGCCCGGAGAGCGGGTGCGGGTGCAACTGCGCCGTCAGCACAAGCAGTACCAGGAAGCGGACCTCTTGGAAGTGCTTACCCCCTCGGCGCAGCGAATCCCCCCGATCTGCCCGGTGTACGACACCTGCGGCGGCTGCGATTTCCAGCATGCGAGTTACGACGAACAGCTCCGCTTGAAAAACGCGATTCTCGGGGAAACCCTCTGCCGGGCAGGGATGTGCCGGGAGGAGGAGCTTCCCGATCTTCTGGGCGACCCCCTGGCCTCGCACAAACCCTTTGACTACCGGCAACGGATCAGGTTGCAGGTGGCGCAGGGGGTGACGGGCTATTTCGGCCGCCAGAGCCACAGCCTGATCCCTGTTTCCCGATGCCCCCTGGCCGGAGAGGGTATAAACTCGGTGCTTGCCGCGCTTTCCGCCTCCAAACAATTCCAGTCCCTGCTTTCCAATGCATCGGCCATCGAGCTTCTCGAAAACCCCGGTCACAACTCGATCATCCTGCTCATCCACTACACCAGAAAAACCCGGCCTGGAGATCACCAGGCAGCCAAACTCATATGTCAGGCGCTGCCTCTGCTGGAGGCGGTGATCTTCAACGTGGAAGACCAGGCCAAGGGGCCGTGTTTCAGCGACACGGGCGAGATTCCTTTAAGCGGGCTCCTGGTGGAATTTTCCCTGCCTGAAGGACTGTGCGGTCAGCCACTCACCCTTGCCTTGGAACCAGGGGGGTTCTGCCAGGTGAATCTCGGCCAGAACGAGAACTGCATCAAACTGCTCCTGGAATGGACCCGGAAAATGCAGCCCGCCAAGGCGCTGGATCTCTTTTGCGGCATGGGCAACTTCTCCCTTCCCCTGGCCATGCAGGGCTGGCAGGTAACCGGCATGGACATGCAACGCTCCACCATCCGCAGTGCTGTGCGCAACGCCGAGAATGCCGGGCTTGGTGACCGCTGCCGATTCAGCCAGGAAAGCGCCACCAAGGCGGCCAGACGGCTGCTGGCCGAAAAAGCCACCTTTGACTGCCTTCTGCTTGACCCGCCCCGTTCCGGCTGCGCCGAACTCATCCCCATGCTGCCCGGCCTTGAGGCAAAGCGGATCATCTACATCTCCTGCGATCCCGCCACCCTGGCCCGCGATCTGGCCGGGCTTATCCAGGCCGGCTACCGGCTGGCCGAAGTCCGTCTGGTGGACATGTTCCCGCAGACCGCACACCAGGAGACTATGGTGAGGCTGGCGCGGGAGTAGGGGAGGTTCTGGCGATACTATCCTGGGTTTGAGACCGCAATCCGGGCAAAATCGGGCCTTATTTTTCTTTTGACTTCCCATGTCCTATCACATAGGATCGCAATATGTGGAGATCACCCAGAGAAAACCCTCATTGAGAGGAGGAACGCAAAATGGTTCGCGAGTTTAATGTCGTTATAGAAAAAGATGAGGATGGGTATTTTGTGGCCTCTGTTCCAGCTCTTCGCGGGTGTCACACTCAAGAAATGCTGACTCACAAAAAACTCAAGGTTCGGGCGCTCGAACGCCCGGAGGTGAAAGCTGAATACGACAGGCTTGAAGAAGAATTTTCTTTCTTGGATGAATTTTTGAAAGCAAGGACTGCGGCTGGCGTTAGCCAGGCGGAAGTTGCCGAACGAATAGGAACAACACAAATTTCTTAATCTCTACTCTCTCAGGTAGCATCTTTCAATTCTTCCGCTTCCCCTTTGCCCCATGCATGCCACCAAGCAACTCCAACACCCGATCCCGTGTATTCTTCGGTTGGTTGAGCATCAGAACAAAGCTGTCCAATCCGCGCTCCCCGGCAAAATATCCACCATACCCGTACACCCCGGTCATGGTGCCGGATTTGCGCAGGCAGTTGTTCTCAAAGGGCAGCAATCCCGCATGGGGCTTGAACGCTTCGAGGATGGCGAGCATTGCCCTGGGCGTCACCCGGTTTTGCCGGGAGAGGCCGGAGCCTTCGCGGACCACGATATCCTTTTCTGAAAGCCCCAATTCGTTGCGATACAATTCGGTCATGGCCCCCTGCCCCTTGTCCCAGGTGGCGGGCCAGCCGTATTGCTTTGCGCCCATGGCCAGGAAAAGCTGGTTGGCGATGAAGTTGTTGGAATACTTGAGCAGCCCGGTGAGCACCTCGTCCAGGGTCTTGCTGGATGTATGCTCGTAGAACAGCTTGAGCCCCTCCGGCACCGGGCCGGGGATAATCTCCCCGCGCACCGTCACCCCCTGTTTCTGGAACATGGCACCGAACAGTTCCCCGGCATAGCGCAGGCTTTGGTTTCCTGTGGCCGTGGCATTGATCCGGTGGCTGCCGGCTGGCAGCTTCTGCGCCAGTTCCCGCATCAGCGGCAGGGCAGGGGTCTGCTCCTCGCCGGAGCGTACGCTGCCGTCCGCCCCTTTGACAAGGCTGATGGTGTTGAAGTTCACCGCCAGGCAACTGTTCTGCGCATCGTAGGGATTGAGGGTGTTGGTGGCGCCGTCGGTTCCGTTTTCAAGCCGGCAGCCGCTGCCGTCGACAACGATGTTGCGGATCGATGAAAGGCCGCGGTTGCGGAGGGTGCCGGCAATCTTGGCAACTTCCTCGGAAACCAGCAGGGGATCAGCCAAGCCGCGGATGTACAGATCACGGTCGCCATTGACATAAAACCGGGTGGTGAAGCGATACTCCTTGCCAAGGATCCGGATACCGGCCAGGGCCGTGCCGATTTTCAGAACGCTGGCCGGGATGAATTGGCGGTCTGCGTTCTGTTCGTAAATAATAGCCCCGTTTCTGATGACGAGAATTCCGCCGTTTTCCACCAAGGTTTCCAGGGACTGACCTGCCCCTGCCCAAAGGGAAGCGGGCAGGGCGAGAGACAAGCCAAGGCCGAGAAAAAAAACGCGCCGCATTCCCCTCGATTTCCGGAGCAGGGATGCGGCGCGCAGGATTGCCATGGGCAGGGTCCGGCTCAGATCTTCGGCAGGTGTTTTTTCGCTTCGGCCACCGCCTCGGCAGGGTACTCGAAGTTGTGCAATTCTCCGGCAAAGAACTTGTCGTAGCTGGAAAGATCGAGGTGGCCGTGGCCGGAAAGATTGAACAGGATGGTCTTGGGTTCCTTCGGGTCCTTGGTGGCCTCGATGATGGCCGCCCGAATCGCGTGGCAGGACTCGGGCGCCGGGATAATCCCCTCGGTCTGGGCAAAAAGCACCCCGGCCTCAAAGCATTCCACCTGATGCAAGGCCATGGCCTCCATCAGATTTTCCCGGAGCATGGCGCTGACAATGGGGGCCATGCCGTGATAGCGCAAGCCTCCGGCATGGATGCCCGGCGGCATGAAATCGTGGCCCAGGGTGTACATATACAGGAGCGGGGTGCGCTCGGAAACATCGCCGAAATCATAGGCATAGATGCCCTTGGTGAGCGAAGGGCAGGAGGCGGGCTCCACCCCGATCAGGCGGATATTCTTGCCTTCCAGCTTGTCGGGCAGAAAGGGCGCGGCCAACCCGGCGAAGTTGGAGCCGCCGCCGCAGCAGCCGATCACCACATCCGGGCTTTCGCCGATCATGGCCAACTGCTTCTTGGCTTCAAGGCCGATGATGGTCTGGTGCAGGCAAACGTGGTTCAAGACCGAGCCCAGGGCGTACTTGGTATCCTCGCGGGAAACCGCGTCTTCCAAGGCCTCGCTGATGGCGATGCCCAGGGAGCCGGGGCTGTTGGGATCCTTGGCAAGGATGGCCCGGCCGGTGGGGGTATCCGGGCTTGGGCTGGCCACGATCTCCGCGCCGTAGGTGTGCATCATCGACTTGCGGTACGGTTTCTGGTCGTAGGAAACCCGCACCATGTAGACCTTGCACTCCAGGCCGAACTTATGGGTGGCAAAGGCCAGGGCGCTGCCCCACTGACCGGC
>PHAW01000153.1 GCA_002841785.1 Deltaproteobacteria bacterium HGW-Deltaproteobacteria-3 | reverse complement strand
GATGATTTTAAAACGGAGTCATGACGGGTCTATCTGACCCGTATCCTGACTTTCAGTCATTTATTTTAACCCACCGTCTTTAGACGGTGGTTGTTAAGTGCAGCCATGCTCATTGTTGCGCCTGGCCGAGGACACTGTTGATGAGTTGCCCTGCCGCCGCCTCAACCTCTCCCAGCGCCCCGGTAATCGCCAACCCCGCCCGTTCGGTTTTCCGGATCGCGGCGGAGTCGGGGAAGCAGGCCACGGGCGGTTCGCCGAGGGCCTCGGCCAGAAAGGTCCGGTCATCCTCATCCGCCACCAGATTGCCGACAAAGGAGATGCGGGGGATGCCCGATTCCTCGGCGAGTTTCTTGATCTTGAGCGCGGTGCGCACCCCGGATTTTGAAGGAATCACCACGATCAGCAGGTGATCCACCCCGGCGATGGTGCCCCGGCCCAGGTGTTCCACCCCGGCCTCCATGTCGAGCAGCACCACCTGGGAAGGGGAGAGCAGCAGCTTGGTGAGCATTCTTTTCAGCACGTTGCTTTCCGGGCAGGCGCAGCCGCCCTTGGCGGTCTGGATGGCGCCCAGCACCATGAGCTTGATCCCGTCCTTTTCCACGATGAAGCGGGAGAGGAGATCGTCCACCTGGGGGTTGATGTTGTAGAAGGGCGAGCCGTCCACCTTGCCGGAGCGCTCCACCAGCAAATCCTTCATCTCAGCAATGGGGGTGATTTTTTCATCCTCCGCCAGGCCGAGGCTCTGGGCCATGTGCGGGCTGGGGTCCGCGTCGATGACCAGCACCTCTTTGCCCTGCTTCTGGAGATATTTGGCCAGCATGGCCATGATCGTGGTCTTGCCCACGCCGCCCTTGCCGCTGATTGCAATCTTCATCCCGGAATCCTTTCTCGTTCAGCTCATGTTGTGCGCCTGTCTCCTTTTTGATGCACGATGGAGGCAGGTTCGATTATATTCCATTGACCTACATGGCTAAGCCGTCGTTGCAAACTAACTTGAACAATTATGATCCCGCGAACGGCATAAGGAGCCGTAAGGGAATAGCCAGAATGTACAGGTTGTTTTGCAACGGCTCCTAAACTAATCAGCCGTGGGCAAAGTGCAAAGAAAAAAATGTTGGTCATTTCTCCATCCTCTGAAACGGGAGCACCATGGTTACCCTTGGAATTGAGCATCTTGTAGCGTCCCCCCCAGCGTATCTGGCTGGCAAACGGCTGGCCCTGCTCTGCAACCAGGCCTCCACTGACCAAAACCTTCGCCACAGCCGGGATCTGATCATGTCTGCCTTCCCGGGTCAGCTCACCTGCCTGTTCACCCCCCAACACGGGTTTTTCGCGGAAAAGCAGGACAATATGATCGAGTCGGACCATATGACCGATCCGGTCAGCGGTCTACCGGTGTTCAGCCTCTACGGCGAGGTGCGGCGGCCCACCGCTGCCATGTACGAGCATTTTGACGTGCTGCTCGTTGATATCGTCGATGTGGGCACCAGGGTGTACACCTTTCTCTACACCCTGGCCTACTGCATGGAGGAGGCGGCCCGCCACGGCAAGAAGGTGGTGGTGCTGGACCGGCCCAATCCCGTGGGTGGGGAGGCGGTTGAGGGCAATCTGCTGCAGGATGATTGCCGCTCCTTTGTCGGCCTCTATCCGCTGCCCATGCGCCACGGCCTCACCTTTGGCGAGCTGGCCCGTCTGCTCAATGGCGAGTACGGAATCGGCGCGGACCTGGAGGTGGTAACCATGGACGGCTGGCAGCGGCGGATGCTCTTTAACGACACCAATCTTCCCTGGGTATTCCCCTCGCCCAATATGCCCAATCCCACCACGGCCCTGGTCTATCCGGGGCAGGTGATCTTTGAGGGCACCAACATCTCCGAAGGCAGGGGCACCTCATTGCCCTTTGAGCTGTTCGGCGCCCCGTTTCTCGATTGGCAGACGGTTCTGGACAGCATGCAGGTGCCTTTGCCCGGCTGTTTTCTGCGGCCCCTGGCCTTTGAGCCCACGGCCAACAAATGGGCAGGCCAGCCCTGCAAGGGGTTCCAGCTCCATGTTACGGAGCCGCGGGCATTTTTGTCCTATCGCACCTCGCTGGCTCTGCTGCAGGCATTCATGCGCTGCTATCCGGAGCAGTTTGCCCTGAAGGCCCCGCCCTATGAGTACGAATTCGAGCGGACTCCCCTTGATCTGATCCTTGGCGACAGTGCGCTCCGGCACCAACTGGCGTCAGGCGTGGATATCCGGGAACTTGAGTTGGGTTGGCAACCTGGGATTGACGGGTTCAGCGAGATGCGGCGAAGATATTTTCTTTATCAATAATCGGTGGTGTTGCAACAACTGCCCTTCGACAGGCTCAGGGCGAACGGACTATTCTAACGTATTGATTTCCGTTCGTGCCGAGCCTGTCGAAGCACCTATTTGAAGAAATTTTGAGTTGTTACGAGTCCAACAATACGAAGCGACCTACCAGCGTGACATATGACCTCCGTGGATGTTCGGGAAACCAGCCGCTTCATTGCCAAGCTCTCCCCATATTTTGTGGACACCCCGGCGGAGTGCCCCTACGGCCTTGACCGCACTGCGGTCTACCACCAGGCGGGTTTCAGTTTTTTGCCCCCGGCCGTGCTGGATGAATTCCTCGCCGCCGGATACCGGCGCAACGGCAACACCATCTATGCCATGCGCTGTCCGGATTGTACGGCCTGCGTGCCCATCCGGCTGGAGACGGCAACCTTTCGTCCCTCCCGGAACATGCGCCGTGTCCGGCAGCGGAACCAGGATCTGGAGATCAGCCTTGGCCCGCTGGAGGTGACGCCGGAAAAGCTGCACGTGCTGGATCGCTTCTTAAACAACCGGTATCCCGGACGGGCAAGCACCGCGCTGGATTATTACAGCGGCTTTTTCGTCAACTCCCTGGTCCCGAGCATGGAGATAACCTTCCGGCTCTCCGGGCAGTTGGTGGGGGGCTCCATTGTTGATCTGGCGGAGCGCAGCCTGAGCGCGGTCTATTTTTATTTCGACCCGGCTTTTGAGAAAAGAAGCCTGGGAACCTTTAATATTCTCTACCTGATTGAGCTTGCCAGGCGCGAGCACTGTGAATATCTTTATCTCGGCTATTGGATAGAGGAGGTTGCGGCCATGGCCTACAAGGCCCGGTTCCGGCCCCACTCTCTGTTGCGCAATGGCGCGTGGGTGCAGGTGGATTGATGTTCGGCACAAGGAGCAGGTGACAATGTTTGGATTTTTTCGGTCGGTAAAAAACAAGGAGAGCAAGGGCGCCGCCCCGCAAGGGCTTGATCCCCAGACCCAGCACCAGCAGGAGCGGGAACAGTTTCAGGCGGTGCTGCAATCCTTCAACGCCTCCCGCATCGAAGAGCGGCTCAAGGTGCTGGATATCTTTCTTTCCGTGGAAGAGCATCTGACCTTGAGCGGCCTTGAGGGGATAATCAGGGAAAAAAGGCCGGAGCTGCTGGACCGGGAGTTTCTCAAGGAAACCATGGAGATGTTCTGCCAGTTCGGCTTTGCCCAGAAACAGGTGTTTGAAACCCAAGAACCGGTTTACGAACACCACCACCTCGGCATGCACCACGACCATTTCATCTGCACCCGCTGCGGCAAGATCCAGGAGTTTGCCAACCAGAACCTTGAAAGGCTCCAGCACGAAATCGCCCGCCAGTTTCGGTTCCACCCGCTCCAGCACAAGATGGAGATCTACGGGCTCTGCGCCTCCTGCATGGCCCAGCGGGAACCGGCCCTCTCCCTGCAGTACGCCGCCACTGGCGAACGGGTGCGGATCGTCACGATTTTGGGCGGCCGGGAGGTGCAGGCCCGTCTCGGCGACATGGGTCTTGCGGTGGGGGCATGTCTGGAGATCGTCAGCAACCATTCCTCCGGGCCCCTCATCGTGGCAAACAAGGGAACGCGTCTGGCAATCAATGCCGGTCTGGCCCAAAAGATCATGGTGACGCATGTTTGCCGTCACGGAGAGGAATCGTAAGGATTGCCCGGCCGGTTTTCTCCATCCCTTGACATTCATCCGAACCTGACCCATACTTTTTATACAGTGTGAAGAAGCATGGGCCGGGGAGCCTGATCTCATTTGACAACAGGGAGGGGTATGATGAGCAATACGGATAAAAAGGTGTGCCCGGAATGCAACGGCGAGAAGGTGATTCAGGGAACCTGCGAATGCAACAGCGAGTGGCGTGGGTCCAAAACCGGCGATGACTGGAATGATTGCCAGTGCGCGCCGCAAGTGACCTGCCCCATGTGCAAGGGGACCGGGTTTGTTGAAAGTCTCTAGCTGGATGTTGAAAAAAAGCCGTCCTGGCTTTTTTTCAACCACGATCGGCCAGAAGTTAATTCTGTCCGATCTCGCAATTTCAACGAGTTAGACTCGTCGAAATTGGCGATCCATCCCCGGATCGCTAGCAGGGCATCGAAAAACGAGTTTTTCAACACCCTGCTAGCCGGGTTGCTTTCCGCGAAAAACGCGGGCAGGAATAATCGCCATGGACCACTCCAGAAAGAAAACCGTCCCAAGCCAGTCCGCCGCCGCAATACCACGAAACATTCTCCGGCAACGGATGTTTGCCGTGGGGCAGGGAGGAAGCTGGTTTCCCGCCGCCGATGTGTATGAAACCGCTTCGGCGCTCATCGTGCACATGGATATCTCCGGCATGGATCCCCGGACCCTCTCCGTGGTCGCCGACGGCACCCAGCTCACGGTTTCCGGGGAGCGGGGGTATGAACCGCACGACATGGTCTCGCGTATTCACCAACTGGAGATTGAGCGCGGTTTCTTCGAGCGTTCCATCCCCTTACCCAAACCGGTTGATGTTTCCAGGGCGGTTTCGGAAAGCAGAAACGGCTTTCTGCTGATTACCCTCCCGTTGCGGCAGAATACGGGAAAGATCAAGATCACCGTTGGGTAAGGAAAACATGCGCCGGACTTTTTTTGCCCGGACAAATAACGCAGCAGGGTGAAAATCATGCGTGAAGACGACAGCACACAAGAAACGGAAGATTTCGCGAACAAGGCAGGTCATCACGGAAATCCCGCCGAGTTGCCGCTCCCGGAGATTCTGCCGGTGTTGCCCCTGCACGGTTTTGTGTTTTTTCCCGGCATGGGTTTTCCGCTGAACATTCTGCATCCGGCCTCCCAAAAGCTCATAGACGAGGCGATTTTGAAAGACCGGTTGATCGCCATTGTCAGCCACAAGGAGCCTGCCGAGGAAAAACAGGATCGGGTTGAGCCGGAGCACTTGTACCGGATAGGGGTGTTGGGCTATATCCATAAGCTGGTCAAGGTTAAAGAGGGCGGCGGGTATCATGTCTTGATCAGCGCCGTCAAAAAACTGGAGCTTGTCGAATTTGTCCAGAAAGAGCCGTATCTGACCGCCCGGGTCGCCGTCATTCCCATGGAGCTGGAGGAGGACAAGGAGGTCGAGGCCTTGGTGCTCAACCTGCGCACCCAGTTCAAAAAACTGGCGGAGATGGTCTCGCTTCCGGCGGAACTCGTCACCACCATCGAATCGCTGTCCGATCCTTTCTATATCTCCTACCTGGTGATTTCTCAGCTCAATCTCACGCCGGTCGAGGAACAGGAACTCCTTGAGATCCAGCCGGGCAAGGCCCTGATGCACCGGACCGCCCGCGAACTCAACAAACGCGTTGAAACGGCGGAGATGAGCCAGGAGATCCAGAAAAGCATCAAGGAGGATACGGACCAGAAGCAAAAAGATTTTTTTCTGCGCCAGCAGCTCAACGCCATCCGCAAGGAACTTGGCGAAGAGGAGGAAAATCT
Organism: Deltaproteobacteria bacterium HGW-Deltaproteobacteria-3; assembly: GCA_002841785.1. Lineage (GTDB taxonomy): Bacteria > Desulfobacterota > Desulfobulbia > Desulfobulbales > Desulfurivibrionaceae > Thiovibrio. Next base: position 2,088 of record PHAW01000153.1, on the reverse strand, counting down.
CGACCTCAAGGAGCTGCGGGCAAAGTTCGCGCAAACGGAGCTGCCCCCGGAGGCCAAGAAGACGGCGGAAAAGGAGCTCGACCGGCTGGCCCGCATCTCGCCCTCCTCGCCGGAATATACGGTTTCCCGCACCTATCTCGACTGGCTCCTTGATCTGCCCTGGCTGACCTCCACCCCAGATTCCCTGGATATCGTCAAGGCGCAGCAGGTGATGGATGAAGACCATTACGGCCTTGAAGAGATCAAGAAGCGGATCATCGAGTTTCTCGCGGTGCGCAAGCTCAAGCAGGACATGCACGGGCCGATCCTCTGTTTTGTCGGCCCGCCGGGGGTTGGCAAGACCTCGCTCGGCCAATCCATCGCCCGCTCCATGGGCCGCAAGTTCATCCGCATCTCTTTAGGCGGGGTGCGGGACGAGGCGGAGATCCGAGGGCACCGGCGCACCTACATCGGCGCCCTGCCGGGCCGCATCATCCAGAGCCTGCGCAAGGCCGGGGCCAACAACCCGCTCTTCATGCTGGACGAGATCGACAAGCTGGGCATGGATTTTAGGGGCGACCCCTCCTCAGCCCTGTTGGAGGTTCTTGACCCGGAACAGAACTTCACCTTTGCCGACCACTATCTGGAGATACCCTTTGATCTTTCCAAGGTGATGTTCATCACCACGGCCAATCTGCTCGACAATATCCCCGGCCCCTTGCGCGACCGGATGGAGGTCATCGAGCTCTCCGGCTATACCCAGGATGAAAAGCGCAACATTGCCAAACGGCACCTCCTGCCCAAGCAGTTGGAGGCCCATGCCCTCAGCGATAACGACCTGAAGATCGATGACCAGGCAATCCGGAAGGTGGTCCGCTCCTATACCCGGGAGGCCGGGGTCAGGAACCTGGAGCGCAAGCTGGCCGCGATCTGCCGGGGAGTGGCCAAGGAGATTGTCACCGGCAAAACCGGTACCACCCTGGTCGATGCAACCAATCTTGCCACCTATCTCGGGCCGCTCCAGTTCTTTCCGGAAACCAAGGCCCGGACCTGGGGGCCGGGGTTGGCCACCGGGCTGGCCTGGACCCCGGTGGGCGGGGAGCTGCTATTCATCGAGGCGGCCAAGATGAAGGGCAAGGGCAATCTCACCATGACCGGCAAGCTGGGGGATGTAATGAAGGAGTCAGCCACTGCCGCGCTGACCTACATCCGCTCCCACGCCAAGGAACTGGGGGTGGACGAAGCCATCTTTGCCAAGATCGACCTGCACATCCATGTGCCGGAGGGCGCCATCCCCAAGGACGGGCCATCGGCCGGGGTGGCCATGGTCACCGCCCTGACCTCGCTGCTCACCGGGCGAACGGTGAGCAAGGACATGGCCATGACCGGGGAGATCACCCTGCGCGGCGATGTGCTGCCGGTGGGCGGGATCAAGGAGAAGGTCCTGGCTGCGGTGCGGGCCGGGATCAAGGAGATTGTCCTGCCCGCGCTTAATGAAAAGGATGTGGTGGAGATTCCGGATAACGTGAAGGAGGATGTTCGGTTTCATCTGGTGCAGGATATCAAGGAGGCGCTTGGTCTGTTGTTGGCCAAGGAGTGACGGGGGGTGGCGGCCCTTCGACAGGCTCAGGGCGAACGAAGATTATCTTGATGTATTGATATTCCGCTCGTGCTGAGCCCGTCGAAGCACCTTGGCTGTTTTCCATTCGACATCGCGGCGTGGTCCGCGTATTATTTGGAACATTCAAGCTGGCAACAAATCCCGGAAGGGGCAAATAGGCGAGGCACATGCCATGCAAACGGCGAAACAAGAGGTGGAGGAGTTGTTGAAGCAGCTCCCCGACGACAGCACCCATGAGGATATTCAGTATCATCTCTACGTGCTTGAAAAAATCCGGAAAGGCCAGGACGACATCAATCAGGGAAGAACCAGCGGTCACGCCGAGGCCAAAGAACGGTTGAAGAAATGGCTGGGTCACTGATCTGGTCGGAACAGTCCCTCGGGGATACCGAGGCCATCGGCGAATACATCAGCCGTGACTAGCCCCAGCATGCCCGCCGCGTTGTCGAAGAGATTGTTGTCACGGCGGAACTTCTTGCTTCTCAGCC
>PHAW01000152.1 GCA_002841785.1 Deltaproteobacteria bacterium HGW-Deltaproteobacteria-3 | reverse complement strand
GTGGCCCTGGCCGGGGACGGCCAGGTATCGCTGGGCAATACCATCATGAAGCATGAGGCGCGCAAGGTGCGCCGCCTGTATGAAGGCAAGGTTATCACCGGCTTTGCCGGGGCCACGGCCGATGCCTTTACCCTGTTCGACCGGCTGGAGCAGAAGCTTGAGCAGTACGACGGCAACCTGATGCGGGCTGCGGTGGAGCTGGCCAAGGATTGGCGCACGGACAAGATGCTCCGCAAGCTGGAGGCCTTCCTGGTGGCGGTGGACAAGCAGCACTCCCTGCTGCTTTCCGGCACCGGCGACGTGATCGAGCCGGACGACGGCATCCTGGCCATCGGCTCTGGCGGGCCATACGCCCAGGCCGCGGCAAAGGCCCTGGTGGCGCACAGCGAGCTTTCCGCCGAGGAGATCTGTAGAGAGGCGATGCGGATCGCCGCCTCCATCTGCGTTTTTACCAACGACCGTATTGTTGTAGAGAAGATGGCGGCCGAATAAAAAAGGAAGATTTTAAGATGGAACCCATGAACACCCTGACCCCCAGGCAAACCGTGGCCGAACTGGACCGTTACATCATCGGCCAGGATGCGGCCAAGAAATCCGTGGCCATTGCCCTGCGCAACCGCTGGCGGCGCCAGCAGGTGCCCCTGCCCCTGCGCGAGGAGATTGCGCCCAAGAACATCATCATGATCGGCCCCACCGGGGTGGGGAAGACCGAGATCGCCCGGCGTCTTGCCAGCCTGGCCCAATCGCCCTTCCTCAAGGTCGAGGCCTCCAAGTTCACCGAGGTGGGTTATGTGGGGAGGGATGTGGAGTCCATGATTCGCGATCTGCTCGATCTGGCCATCAACATGGTGCGCGAGGAAGCGCGGGAGCAGGTGACGCAGAAGGCGGCGGAGCAGGCGCAAGAGCGGATGCTCGACCTGCTGGTGCCGCCGCGCCCGGCCCCCTTGGGCCAGGTCACGCCCATGGCCGAGAGAACCGACGATGGCGGGAGACCAGGGGAACCGGTTGATTCCACCAGGGAAAAGTTCCGGCAGATGCTCAAGGATGGCAAGCTTGACGAGCGGCAGGTTGAGATGGAGATCGACCAGACCCAATCGCTGCCCATGTTCGAGATCCTTTCCCACGGGGGCGGCGGCCTGGATGACATGGAGTCCGGGCTCAAGGATGTGTTCGGCAAGATGTTCCCCAAGAAAACCCGGCACCAGCAGATGGTGGTGAAAGACGCCATGGAGGTGCTCAAGAAGCGGGAGGCCGAAAGGCTGATCGACATGGAGAGCGTCACCCGGCTGGCCATCCAGCGCACCGAACAGTCCGGGATCATCTTTCTCGATGAGATCGACAAGATCGCCTCGCGGCAGGGCGGCTTAGGCCACGGGCCCGAGGTTTCCCGCGAGGGCGTGCAGCGCGACCTGCTGCCCATTGTCGAAGGCTCCACCGTGACCACCAAGCACGGCATGGTCAAGACCGACCATATCCTCTTCATCGCCAGCGGCGCCTTCCATCTCTGCAAGCCTTCGGACCTGGTGCCGGAGCTGCAGGGGCGCTTCCCCATCCGGGTTGAACTTTCGGCCCTGGGGGAGGAGGAATTCTACCGGATCCTCACCGAGCCGCAGAACGCCCTGATCAAGCAGTACATCGCCCTCATGGCCACCGAAGGGATCGCCTTGGAGTTTGCCGAGGACGCCATCCGGGGTATGGCCAGAATCGCCGCCACGGTGAACCGGAAAACCGAGAATATCGGGGCTCGTAGGCTGCATACCATAATGGAGCGGCTGCTGGAGGAACTCTCCTTTGACGCCACCGACCGGGATGAAAAGAAGTTTCTCGTAACAGCCGAGTATGTGAACAAGCAGTTGCAGGATATCTCGGAAGACGAAGACCTGAGCAGGTTTATTTTATAGCTGTCTGCTGACAGCGTATAGCTTTTAGAGGCGACCAAGATGATTGAACACGACTTGAAATACTGCCCCAAGTGCCGGGACGAGTACCGGGCGGAAGCGGAAACCTGCGCGACCTGTGCCATTGCCCTTGTCTGGGGGGCGGAGCTGGTTGTCATGGAAAGCAATAATGGCGCTTCCCGCCGGAACCGGAAAGGACCGTTGACCCCCGACGACCAATTGGTCGTTGTTTTTCAGGGAGCGCTTGGCGACCTTAAACACCTCAAGGATCTGCTGGAGGCGGAACAGATCGGCGCCATGATCAGCAAGGAGGGCGGGGGGTGCGCCAGTGGCGGTTGCGCGCCCAAGTTTGAACTCCAGGTCCGGCAGGAAGAGGTGCGGGATGCCTTGGAGGTGCTTGCCGAAGAGCATCGGAGGGCAACGGCCCTGGCCGAGCACGACGCCACCCATGCCGGGGCGGTTTTCAACCCGGAGGCCGAGGAGGCGATCTGCCCGGCCTGCGGCTTTGCTTTTGCCACAACCACCACGACCTGCCCGGACTGCGGGCTGTGTTTCGGCTGAACAGAAAAGGGTGAGAAGAACCAAAAATGTTGTCTTTTTATATCCGTTTCAGTATAATTGATCCATGAGCAAGCCATTGTGGTTTCTTGGCGACTCGCTCAAATGCCTTCCAGAAAAAGACTCAGGCCAAGGCGAAGCGCGATATTGATCTCGCCAGGGCGCGATACTCCGAGCTGAGCAGGAGGGATACGAAATGACTGAAAAGGAAAGTTATACCAGCGTTTGGGATGCCATCGCCGATACGCCCGAAGAGGCTGCCAATCTGCGGACCAGGGCGGAGCTGATGCGGCAGATCGCGGCGATCATCAAGGAGAACGGCTGGAAGCAGGCCGAGGCCGCGACCCGTTGCGGCGTGACCCAGCCTCGGATGAACGATCTTCTGCGAGGGCGTGTTTCGCGGTTCTCTCTCGACGCCCTGGTCAACCTCGCCACGGCGCTTGGTCGCCGGGTCCATCTTGAACTGGAAGCTGCCTGACTCATTCCGGGCTACCCGGACTGCGGGCTCTGTTTCGGCTTGCGGAACAAGGGGAGGTGGGATGCCCTGAATTTCAGTTGTTCTGAAGGGATTTAACCTCTGTTTCAGGGGAATCTCATCAACGAGTTGGAGCAGAGAGGGATTGGGGGGTGGATGGAAAATCGATTCCGGTGCTTGGCTTTCGCCACGCGAAATTTTTTAATCCGGGAATGTCCCGGCTTTTCTGGGGATTTTCTGCGGATTTTCTAAAACTTTAAATATCATGTACGTCCCCTTTTGTCTCTTTTGTCTCTCGTCCCCTTTTGTCTCTTTTGTCTACGAGGAGGCGATCAAGCTGATTCGCAAGGTGGGCAAGCTGATGAGCGCGCAGAAACAATCCGGTGAGTTCGCTGACTACCTCGCGGAACTGCGGGTGCGGTTCAAACCCAAGCGGAATTTCATCAAGTTGTTGGATGGGGTGGGGCGAGGCCTTTTGTCCGGCTGATAGGCAGATTTTTGCAGCCCTTGCCCTTTTGCCCGGAAAAGACAGCGAAACGGTGGTGTTGGTACCAGCAGTGCACCGAACTGAAACCTGCCTGCTGCAACCACTCCAACTGGGAACTTAGAGGGGCCATTTTGTCCGCCTTCATCCGTTCCAAGGCCGCATTGAGGTCGGCCTCGGAGACGCCGAGATCCCGCGCCTGCCGGAGCCAGGTTTCGTGGTACACCTGTTCGATGTCCGGCGTTGGCCCGAGGATCTGATCGGCGTTGATGAATACGCCTCCCTCAGGCAAGGCATCATGGATGTTCTTGAACAGCGTGATCTTGTCTGCATCCGGGAGATGATGGATGGAGAGGGCCGAGATCACCACCTCGAATTGTCCTTCAAGGCCGTCCGCATAATCTCCAGCGACAAATTGCAGGCGTTCCTCCATCCCGGCAAATCGTTCCCGAGCCTTGCCCAGCATCTCTTGGGAGATGTCCAGCAGAGTGATCCGGGCTTGGGGAAACTTCTTGGCGACAAGGAGCGAGAGCATTCCCGTTCCTGCGCCCAGGTCCAAGACCCGGAAGGTGGCCTGGGGCTGGTGCGGGATCAGCGCCAGCGCCGTGGTGTAAAAATCATCGAAGCAGGGGATAAGTTGTCGGCGGGCTCGGTCGTAGGTCTGCGCTCCCTCGTCGAAAGCGGTTTTGACTAGTCTCAAATAAGGTTTAAGCCCCCGCCTTTAGGCGGGTAGATTTATCACTCCCACTTGGTTGTGTATAATGCCTTAGACGAAGGAGGCATTGTAT
>PHAW01000151.1 GCA_002841785.1 Deltaproteobacteria bacterium HGW-Deltaproteobacteria-3 | reverse complement strand
CCCGGCGATGCTCCGGAAGCCTTTTTCGCCGTGGACGCACCCTCCGTCAGCGCCCGCGAATATTGCAATCTCCACGGACTCTGGAAGGCCTGATATGCTGAGCAAAACCATGGAAAAGGCTCTCAACGAGCAGATCAACGCGGAATTCTATTCCTCTTACATGTATCTCTCCATGTCCACCTACTTCGATTCCGTCGGCTTGCCCGGCGCGGCCCAGTGGATGCGGGCCCAGACCCAGGAGGAATGGTTCCACGGCATGAAGCTCTTTGGGTATGTCAATGAACGGGGCGGCCGCGTGGCGCTCAAGGCCATCAAGCAACCGCCCACCGACTGGAAATCGACCCTGCATGTCTTCCAGGATGTCCTCAGCCACGAACAGAAGGTGACCGGGCTGATCAACAACCTGGTCAACCTGGCCCTGGACGAGCGGGACCACGCCACCAACATCTTCCTGCAGTGGTTTGTCTCGGAGCAGGTGGAAGAGGAGGCCAATGTCGGCGCGGTGCTCGACAAGCTCAAGCTCATCGGCAAGGACGCCACGGCCCTGTTCACCCTGGACGCCACGCTGGGACAACGGGTCTTTACCCCGCCTCCGGCAAAGGGAGAGTAGCCTCTTTCCCCCCATCAAAAAGTCGGAGAAACGGCCGGCAGTTTTTTTAAAAAACGAGGACAACATGGCTGCGATAGAAATCAAAAAAGACATCTACTGGGTTGGCGCCGTGGACTGGAACATCCGCGACTTCCATGGGTACTCCACGGATAAGGGCACCAGCTACAACGCCTATCTGATCAAGGACGAGAAGATCGCCCTGTTCGACACCGTGAAAAAAGAGATGAAGGGCGACCTGATCCACCACCTCTACCAGGTGCTGGGCGATCCGAGCAAGATCGACTACATCATCGTCAACCATGTGGAGATGGACCACTCCGGCTCCCTGCCGGAGCTGATCGACCTGATCAAGCCGGAAAAGATCTTCTGCTCGCCCATGGGCAAGAAGGCGCTGATCGAGCATTTCCACCGGGAAGACTGGCCGTTTGAGGTCGTGGCCACCGGGGATTCCATCAGCCTCGGCAAAAAGACGGTGCAGTTCCTTGAAACCAAGATGCTCCACTGGCCGGACAGCATGTTCTCCTATATTCCCGAAGATAAGCTGCTCATCTCCAGCGACGCCTTTGGCCATCACTGGGCCACCTCCGAACGGTTCGACGACGAGGTGGACCCCCATGAACTCATGGTGCATGCCGCAAAGTATTATGCCAACATCCTGATGATCTTCTCGCCCATCGTCCAGAAGCTGCTTGCCCAGGTCAAGGAGATGGGGCTCGAAATCGAGATGATCGCTCCGGACCACGGCGTGATCTGGCGCACCTCGCCGCTGGCCATCCTTGAGGCCTACGACCGCTGGAGCCGAGGCGAAACAAAGAACAAGGCGGTCATCATCTACGACACCATGTGGCACAGCACCGAGAAGATGGCCAAAGGGGTGATGAACAGCCTGCTCCAGGCGGGGATCACCAATGTGAAGATGCTGCATGTCCGCAAAAACCACCGCAGCGACATCATTACCGAAGTGCTGGACGCACGCGCTGTCATCCTCGGCTCGCCGACCCTGAACAACAACATCATGCCCGCCATGGCCGACATCATCACCTACATGAAGGGGCTGCGCCCGAAAGACAAGATCGGCGCCGCCTTCGGTTCCTACGGCTGGAGCGGCGAGGCGGTTAAACATCTCACCGGACACATGACGGACATGGGCTTTGCTATCATCGGCGAGGGGGTCAAGATCAAGAACGTTCCCAGCCATGAGGCGCTCAAGGCCTGCTCCGAGCTGGGCAACGCCGTGGCCGCGGCGATGAAAAAATAGGAATTCCTTCTGCCTCCTGCCCGTCCTTACCGCCCGGCAGGAGGCTCTTCTCTGGAAAGGAGTCGACATGGCAGGCCAGAGAAACCTCAAAAAAACCGTTCTCGCCCTGCTCCCAGGACCGGACATTGATCGAATCCTCTCCGAGCTGGCTGCACATCCTCCGGAAGCGTTGCTCAACGCCCTGTTCTCCGGCATCTGCTCCGCAGACCCGCAAACCCGCTGGCACGCGATCACCGCCATGGGCGCCACCGTGGCCCGTCTTGCCGGCCAGGACATGGAAGCGGCCAGGGTGGTCATGCGCCGCTTCATGTGGAGCCTCAACGACGAGTCCGGCGGCATCGGCTGGGGCGCCCCCGAGGCCATGGCCGAATGTTTGGCCTTGCATGCCGGACTGGCCGAGGAATACACCAAGATCCTCGTCTCCTTCATGCGGGAGGACGGCTTTTATCTCGAACTTCCCGCCCTCCAGCGCGGCCTGATGTGGGGAGTGGCGCGGGTGGCCCAGGTACGCCCGGACCTGCTCCGCTTCTGGCAGGCACCCGGATACCTCCTCCCTTACCTCGAATCGGAAGACCCCATGGTCCGGGCCTTGGCCGCCCGGGCCCTGGGACAGCTTCGGGTCGTTGCGGCTGAAAAAAAAATCGCGCGCTGCCTCGGAGATACCACGGAATTCTCCCTGTATGCGGACCACCGCCTCAGCTCGGTTACAGCCGATCAGCTTGTCCGTGAAGCCCTTGCCGCCCTCGCGCCTGTTGCTGAATAGCCGTATCCTTTCTCTTGCAATTCTCCATCCCGTCCCTCTCCGCCCATTGCTTTCGCTGGTACGAAATGGTATATTTCACATGTTTAACACTTACCTTATTGATTTTGCGCATTTTACGCTTAACGCGCTAGCCGGTTTTCATATAAAAGGGAGCTCGTGGAGCACGACACCAGTTCGATTGTAAAAAATCAAAAGCTCACCGAGATTTTCGCCAAGATGAACCTGGGCGAACTTCCAGCCATCTCCGGGCACGTCAATGAGGTTCTGAAGATAACCCTCAATAAACGCGCTTCGGTAAACTGTGTTTCCAAGGTCATTCTCAAGGATTATTCGCTCACCAACAAGGTTCTCCAGGTTGCCAACTCGGCCTATTATATTCGCGGAGCGCGTATCACCACCATTGAGCGGGCCGTGGCCTCCCTGGGACTCGATGTTGTCCGGGAGCTTGCCGTTTCCATCAGCCTTATCGAGGAATTCCTCAAATCCGGCGGCGACAAAGACAGCTTGAGCCAGCAGATGGCGATCTCGTTGCTCAGCGCCAATCTCAGCAAGCTTGTGGTCCAGCAATACAAACTCCCTGTTTCGCCGGAAGAGGCCTATGTCTGCACTCTTTTGCATGACCTGGGCCGCATTATCATGACCATCTATTTTCCGGATGTGTACCGGCGCATCGAGGCGGGAACGACCAGTGGCAGTTCCGAGGATGCCATGTGCCGCCTGATGTTCAAGCAGCTCACCTTCCATGAGATCGGTCAGGAGATTGCCCGCTTCTGGAATTTTTCCGACACCATCGTCGCCTGCATGGAGCCCAACCCTCCCGAAGCGGAATCCCTGGTTGACGCGCTGCATATCCTGCAAAACCTTGCCGTTTTTTCCAACCTCTTTATCCGGGATATCTGCTACAAAAGGCCGCCCCATGTCATGGCCCGGCGATTCAAAAACCTCTTCCCCATGAAGATGCTCCCGCTCCTTGAAATGTCGCTTTCGCTGACCGACACCGTAGGCAACGTCTCGGGGGTTATCCGCTACGGCCTCACCACGCTCAAATACCGGAGCAAATGCATCGCCACCGCAACCAAATACCAAAAAAAATCCGCTGCCTGACCCGCTCCGCATCGCCTCGCACAACGAACAACCCACCGTTCCGTCCAGCCCCGCCCTCAATATCTCTACATTTTTTCTTGACAACCATGCTCGTGATTCGATATAAGACTAAAAATATCTTATATATCCTTTTTAACAGTGGACTGTGCCATGCGACTTACCCGCGCCGGAGAATACGGAATACGCTGCGTTCAGCACCTCGCCAGGCATGGCAAGGGAACGCTGGTCAGCAGAAAAGAGATTGCCGTGCGCACCGATGTGCCGCCGCACTTTCTCGCCAAGATCGCCCAGCAGCTTGCCAGGGCCGGGATCATAGAGATCCAGCAGGGCGCGAACGGCGGCTATCGCCTGCTGCGCGACCCTTCGGGGATCACCCTGTTGGCGGTCATCGAGGCGATCATCGGCGAAATATCCCTCAACGACTGCGTGGGCCGGCCGGAATCCTGCCACAACAGCCCGCTCTGCACCGTGCACCTGATCTGGAACAAGGCCAACCAACAGCTTCGGGCAACCCTGCAGGAGGCGGACTTTGCCACCCTGGCGAAGGAAGAGTCCTGTTGCCTGACACCTTTCCCTGAGACCGCCGGCCATAAAGAGCCCATCGGGAAAAAATGATTTGACCGGGCAAATGTCCTCCATATACAACAAAGAAACAGGATATTTTTTATCCGCTGAGGAAATCATCCATGACCGCTCTGCCGAAACAAGCGTATCTTCTGTATCGAGACGGCTTCCGCTCCATGGTGGTGGGGAAAACCCTGTGGAAGATCATCGCCGTCAAACTGTTCATCATGTTTGCCGTTCTCAAGCTTTTTTTCTTTCCCAATTATCTCAACACCAATTTTCACACCGAGCGCGACCGGGCCGGGCATGTTCTGGAAAACCTGACCAGACCACAGTCAGCCCGCTGATTCATGCATTCCGGCTTTATTTTTACCGCTTTTTCAGGAGCCGTCACCAAGCAATTTGTACAGTTCCGGGCGATCCCTTAAAACGGCTTAACCATGGCGGGAGCTTGCTCCTGCCGCCAGCACACAGAAGGAGGATATTGTGGGAGATCAAATCCTAACCACGGTGGATTGGGCCAGGGCGCAATTCGCCCTGACCGCCATGTATCATTGGATTTTTGTGCCGTTGACCCTGGGGTTGTCCTTTCTCCTCGCCTTTTTTGAATCCATCTACGTCAAAACCGGCAACGAGGAATGGAAAAAACTGACCAGATTCTGGATGACCCTTTTCGGCATCAACTTCGCCATCGGAGTGGCCACAGGGATCATCCTGGAATTCCAGTTCGGCACCAACTGGTCCAACTACTCCTGGATGGTGGGCGACATCTTCGGGGCGCCCCTGGCCATTGAGGGCATCTTCGCCTTTTTTATCGAGGCCACCTTCTTCGCCGTGATGTTCTTCGGCTGGCAGCGGGTCTCCAAGGGATTCCACCTTTTTTCCACCTGGATGGTGGCCGTGGGCTCCAACCTCTCGGCGGTCTGGATTCTCGTGGCCAACGGCTGGATGCAGTTCCCCATCGGCATGGCCTTCAAT
>PHAW01000150.1:4271-15244 GCA_002841785.1 Deltaproteobacteria bacterium HGW-Deltaproteobacteria-3 | reverse complement strand
CCCGTGATTCTGTTTCCGCGAATTTAAAAGTCATATCCTGCTCTCCCTGTTCAAGGTCATTGACCTGCTCCCAACATCGCCTGGCGCCTGATGAGCGTGCTTAGGAGCCGTTACGGAACAACCGTTGTTCTGTTACCCGTTCCGTTACGGCTCTGTATGCCGTTCTTCCCATTTCAATGGCCGCTTTTTTGTTCCAACGGCTTACACTATCCCCTTAAACCAGTCCTTCATCCGACCGGTAAATCTCCCTACCACTCCCCCCTTGGGCCGTTTGAATCTTTCCCCCGGCCCATTCTTCATGCCATAGACAACGAGACCAACGCCTGTTGCCCACTGCGGCGTGCCCACCACATCCACTACCCCGCCGATATTCTCCGGACGGCCGATACGGACCGGCAGGTCAAAAATCTGTTCCGCCAGCTCTTCCATGTTGTCCAGCAGGCACGAACCGCCGGTCAACACCATGCCGGCGTTGATCATTTCCTTGTGCTTGGAATCGAGCAGCTCCTGGTTGATAAGGGTGAGCATCTCCTCAACCCGGGGTTCGAGGATTTCGCCCATGACCCGCCGGGAAAGCTTTCGATTCTTTCTCCCTCCCACACTGGGAACCTCTATGACCTGATCCTTGTCGATGAGCGAGGCCAGGGCGCTGCCGTACTCCTCCTTCAGCCTTTCCGCCTCCTTCTGTGGGGTGCGCAGCCCGATGGACAGATCGTTGGTCAGGTTCTGCCCCCCCAACCCCAGGACAAAGGTATGCTTGATGGTCCCGTCGGCAAAGATCGCCAGATCGGCGGTGCCGCCGCCGATGTCCAGCAGCCCGACCCCCAGCTCCATTTCTTCCCGGGTTAAAACCGCGCCTGCCGAGGCCAGGGGCTCGAGGACCACATCCGTCACCTGCAACCCGGCGCGGTTGCAACATTTGACGATGTTATGCACCGCGGTTGCCGAACCGGTCACAATATGCACATCGGCTTCGAGGCGGACGCCGGTCATGCCGATGGGGTCCTGGATATCGGCCTGGCCGTCCACCATGAACTCCTGGTCGTCCTGCCTGATCTCGTTATGCTTGATGGCGATCAAGCCGTGGCTGTTGAAGCTCTTGATGTGGCTCCCGGCAATGCCCACATACACCGAACCGATTTCGCAGCCGGCCATGCGTTCCGCCTCTTCCACCGCCTGCCGGATCGAGTGGACGGTGCTCTCGATATTGACCACCACCCCGCGGCGCAGCCCCACCGAAGGATGCCTGCCGATGCCGATGATATCAATCCGGGTGTCATGGACCTCGCCGACCACCACGCATATCTTGGTGGTGCCGATATCCAGCCCGACAATTAGATCGCCACGTTCTTCATGTGCCATTTGTTCACCTTTGATCGATCCCGCGACACGTCACGCCACCGACGGTTATCACAATCCCACCCTTTGCTTCTTTGCTGCCGACCGGTGTCCATTCGCGCCGGACATGCCTTCATGCCCATGCGCGGAAGGCCGAAGAGGTGGTTTCCACCTCATCCCGCCTCGTCAAAACCCACCAGCACCTGGTTGCGCCCATAGTCCATCCTGACATAGGCGGCTTTTTCAAACTCCTTGCTCTTGTACAACTTGTACAGCACCTTGGTCAGCCAGTAATATTTGGTCCCGACATTGCCTGTTCCCAGATGGATGGGGAAAGGCCGGTCCACCAGATAGAGGATGATATTTTCGTCCTCGCCCACATGGAGTTCCGAGATATTCTGCTTCGGCAGAATGGAACTCCCCTGTCCCGCGTATTTTATGAACTGCAGGGCCGCTCCCAGTTGCGAATCCTTAAGGTTCCTCGGCCATTCCTCCCTGTTCATCCCGGTGATGATGGGATAGTCCATATCCTCGGGCGGCAGCACCTGGGCGAAGGCTGCTCCGTTCTGGTCAAGATAGAACAACCCGTTGTCGAGGCTGACAATGGCCACCGGCAGGCGCTCCTTGACAATAATGGTCAAACGGTTGGGCCAATCCCTTGCAATCTCCACCGATTCGACCCATTCATGGGCCTCGACCCCAGCCTTCACCCGCTTGATATCCAAGGCCAGCAGATTGCTGTGCACATCCACCCCGCTCATCTCGAGGATGAGATTCTTGGTGGTCCGGCGGCACCCCTCAATGTAAAACCAACCCCGAGAATGGCCAGTTTTTTCCTGAGATCCAGGCTCCGGCTTTTTCTGCCGCTCCCGTAACGCTGCTGTATGGACTTTTCCTTTCGCAAAACCGTTTGTGCCCTTTTTGGTCTGTATCGTTTACAGAATATGCACTTCCGGCTCCAGCCAAACACCGAATCGCGCTGCCACCTTTTCCTGCACCAACTGCATCAGCCCGAGAAAATCCTGGGCCGTGGCAGAACCGGTATTCACCAGAAAATTAGCATGCACCTCGGAAACCTCGGCGCCACCCACCCGAACACCCTTGAGTCCCGCGTCCTGGATGAGTTTTCCGGCGGCGGGCAAGCCTGGCGGATTTTTAAAAAACGACCCGGCATTGGCCAACCCCTGGGGCTGTTTGCCTTTCCGGTCGCGCATCAACTGAGCGCATCGTGCCTCAATCTCCTGCCGGTCACCGGCCCGCAGCAGAAACTCCGCGGCCGCCACGAGCATCCCCCCTGTTTCCAGGTGCCGATATGAAAGGGCCAGACCGCCTTTTTCCCGTTCCACACACTCCCCCGACTGGGCTAAAAACGTTACCGAGGACAAAACCTCCCCCATTTCCTTGCCCCAGGCGCCGGCATTCATGACCACCGCCCCGCCCACCGAACCCGGAATGCCCGCGGCAAACTCCAGCCCCTCCAATCCCTGCCCGGCGCACCAGTTGACCAGCTTCATCAGGCTGCAACCAGCCTCAACCCGGAGCAGAAACTCTCCGGTCTTTTCCCCGGCCCGCTGCCCAATGGTTGCGAACTTCCGGCCCAACATGACAATGACCCCGTCATAGCCTGCATCGGAAACAAGGAGATTGCTGCCCCGGCCAATCACCCTCCAGCGAACCCCGAGTCGCGCCAGCACCGGGATGAGGCTTTGCAACTCTTCCCGGCTGGCCGGCATGGCGATGGCCCTGGCCGGCCCGCCCACCTGCAGGGTGCACCAGCGGGCCATGGGGCTGTCCCATTCGATCTCCCCGGGCCACAGCGCACGCAGTTGCTCCGCCCACCCCTTGTCCACCCCTTTTTCCATCGGCCTCTGTCCCAATACCTGCAACCCCGTCCTTGCCGGGCGTCGTTGCAAATCACAGACCCTAGCAGGCAACATGCGCCTGCTCCATTTTTCGGAGAAGTTCCTCGCCGGCCTGGTGGATATTTCCGGCCCCCAAGGTCAAGACTATGTCTTCCGGCTGCACCATGGCCAACACCGTGCGCGGCAGAGAGCCGACATCCGCAACAAAATGGGCATTTTTCTGGCCGTGCAGCTTGATCTCCCGCAACAGCGCGGAACCGCTTACTCCCTCGATGGGGGTCTCGCTGGCCGCATATATTTCCGTAAGCAGCAGGACATCCGCCTCGTGGAAGGCAGTGCTGAATTCCTTGAACAATCCGGCTGTCCGCGTGTAGCGATGGGGCTGGAACATGACGATGAGCCGCTTTCTCGGCCAGGCCGAGCGCATGGCTGCCAGAGTCGCCCTGATTTCCGTGGGATGATGGCCATAATCATCAATAACCATGACCCCACCGACCTCCCCCTTGATCTGCAAACGCCGCTGGACACCGCTGAATGTTTTCAGGGCGTTCCGAATGACCGCAAAGGGAATCTCCAGCTCCAGGGCCACGGTTATGGCGGCCAGGGCGTTATAGACATTATGCAGCCCCGGAACATTGAGGGTTATCTCCCCCAGCACCTCCGTATTCCGGCAGACCTCGAACACCGAGGTCAATCCCTGGGCCGTCACGGCCCTGGCGTGGACATCGGCCTGACTGGTCAGGCCGTAGGTGATCACCCTTTTCCTGATCTGGGCCAGAATCGAGGCAACATTCGCATCATCAAGACAGACAACCGCAGCCCCGTAAAAGGGGAGCTTTTCGATGAATTCCAGGAAGGCGGCCTTGATCTCCTCGATATCCCGGTAATGGTCCAGATGCTCCAGATCGATATTGGTCACGATTTCAAGCACCGGGGACAATTTCAGGAAAGAGCCGTCGGACTCGTCCGCCTCGGCAACCAGAAATTCCCCCTCGCCCAGCTTGGCGTTGGTGCCCAGGCTGTTCACCTTGCCGCCGATCACCACCGTGGGATCAAGGCCTGCCTCGGCCATCAGCCAGCCGACCATGGAGGTGGTGGTGGTCTTGCCGTGGCTGCCGGCCACGCCGATGCCGTATTTCTTGAGGCGCATGAGCTCGGCCAGCATCTCCGCCCTGGGGATGACCGGGATATGCGCGGACCGGGCCGCCTGCACTTCCGGGTTATTCTCCCGCACCGCCGAGGAAATCACACCGGCCAGACGCCTGGTTATCTCGGTTTCCCGCAGGTCCGAACCGCTCACGGTGTAGCCGAGGTTCAGGAGCAGCTCGGCGATGCCGCTCATGCCGATGCCGCCGATGCCCACGAAATGGATATGTTGCGTTTTCTTATACATGGACCTCTGTCCTTAATACGGGCCGCTCACGCGGCCAATAGGGCTATGCTTTTTTCCACAATGGCGCAGGTTGCCTCCGGCCGGGCAAATTCTTTCATCCGCGCCGCCATGGACTGCAGCCGGGGGGCATCGTTCAACAGCCCCCATATTGCCTCCCGCAGCTTCGGGCCATCGAGTTCCCGTTCCTGAAACATCAGGGCGGCCCCGCCAGCCACCAGAAACGCCGCATTGGTCGTCTGGTGATCATCGGCCGCGTACGGAAAGGGGATCAAAATCGCCGGTTTGCCCAGCACCGCCAGCTCCGCCAGGGTGGTCGCCCCGGCCCGTGAAACAACCAGATCAGCAGTCCGGTAGGCCGCCGCCATATCGCTGATAAAGGAAGAGACCTGAGCCGTGACCCCTGCCCTGCCGTAGCCCTCGCGCACCCATGCTTCATCGCTGTTTCCCGTCTGGTGCCGGACCAGAACCGGGTCCCCGGATTGGTTCTGGGCAAGGGCCTCCACCATCAGCGAATTGACCCTGTGCGCGCCCTGACTGCCCCCCAGAACCAACACTGTCTTGGCTGCACCCTGATCCTTCCGCCGGTCTGCCTCCCGGAGCAGTTCCGTCCGCACCGGATTGCCGGTCAGCACCGCCTTGCCCTGGGGGAAAAATTTTTCGGAACCAGGGATGGAAATATATACCTGGTCGACGATTTTTCCAAGCATCCTGTTGGCCATTCCCGGAATTGAATTCTGCTCATGGATGCAGGTTTTCACCCCCATGAGCCGTGCCGCCAGCACCACCGGTCCGGTCACATAGCCGCCCACCCCCAAAACCAACTGCGGCTTGAAGGCGCGGACCAGCCGTAACGCCTGCCAGAGGCTGATGGGAAGTTGGGCCATGCTTTTGAGTGTCCCCAAAAGCGACGGTCCGTGCTGACAAAGAGGACCTTCCCTTGGGGAAACCGGCGCAGCATCTCTTCGGCCACGGCAATGCCGGGAAAAAGATGCCCTCCTGTTCCGCCTCCGGTCACGATCATCCGCATGGAAAGCCACCCATTCCTTATTGCCCGACAGCCAGGCTGCGGTTTCCACCACTTCGCGCCAGCAGCCAATCCTGCGCCCGCTCCATGGTCTGGTGAAAACAATCCGGGCAGTAGCCATGGGAAACCCTGATTTCCTTGCTTGACTGTCCCTGTATCCAGCCGGTCCGGCTCTTGGTTTTCCGGCACACGCAGCACACTGTTTGCATAAACCCGTCCTCGCCCTGTTGTCGTCCCCAAGCCGTGCCCCCTCAGACACCGGATTTCCGGACGTTTTTCCCGACCGTTGCCGCTATCGCGTTTCCTGCCCCGCCAACCTGCTGACCGCCCGGGCAAACACCTCACCCCGGTGGCTGTAGTTTCTGAACATGTCAAAACTCGCGCAGGCGGGAGAGAGCAACACCGCGTCTCCCTTCTCCGCCATTGAGCTTGCCAGCCGTACTGCCTCGTCCATTTCCTCGGCAAAGGCTATCCGGGTGGTCTCGGCGAAAACCCTGGCCATTTCCTCCCTTGCCTCGCCGATCAAAACCATGCCCCGAACCTTTTCCCCTGCTGCTTCATGCCGCCCAAGGCGGAATACACAGCCCCGATATTGGTGGCCTTGGAATCGTCGTAGTAGGAGATTCCATTGATCTCATCCACCAGGGACAGCCGGTGCGGCAACGGCGCGAATCCGGCCAGGCTCTGTTGGATGGCCGCCGGGCTGCACCCCAGGGCCCGGACCGCGAGAATCGCCGCCATGGCGTTTTCGGTGTTTGGCGCCTGGTCAAGAGGGGTTCCCGCCAATTCGTATTCCTCGGTTTTCTTGCCCGCCTCGCCCTCCGCGACAATGCGGACCTTGGTTCCGCTGAGGGCGCCCGCCCTCCCGGTTGTTTCGCAGACGCTGTATTGCCGGATTTCGCCCCGCAACGACCAGGGGCTGTGTTGCCTTGCCTCTTTCCCCAACCATCCGGCAATGACAGGATCGTCCCCGTTGACCACCGCCACGTCGCCAGGCTGCTGGTTTTTAAAGAGCGACATCTTGGAATCGACATATGCCTCATAGGAGGCATACCGGTCCAGGTGGTCCGGGGTGATGTTGAGCAGCACCCCCACCCGGGGGCGGAACTCTCCGGCGCTGTCCAGTTGGAAGCTGCTCACCTCAAGAACCACCACCTCACACTCCTGCGGCCCGGCAAGATACTCGGCCAGGGGAGTCCCGAGATTGCCGCCGACAAAGACCTTCTTGCCGCTGCCACGGAGCAGATCGCCGATCAGGGTGGTGACCGTGCTTTTGCCGTTGGTGCCGGTCACCGCCACCAGGGTCCCTTGCAGAAAATCCTTGGCCAGGGCCAACTCGCCCACCACCGGGATGCCTTTCTGCCGTGCCGCCGCAAGAGGCGCGATTCCGAGCGGGACGCCCGGACTTACCGCCGCCAGTTTCAACAAAAACTCTTTTCTCCTTCAGCCACCGAACCAAGTCTCCTTCAAGGTTCTCCTGACGGCCACCCTCTGAAACCGATATTTTCACCCCAAGAGTAAGCAGGAAGCGCACCGCGGAAACACCGGACTTGCCAAGACCCACCACGACAACATGGGCTCCCGGCTGCAGTATTTCCTTGAAGTTCCTGTTCATCTTTTCATTTCCCTGCTGTTTGTCCTAACGCAATTTCAAGGTTGCCAGGGCGCTCAAGCCCAGAACGATGGAAACAATCCAGAACCGCACCACCACCTTGGGCTCCGTCCACCCCTTCTTTTCAAAATGGTGATGAAACGGGGCCATGAGAAAGATCCTTTTCCCGCCGGTCATTTTGAAAAACCCCACCTGGAGGATGACCGAAAGCGCCTCCATGACGAAAACCCCGCCGACGATGACCAGCAGCATCTCCTGCTTGATGATGATCGCCACCATACCCAGGGCGGCGCCCAAGGCCAGGGACCCCACATCCCCCATGAAAATCTGGGCCGGATAGGCGTTGAACCAGAGAAAACCGAGGCTGGCGCCCACCAGGGCGCCACACAGAATGGCAACCTCCCCGGCCCCCGGCACATAAGGAATCTGCAGATATGCCGCCAGCCCGGCATGCCCGGCCAGATACGAAAAAAGCAGATAGACACTGCTCGTCACCACCGTGGGACCGGTGGCCAGGCCGTCAAGTCCATCGGTGAGATTCACCGCGTTGGAGGCGCCGACCACCACCAGGATGGCGAAAACCACATAATAGGTTCCCAGGTCGGGCTGGATATTCTTTAAAAATGGAAAGCTCAGGTGTCCGTCAAAATTCGGATTCAAATAGATGAGCAACCCGGCAATGGAAGCGCCGAGAATCTGCCAGAACATCTTGCCCCGGGCGCTCAAGCCTTTGCTGTTCTGCTTCTTTATCTTCCGGTAATCGTCATACGCGCCGATTCCCCCGAACCACAGGGTCACCCCGAGGATGATCCAGACAAAGGAATTCGACAAATCGACCCAGAGCAGGGTGGTCACGATCACGGCAAAGAGGATGAGCACCCCCCCCATGGTGGGAACCCCTCGCTTGCTGAAATGGCTGGCCGGACCGTCGTCCCGCACCACCTGGCCGATCTGGTTTTCCTGCATCATCTTGATGAACCGGTTGCCGCACAGCAGCAGGATCAGAAAGGCGGTCAGCGTGGCGCCGATGGCGCGGAAGGTGATATAGCGAAAAACATTCAGTGCGCTGAAATAGGCATGGAGCGGATAGAGAAGATGATAGAGCATGGTGGTTGTCCTTAGCCCTGCTTCTCAAGCAGATCGTGAGTGATTGTTTCCATCCGCATCCCGCGTGAGCCCTTTACCAGCACCCAGTCTCCCTGCCGCAAAACTCCCGCGTCGATGCTCTCGCGCAGCCAATCGCCGACCTGCTCCTTTGTGCCGAAAAACATCGCCTTTTTCTTGCTCATTCCAGCCTTCCGGGCCGCGCCGACCAGGGTTTCGGCAAATTCCCCCACAGCCAGCAGACCATCGAATCCGAGCCGCGCCACTGCCCTGCCGATGTCCTGATGGGCACTGATGCTCTGTGTCCCAAGCTCCAGCATGTCGCCGAGAATGACCACTTTCTTGTGGGTGCGATCCATCTGGCGCAGGGTCTCAAGCGCGGCGAGCATCGAAGAGGGATTGGCGTTGTACGCGTCGTTCACCAGCCTGATCCCCCCGGCGAGCTTCTGCACCTGGAGCCGTTTTTCAAAGGGCGTGAAACTCTCAAGCCCGGCCACGATATCGGCAAACTTCACCCCGGCCGCATGGGCCATGGCAGCCGCCGCCAGTCCGTTCTGCACATTATGCGCCCCAAGGCCGCGAATTTTCACCCTGGCCTCGCTGGCGCCGATCTGCAGGGTAAACGCCATCCCGCGCTCACCCAGGCTGCGCAGCCGAAGGCCCCGGACATCCGCCTTGGGATTGCGGCCGAAGGTGATTTTTTTCTGGCTGCAGCGCCGGGCGATGCCCCGCACTCTTTTGTCATCAATATTGACCACCAGCTTGCCCCAGGCCTTGATCCCGTTAAAGAGCTCGCCCTTGGCCCGGGCCACCCCGGAGATGTCGCTCAAGCCCGCAAGATGGGCATCCTGAACATTGGTGATGCAGGCGATGTCCGGATCCGCGATTTCGGTGAGCCGGGCGATCTCGCCGGGCTGATTCATGCCCATCTCCATCACCGCGAAATCGTGGTGAAATTCAACCGGCAACAGGGAAAGCGGCAGACCGATCAGGTTGTTAAAGTTGCCTTGGGTCTTCAACACGTTGTATTCCCTGCTTAAAATCGCCGCGATCATCTCCTTGACCGTGGTTTTGCCGCAGCTTCCGGTCATTGCCACCACCTGCAGATCCGGCATCAGCGATCTCCGGTAGGCAGCCAGATCCCCGAGGGCGCGCAGGGTGTCCGTTACCAGCACCACGGGAACCGGCACCATCTTCTCGGGCACCGCATCAACCACCAGCCCGGCCGCCCCTTTCTGCACGGCTTGCGCCAGATAGGCATGGCCGTCAAAGTTCTCTCCGCGCAGGGCCACGAACAGATCCCCGGGCTCGATACCCCTGCTGTCCGTACAAACCCGGCGAAAACCCGCCTCGGTCCGGCCGGAAAGAAACCTGCCCCCAGTGGCCAAAAGAACCTGGGACAACGTCCAGACCGGATTTTGCATGGCGCCGGCGTCAGAAATTTTTCCCGTCTTTCCGTTTTTCATGCCGCAAGCACCTGTTTTTCGCACCATTGCCAGATCCATTACGCTTCCCCCTCTCTGAGATCCTGCTGCTTCTTCCGACCATTACCAGTTGATCACCGCAGCCTGGGCCGCGGCTTCAAGCCTGTCATCGAAAAAAAATCTCCCTTCCGGGGTTATCTGATAGGTCTCGTGCCCTTTCCCGCACAGCAGCACCACATCGCCGGGCAGGGCATGGCGGATGGTTTCCCTGATCGCCTCCCGGCGGGAGGGGACAATATCATAGCCCCGCGTTGCTTCTCCCCGGAGGATGGTCTCAATCCGCATCCGCGGCAGGGCGGTTTCCACAATCCCCGCCTCGATGTCCCGCAGGATATCTGCCGCCCGTTCACTCCTGGGGTTATCCGAGGTGAGCACAACCACATCGGCCAACGCCCCGGCAACCTTGCCCATCAGCGGGCGCTTCCCGCGATCGCGGTCTCCGCCGCAACCGAAAATCGCAATCAGCCGGCCGGGGGTGAGGCTCCGCATGGTCTGCAACACATTGGCCAGCGCGTCCGGAGAGTGGGCAAAATCAACAAACACGCTGATCCCTGCCGGGGCGGGAACCCGCTCCAGCCGTCCGGGCGCGGCCTGGGCCTGGGCCAGACCAGCCACAATTTTTTCCCCGGAAATGCGCAGAGCCACCGCCACCCCCACCGCACCGAGGATATTTTTCAGGTTGAAATTTCCAACCAGGCCGGAACGGAGCTCCAACTCTCCCGCCGGAGTCGTCAGACTGGCCACCGTTCCGGCAAGGCTCTCCCGAGCCTCCCGCACGGCCACCTCGGCTTCGCTCAGGCCGCAGTCAATCAGGGTTCTCCCCTTCTTTCCCCCGTACCCCAAGGATTTGTCTGCCCGCAATTCAGCCAGCAACCGCCTCCCCCAGTCGATGCCGGAGTCGTCATGGCTGTCACAGAGAATCACCGCCTTGCCGTCCTGTTTCAGATACTCGGTAAAGAGCTTTTTTTTGCTCGCAAAATAACTGGGCATATCCCCATGAAAATCAAGATGATCGCGGCTCAGGTTGGTGAACAGGGCCACATCGAAGCTGATGCCTCCCACCCTTTTTTGTTCCAGGGCATGGGAGGAGGTCTCCATGATCACATGGGTGACGCCGTTTGCCGCCATCTCGGCTAAAATCCGGTGCAGGCTTACC
>PHAW01000150.1:0-4261 GCA_002841785.1 Deltaproteobacteria bacterium HGW-Deltaproteobacteria-3 | reverse complement strand
TCCCGTTGGTCCCGGTTATCCCGATCATGCACATCCGGCGGGCAGGATGGCCATAAAAGCTTGCCGCCGCCTGCCCCAGCGCCTTTGGCGTATCAGCCGCCTCCAGACAGGCAACCTTGCCATGCTTCCAGCCCCGGCAGCGTTCCTTGCCCACCAGCACGGCGGCGCACCCCTTTTTTACGGCAGCCTCGAGATAATCATGGCCATCCACGGTCAAGCCGGGGATAGCGACAAACAACGAGCCCGGACCAGCCTGACGGGAATCGGCGGTGATGCTGCGTATCGCTGTATCCTGCAGCATGTCCAGGTTCACGACCTCTGCCTCCTCGGCCAGTTTCCGTAACGATACCGCAACAAGGTTGTTGTTTTTCCCCATGTCCAGTACCCGGTTCCGCTAGTGCATCGTTTTCAGGTGCAGCACACACTGTTCAACGCCCCGCAGGGCAGAGCCGGCCAAGGGATACTGGCTTGCCACCTGCCCTGAGCCGACAATCTGCAGCCGCACCCCGTAGGGCTGTAATACCTGCATCGCCTTACGCCCGCTCAAGCCCCGCACATCGGGCATGACCAGGCCCTGAGGTCCTTGCGCCAAGGCAGCGGGCAGGGCGGATTGTGCTTGAATCGATTCCATTTTTTTGTAATAGCCGACTTCGCGCACAGCCAACTCCTTGGCGGTGGGAGGCTTTATCTGTTTTTGCAGCGCGATTCTCGCCTGCGGCATCATCTCTTCGGCAAGATCCCGAACCGGCGACTTGGCCTGCGGATCGATATGCGCACCCTCAAGCACGACAATCATGGCGATTTCAGGGTTGTCCAGCGGAGCCATGCCCAGAAGAACACTCTCCATTACCGCCGGGCCGGTGACCGCTTTTTCTCCGCCCTCGTTTGCCGGTTGCGCCGCGCTATCGCCTGGCACCTTTGCCTGCCCCTCCGGAAAAGGCTCTTTCTGCAGCAGCGATTCGATGACGAAAAGATCCCGGCCCGGACCGGCTGCCTTCTTCATTTCGCTCCGCATGCCCGCGCTCACCTCGGGACGCACGGCAAACTCCCCGATCCCGCGCCGGACCGGCACATCCCACACCTGCTCATCCTGCCAGACCGCCCGGAGGACATGGGGAGTCATCACTTGCCCTCCGTTGATCAACCGGGAAAACGCCGACAGCAACGCCAAAGGGGTTGCCGTCGGGACAGAATCCTTGTCAGAATGGAGTGGCATGGCCTTGATCGCCGGGGGAGGATGCGTCACTTGGCCCCCTTCTTCTTTTTTAACAACCGGACCGACATCCGCATCCTCCCTTAAGGAGAACATCGCCTCGGGCAAATCCACCTCTCCCTTGACTGTCAACCCGATCTTTTCAGCAAAGGCGCTGAACTCGCCACGCCCCACCACGGTCTGGCCAAGACCAACCCCTTCCGGCGAAATATACCCGCCATCCGCCACCATATTCCAGGGGCCACGCTGGATCGCTTCCGGCTCAGGAACGGTCTCGCCGCCCGCAACCCCGTTTTTTCCCCGGACACTCCGGCTATCCAGTGCAGCCGCCTCCTGAAACAGGCACTCCATCGCACCAAGATCAAGGAAATCCTCAATGGCCCGATTCCTCCGCGCTTCGGCGCTGAACTCCCAAAATCGATTGGGATCATAATCCGGCAGGCTGGCCAAGCCGAGAATCTCTCCGGTGGACGGGACCATGATCACAGCCACCCCGGCTTTTGCCTCCGTACTGTGCACCAGACCTGCGAGTTTTTGCTCCAGAGTATTCTGGAGATGGCTGTCAAGGGTCAGGATGAGGCTTGCGCTGTCACTTCCTTCGGCTATTTTCCTGCTGACTCCGGCGGCGGCCAACCTCGGATCATACACCCCGCCGCCCCGAAGAACACTGTCGTAATAAAACTCAACCCCGGCCAGCCCCTGTTCATCCTTTAAAAATCCTATGACATGGGCGCCAAGCTGGTTGCCCGGATAAAATCGCTGCACCTGATTGATGCGGTACACCCCTTTCAGGTTAAGGTCCGCGATTTTCACCGCTTTCTCGCGACTCAGATCCCTGCCGAGCCAGGCAAAACTTCTTTCTCCCTTCAGGGCGGAGAGAACATTTTTTTCATCAAGCCCGAGGATCTTTGCAACCTCACGGGCGACCTTCTCGGGCGCATCGAGCTCCAATGGCCTGGCGTAGAGGGAACTTCGCTGAAAACTCACTGCCAGCTCCATAAAATTCCGGTCATAAATGTTTCTCCGGCCACCACCTTGCACGGCGCTGACCTGTTCATCCCTTTGCTTGTCTCCCTCCGCCTGTTGACCGCTTTCCCCAAAAAATTGACTTTTTATGGCGATCACGGCAAACACCGCCGCCACCACCAGGAGAATTCCCCCCACCACGACAGGGCGCCGGTCTTTTCCCTCAATTCCCCGCCTCATCATGCCGGGCCTATGGCCTTCTCATCTGCTTCGCGGAAGGCGGGAACAATCCCAGCCGTTCTGCCGCGGCTTCGATTTTTTCCTGTTGCAGCAGCGCGTCCTTTTCCGCGGCGAGCGCCATATTGGCCGCAACGAGTCCGGCTTTTTCCTGCTGGCCCTTGCCAAGCCTGCCAAGCCCGTCCCGCAAGGCAACGCCGAACCAGAGGCTGCTGACTACCCCCAGCAGCATGGCGACAACCGCAATTACCCCGATGATCTTGAACGGTTGTTCCCGATCCGATCCGCCCGTCCGCCTGCCTGCAACCTTCTGCCTGTTGCCGAAGGTGCTGGAATATTTTTTCGCGTAATCGCGCATCTTACGTTCTTCCTCTTGCCGCAACCCGCAGCTTGGCACTTCTTGCCCTGGGATTGCGCAGACACTCAGCGCGGCCAGGGGTAAGGGGCTTCGGGGTGACGACCTCGAGCAGGGGATTTTCCCGGAAGGCCTGTTTCACCAGGCGATCCTCCAAGGAATGAAAGGAGATGACACAAAATCTGGCGCCGGGCGCGAGCAGGGTGGCGCCATCGGCCAGAATCCGTTCAAGGCTGTCCAGCTCGCGGTTGACGGCGATGCGCAACGCCTGAAACACCTTGGTGGCCACATGGATTTTCTTGGGATGAAACCGCTTGGGAATGGCCTGGTCCACCAGGGCGACAAGCTGATCGGTGGAAACGATCTTCTCTTTCCGCCGTGCCCCGACAATCTCTTCGGCAATCCTTCTCGCCTGGCGCTCTTCGCCGTAGTAGAAAAAAATATCCGCCAGCTCTTCCTCGGAGGCCTCGTTGACCAGCTCGGCGGCCGTGGTGGCCTGGCGCTGGTCCATCCGCATATCAAGCGGCTCGCTGCCTTTAAAACTGAAGCCGCGGCCGCTTGCATCGAGCTGCAAAGAAGAAAGACCCAGATCGAGCAGCAGGCCGTCAATTGTGCCAATGCCAAACTCCATCAGGGTCTCCTTTATCGAGGAAAAATTTTCATGCACAAAACGGACACGGCCTGAAAACCGGGCCAGCCGTTCCTGCGCCAGCGTCAGAGCCGCAGCATCCCAGTCAAAACCAACAACCCGGCCCGTGGGACCACAGACCTCAAGAATCCTTTCCGTATGCCCTCCGAGCCCCAGATTTCCGTCAACATAGACACCTCCATCCACCGGGGCCAGACAGGTGACCACTTCCTCGAGCATGACCGGGAGATGAGAGGGCTGCATAGAGTATCAGAACAGCCCCATTTCCAGAAGAACCTGCTCGAAATTCTGAAAATTCTCGCCGGTCGGTTTGTTCTCGGCCTCCCAGATCTCCTTATCCCAGATTTCAAAATAGGTGATCATGCCGTTGGCGACGACTTCCTTCCTGATGCGACAATCTTCCCGCAGGGTGGCGGGGAGCAGGATTCTTCCCTGCTTGTCCAGGGTGCACTCCTCGGCGCCGCCGATCATGTACCGGATCAGCTTGACGGTTTCCGGCCTTTTCTGGCCTTGCGCCAAAAGGGTCATCTCCAGTTCTTCCCAATGGGGCAGGGGGTAGGCGCGGATGCAGTTGTGCCAGGGCGTGACCATGAGCCGCTCGTCGCCCTGACTGCGCAGGGACTCGCGGAACCGGGTCGCGATATTCAGCCTGCCCTTGGCATCGAGGGCATGCTCGGAGCGCCCGCGAAAATGACAGACCGGATTTGTGACACTCCCTTCAACCACACGCAGCTCCTTCTTTCTCCCCGATTACCCACTTTACACCACTTTATGTACCCTTATAGTGAAAATGGCTGATCAGTGTCAAGGAAAAAACATGTGAGACCACTTATTCACCCTC
>PHAW01000149.1 GCA_002841785.1 Deltaproteobacteria bacterium HGW-Deltaproteobacteria-3 | reverse complement strand
ATTCTACATCATCGACGCCATCACCCTGGCCGAGGCCATCGGCCTGGGCGCCAGGATCAACATGATCATGCAGACCGCCTTCTTCCTGCTCTCCGGCATTCTCACCAAGGCCGAAGCCATCAAGGCCATCAAGGACGCGATCAAGAAGACCTACGGCAAGAAAGGCGACAAGGTCGTCAACATGAACTACGCCGCGGTTGACACTGCGGTGAACAACATCGTTGAGATCAAGATCCCCAAGACCGCGGGCGGCCACGAAAAACCACCCGTTGTTCCCGCTGACGCCCCGGCCTTTGTTAAGGAAGTCACCGCCAAGATGATCGAAGGCAAGGGCGACCAGGTCAAGGTTTCCCAGATGCCCTGCGACGGTACCTGGCCCACCGGCACCACCCAGTACGAGAAGCGCAACATCGCGGTGCACGTACCCGAGTGGCTCCCCAAAAACTGCATCCAGTGCGGCCGTTGCTCCCTGGTCTGCCCCCATGCGGCCATCCGCATGAAGATCGTCAAGGACGCCGATCTCAAGAAACAGCCCAAGAGCATGAAGAGTATCGACGCTGTCGGCGCACAGTTCAAGGGAAGCAAAACCATCATCCAGGTCTTCACCGAAGACTGCTGCGGCTGTACCCTCTGTGTCGATGCCTGCCCGGCCAAGGAAAAAGCCCTGAAGATGATCGAAAACAACGAGGCGGTCCGTACCCAGGAAATACCCAATGTAAAATATTTCCTCGGCCTGCCCGAGGTCGCCAATAAGGAGATCGATCCTTCCACCGTCAAGGGCAGCCAGTTGCTCCGTCCCATGTTCGAGTTCTCCGGGGCCTGCGCCGGTTGCGGCGAAACACCCTATATCAAGCTGGCCACCCAGATGTTCGGCGACCGCATGCTGATTGCCAACGCCACGGGCTGTTCTTCCATCTACGGCGGCAATCTGCCCACCACCCCTTACTGCAAGCGGGCCGATGGCCGCGGACCTGCCTGGGCCAACTCCCTGTTCGAGGACAACGCCGAATTTGGCCTTGGCATGCGCAACACCGCGAACAAATTTGCTGCCCAGGCCGCCGAGTTGTTGGAAAAGGCAGTAGCGGAAAAACTCATCACCAAGAAAATGGCTGACGAGATCACCACTGCCCCCCAGAAAACCCAGGACGAGATCGAAGCCCTGCGCGGTCGGGTGGCAAAGTTGAAGGAAATTCTGACAAAAAGCACATCGGTAATCGCCAAACGTCTCATGCCCGTGGCGGATTACCTGGTGAAAAAATCCGTCTGGATCTTCGGCGGCGACGGTTGGGCCTATGACATCGGTTACGGCGGCTTGGACCATGTGCTTGCCTCCGGCGAGAACGTCAACGTCCTGATCATGGATACCGAGGTGTACTCCAACACCGGCGGTCAGATGTCCAAGTCCACCCCGCGGGCAGCCACGGCCCAGTTCGCCGCAGGCGGCAAGAAGATGCCGAAGAAGGATATCGGCATGATCTTCTCCACCTACGGCAACGTCTATGTGGCCAAGATCGCCCTGGGCGCCAACCCGAGCCAGGTGGTCAAAGCCTTTGCCGAGGCCGAGGCCTACGATGGTCCTTCCCTGATCATTGCTTACGCACACTGCATCAACCACGGCATCAACATGGCCAAGGGCTTTGACCAGCAGAAGAAAGCGGTAGCCTGCGGCCACTGGCCCCTGTACCGCTACAACCCGGATCTGGAGGAGCAGGGCAAGAACCCCTTGACCATCGACAGCAAGGCGCCGTCCATTCCCTTTGCGGAATACGCCTTGAACGAGAACCGCTACCGCGCCCTGAAGATGATGAATCCGGAGCACGCGGACGAACTCATGGCCATGAGCCAGAAGGACGTGGAGAAAGGCTGGAAGTTCCTGGAAGGCCGCGCCAAGGCTCTGGAGCCGGCAAAGAAATAAAACATGGCTTGACCAAGTCCTGTTTGGGAATCCTGCCTTGCCTTGCAAGGCAGGATTTTTTTTGATGCAGCCAATCTCTGATATACGGTTTTGGAATTTGCAGGAGGAAACATGACCCTAATAAACGAAAACTATCTCAAGCTCAAGGCAGGCTATCTTTTCCCGGAAATCGGCCGCAGGGTAAAAAGCTTTACCGATGCCCATCCCGATGCCAAGGTGATCCGCCTTGGCATCGGCGACGTCACCAGGCCCCTTGCCCCGGCAGTGATCAAGGCCTTCCATGACGGAGTTGACGATCTGGCCCAGGGGGAATCCTTTCACGGCTATGGACCGGAGCAGGGGTACGACTGGCTGAGCAAGATCATCATTGAAAAATCATACCAGCCGCTGGGCGTGGACCTCTTGCCCTCGGAGGTCTTCATCTCCGACGGCTCGAAATGCGACAGCGCCAACATCCTCGACATCCTTGCCCTGGCCAACAAGGTCGCCATCTGCGATCCGGTATACCCGGTGTATAACGACACCAATGTCATGATCGGCAGAACCGGCGAAGCGGACGAAAAAGGCTACTACGAAGGGCTGGTCTATCTTCCCTGCACCGAGGCAAACAACTTTACCCCGGCCATCCCCAAGGAAAAGGTTGATATCATCTATCTCTGCTACCCCAACAACCCCACCGGCATGGTGGCCACCAAAGCAGAGCTCAAGGCTTGGGTGGACTATGCCAATGCCCAGGGCTCGATCATCTTTTTTGACGCAGCCTACGAGGCCTTCATCACCGAACCGGGCATCCCCCACTCCATCTACGAGATTGAGGGCGCGAAGAATTGCGCCATCGAATTCCGCTCCTTCTCCAAAACCGCCGGCTTTACCGGGGTACGCTGCGGCCTGACCGTGATACCCGAGCAACTCACGGCCCTTACCGTGGAAGGCGAAAAAGTGACTCTGAACAAACTGTGGAACCGCAGGCAATGCACCAAATTCAACGGAGTTTCCTATCCGGTGCAAAGGGCTGCGGCTGCTGTTTATTCGGAGGAAGGCTGGGCCCAGGTGCAGGAAACCATTGCCTTCTACATGGAAAATGCCCGCCTCATTCTGAAAGGGCTTAAAACGGCGGGAATTACCTGCTACGGCGGAGTAAACGCCCCCTACATCTGGCTGAAAACTCCGGGAGGACTGGCAAGCTGGGATTTCTTCGACAAGCTGCTCAACGAATGCCATGTGGTGGGCACTCCTGGCAGCGGCTTCGGACCCAGCGGCGAAGGCTACTTCCGCCTCTCCGCCTTTGGCTCGCGGGAGAATGTGCAGGAGGCGGTACGGCGAATCCAGGAAAAATGGGGAAAAAGCTAAAAGCCGATACAACCGGCCAACAAAAAAGGGGAGTCGATTATTTCGACTCCCCTTTTTTGTTGCGTTTCGTACCCTGTGAAATCTAAGTGAATCTCACCTTGCAAAAACGCCGCTTGCCGACCTTCAGGATGATTTCGCCTTGGGCCGCCACGAGGTGCTCGATGTCACTCACCTTATCGCCATTGAGGGAAACCGCATTCTGCTGGATCA
Source organism: Deltaproteobacteria bacterium HGW-Deltaproteobacteria-3 (assembly GCA_002841785.1). Classification (GTDB taxonomy): domain Bacteria; phylum Desulfobacterota; class Desulfobulbia; order Desulfobulbales; family Desulfurivibrionaceae; genus Thiovibrio. The sequence goes on along the minus strand of PHAW01000149.1, from coordinate 1,517 downwards.
TCCGGCGCGCCTCGCCGGTGCCGCTGACCAACTGGGCGTCCACCAGAAGCTTGGGCAGCCAGATTCCTTCCGCACTGGCAGGAAGAACAACCTCGGCCATATCCTCCGGGTTATCGTGCTGGCTGAAGATCTTCTCAAAATTCTCTTCCGCCCTCTGGGCTGTCACGGCATCGTAGAACCGGCCCGTGAGCTCGCGGGCCAACTGCTGCTTGACCGCCTTGGGATGCACCTTGCCCGCCTCCATCTCCGCCTTGAGCGCACCTACCTGTTCTTCGGCAAGATCGCTGAGCAACTCGAAATAGCGAAACATAAGGGCATCGGAAACCGACATGGTTTTCCCATAGATATCATCGGCTTTTTCAGTAATGCCGATGTAGTTCCCGAGGGATTTGCTCATCTTGTTGACCCCGTCGAGCCCTTCGAGCAACGGCATGGTAATGACCACCTGGGGCGCCTGCCCCCACACGCGTTGCAAATCACGGCCCATGAGCAGGTTGAACAACTGATCGGTGCCGCCGATCTCAACATCCGCCTTGAGGGCAACGGAATCGTATCCCTGGATAAGCGGGTAGAGGAATTCGTGGATGCTGATGGGCCGTTCGTTTTCAAAACGGACCTTAAAATCCTCGCGCTCAAATTCAACCAGGTGCTGTTAAAAACGACCTTTGTTTTTTCCGGGTCGAGAATCTTAAAGATCTGGTCCTTGTAGCTCTCGGCGTTTTTCTCCACCTGTTCGACGGTCAAAGGTTTCCTGGTTTCCGATTTGCCGGTCGGATCGCCAATCATGCCGGTAAAGTCGCCAATCAGAAAATTGATCTCATGTCCGAGATCCTGAAAATGTTTCAACTTCTGGATAAGGACGGTATGGCCCAAATGGAGATCTGGAGCGGTCGGATCAAAACCTGCCTTGATCTTTAACGGCACCCCGGTCGTTGCCGACTTCTCCAATTTTTTTACAAGATCTGCCCGGGAAATAACGTTGACAGCCCCGCGCTCTATCAGCTCAACCTGTTTTTCAATTGATATTTTCATGGGGTGGCCACTCATTGATGCTCACGCAAAAAAAATGCCGATGGGTTCCAGGCAATCACGGATTCCATCAGCATTTCAGAAAATTATTTGGCGTATTCTACAGCCCTGGTTTCCCGGATTACGGTTACGCGAATCTGCCCGGGATAGGTCAACTCCTGCTCGATCTTCTTGACGATATCCTTGCTGACTATCATTGCCTCGGCATCGCTGACCACCCCGCTGTTGACTATAATGCGAACCTCGCGGCCGGCTTGAATGGCATAGGATTTCTCGACCCCCTTAAAGGAATTGGCAATCTTTTCAAGATCCTCAAGCCGTTTGACATACGACTCCAGCATTTCCTTCCGCGCCCCCGGACGAGCCCCGGACAGAGCATCGGCGGATTGCACGAGAACATCCAGCACTCCATCGGGCGGAACATCTTCATGGTGGGCGGCAATGGCATGCACGATCACCGATGATTCACCATATTTTTTAGCCAGATC
>PHAW01000148.1 GCA_002841785.1 Deltaproteobacteria bacterium HGW-Deltaproteobacteria-3 | reverse complement strand
CACCAAGGAGGTGCAGTCCTCCGTTGAAAATATCCGGAAACTCTATAAGGACAAGGGCTTCTACCGCACCACCGTCGCCGCCAAGCTCAACTATGTTGCCGATGACAAGGTGAATGTCACCTTTGATATAGAAGAAGGCGTCAAGATGTATATCAAGGGGATCCGTTTTGTCGGCAACAAGGCCTTCAGCGAGAAGGAACTGCGCAAGGAGATGACCACCTCGGAAAAAGGGCTGCTCTCCTGGTTTACCGAATCGGGCAAGTTGAAGCGCGATCTGCTTGAGCAGGACCGCTCCCGTCTCGGCGCCTTGTATCACAACAGCGGCTATATCGAGGCCAGGATCAGCGAGCCGGTGATAAGCGATGAGGGCGACTGGCTCTACGTCACCTTCGATATTCAGGAGGGCGACCGCTACCGGGTCGGCACCATCGAGATCGAGGGCGACATTGTCGGCGAGAAGAATGACCTGTTCAGCCTGCTCGAATTGAGCAAGGAGAAGTTCTTCAGCCGCAAGATCTTGCGGGAGGATGTCCTGCGCCTGACGGACCGGTATGCCGAGAGTGGCTATGCCTTTGCCGAAGTGGAACCCAAGCTGAGCAAGAATGAAGAAGACAAGCGCATGGATTTGTCGCTCAAGGTTGCCCAGGGAACCTTGGTCCACATCAACCGGATCAACATCAAGGGCAACACCCGTACCAGGGATAAGGTCATTCGCCGCGAGATGCAGGTCAAGGAAGGCGGTCTGCTCGATGCGAGCGCGGTGAGAAAGAGCAGCGAAAAGCTGCAGCGGCTTGAGTTTTTTGAAGAGGTGAACGTCACCCCGGAGCCGACCGTGCAGGAAGGGCTGATGGATGTGGTGGTCGATGTCAAGGAAAAGGCCACCGGCACCTTCAGTGTGGGGGCCGGGTACAGCTCGGTGGACAACATGATGTTCATGGGCGAGGTCAGCGAAAACAACTTTCTCGGCAAGGGCCAGCGTCTCTCCTTGCAGGCCAATGTGAGCGCCAACAGCAACCGCTACAATTTCAGCTTTACCGAGCCGCATCTCAACGACACCAAGCTGCTGTTCGGGTACGACCTCTACAACTGGTCCCGGGAATACGACGATTATACCAAGGATTCCACCGGCGGGGCGGTGCGCTTTGCCTATCCGGTCTGGAACAAGTGGAATCTGGGCTGGGCCTACGGCTACGACGACACCAAGATGACCGATGTCCTGCTGGAGAATACTTCCCAGACGATCCTGGATTCCATGAATATCGAGACCACAAGCTATGTCCGGCTCGGTGTTTCCAAGGATACCCGGAACAAGTTCACCGACGCCTCAAAGGGCTGGCTCACCAACTATTCCATCAAGCATGCCGGCGGCCTTTTGGGGGGGGACAGCTCCTTTACCAAGTACGAGGCCACTTCCAGTTGGCATTATCCGTTGCCTTGGGAAACGACCTTCCGGGTTAAGGGTTCCATCGGCTATGTGGTTGAAAACGAAGAGAAAAAATTGCCGGTGTATGAAAAGTTCTATCTGGGCGGACTCAATACCATCCGGGGTTTTGACAGCGGCAAGATCAGCCCGCTGGAGTTAAACACGGACGGCGTGACGTATTCACGAGTGGGCGGAGAAAAGATGTGGTACGGCAACGTGGAATGGATTTTTCCCATTGTCAAGGATATCGGCCTGAAAGGCTTGGTGTTCTTTGATCTGGGCAATGTGTACACCGATTCCGAAACCTGGGATGTTGCGGATCTTCGCTACAGCACCGGCCTTGGCTTCCGCTGGCTGTCGCCCATGGGGCCCTTGCGCCTTGAATGGGGCTACAATCTCGACCCGAAAGACGGCGAGCAGCAGGGGGTCTGGGATTTCAGCATCGGCGGGGCTTTCTAGGAAATGGCCCATCGGGAAATGTGCCGGCTTTTTCCGGCATTTTCGCTACGACACAGACAATAAATGGATAATAGACTGACGGCCCTCTTCACCGAGGGCCGTTCCGTTAACATCATCGGGTTGCGGGGAAGCGCTGCCGCTTTCCATCTCGGCCGCACGGCCCGGCTCGGGCAGCGTCCCATCCTCTGCCTTACGCCAAGCGAGACCGCGGCCCAGCACCTTGTGCAGGACCTTGCTCTTTTTGCCGATACTCCGGCCCTGTATTTCCCAAGTCATGAAATCCCCCCCTATACCCCGTTGTCGCCGGACAGCCGCACCGTGGCCGAGCGTCTTGCTGTTTTGTTCCACATCCACAGCGCGGACAAGCCCTGTATCCTGGTCATGTCGGTGGAGGCCCTGCTGAGAAGGGTTTTGCCCCGCGCTTCCCTTGCAAGCCTGGCCGAATTGGTCATGCGCGGCGAAGAGACCGATCGTGACGGACTGATTGCCTCGCTCACCGCCTGTGGCTACGATGCGGCCAACCTGGTGCAGTCGGTTGGCGAGTTCAGCCTGCGCGGCGGCATTCTGGACATTTTTCCCACTGGTTTTGAGATGCCGGTCCGTCTCGATTTCTGTGGCGACACCGTGGAATCCATCCGCAAATTCGATCCCATCAGCCAGCGCTCGGTTGAAGATCTTGAGGAGGTTGTTCTTCTGCCGGTGAGCGAGATCCTCTATCCTGCCGCGGAGCAGGAGCTGCGGCTGTTGCTCGAACGGTTCCGGGCCGCGGCCGCGGAACTTGATTGGGACAGCGAGCGGGTCAAGGTGATGGAGGATTGCCTGGAGCATCGCCGGCGTTTTCCAGGGGTTGAGTTCCTGTTGCCGTTGTTCCACGAAAAGCTCTCGACCGTGCTCGACTACCTGCCGGACGAAACCATTGTCTTTTTCACCTCGCCAACCGCAATGGCGGAAAACCTTGCCCTTTGCCGGGAAAGGATCGAGGCGAATTTCGCCGAGGCCGCCGCTGCCCGCCTGCCTGTTTTGCCGCCGGAGCGGATATTTTTGCCGGAAAGTGAATGGCGAGAACGGCTGGCTCATTTTCGCCAGGGACGGTTCTACGATTTTGCCCATCCGGACATGGAAGAAGGGGAAACCCTGGAGATACCCTGCGGCAACCATGTGTTGCTCAAGCAGCAGCTTGAGCTGCAACGCAAGAATCAGGGGATGATGCCGGAGTTGACCCGGCAGTTGCACCTCTGGCTTGCGTCCGGGGATTCTGTCTTTTTTGCCTGCCGGACCAGGCGGCATGCGGAGCACATGGCGGAATTGCTCCGTCAATACGATCTGCCGGTTGCCATAACCGAAGCGCCTGTGCTGGACCCGGCTTCCGCGAGCCGAGAGATTGTCCTGGTGGATTCGCCGCTGGCCGCGGGCTTTGATCTGCCTGGCGCCCGGCTGCACTGGGTTTCTGAAAGCGAGCTGTTCGGCGAGTTGCGCCTGGGTGCGGGCAAAAAGAAGGGCGTTCAGCGGAACAGGCCGCCGGTGAGCTTTGAGGAGCTTCAACTCGGCGATATTGTGGTTCACACGGCCCACGGCCTTGGCCGCTATGAAGGGCTGGTCAATATCGTGCTGGGCGGCATAGCCAACGATTTTTTTCAACTGGTGTACCGCGACGGGGACAAGCTCTACGTGCCCGTGGATCAGCTCAAGGTGATCAGCAAGTACCAGGGGCTCTCCGACACCGAGCCGAAACTCGACAAGCTGGGCGGCAAACTCTGGCAGACCCGGCGGGAAAAGGTCAAGGAAGAGGTCTGGAAGGTGGCCCAGGACCTGCTTGGCCTCTATGCCCGGCGGGCCATGGTGGAGGGATATGCCTTTTCACCGCCGGACGAGCTGTTCCATGAGATGGAGGAGTCTTTCCCGTACGACGAAACCCCAGGGCAGCTCAAGGCGATCAACGAGGTGCTCGACGATCTGACCGCGCCCCGGCCCATGGACCGGCTGGTCTGCGGGGACGTGGGCTACGGCAAGACCGAGGTCGCCATCCGGGCGGCCTTCAAGGTGGTGGCCGACAATTTCCAGGTCGCCATTCTGGTGCCGACCACGGTGCTGGCCGAGCAGCATGCCGCCACCTTCCGGGAGCGGCTGCAGGGCTTTCCGGTCCGGGTGGAAAGCCTGACCCGCTTTCGCAGCCCGGCCGAGCAGAAGCAGATCATCCAGGAGCTGGGCCAGGGGCGGGTGGATATCGTGGTCGGCACCCACCGGCTCTTGTCCCAGGATGTGGCCTTCAAGCGGCTCGGCCTCCTGATTATCGACGAGGAGCACCGTTTCGGCGTTTCCCACAAGGAAAAACTCAAAAAACTCAAGAGCCAGGTGGATGTCCTGACCCTGACCGCCACCCCGATCCCCCGCACCCTGCAACTCTCCCTGCTCAGTATCCGCGACCTTTCCGTAATCAGCTCGCCGCCCGAGTTCAGGCGGCCGGTGAAAACCTTTGTCGCCCGCGATGACGAGCTGGTGATCAAGGAGGCGGTGGTGAAGGAGCTGCAGCGGGGCGGCCAGGTTTTTCTGGTTCACAACCGGGTGCACTCCATCCAGGAAATGGCCGCCAGGGCGCAGAAGCTGGTCCCCGAGGCGCGGCTGGCCGTGGCCCACGGCCAGATGCCGGGGAAGGCCTTGGAAGAGATCATGGTCCGCTTCGTCAAGCGGGAGATCGATGTGCTGGTCTGCACCACCATTATCGAATCAGGCCTCGATATCCCCAATGCCAACACCATCGTCATCACCCGGGCTGACCGGCTGGGGTTGGCGGAAATCTATCAGCTCCGCGGCAGGGTAGGGCGGGGGAGGGAGCAGGCCTATGCCTATCTGCTGGTCCCTTCCCTGGACGGGTTGTCCAAGGATGCCCAGCAACGTTTGCGGGCGCTCATGGATTACAACGAGCTTGGCGGCGGCTTCAAGCTGGCCATGAGCGACCTGCAGATCCGGGGGGGCGGCAATATCCTGGGGATCTCGCAGAGCGGCAACATTGCCGCGGTGGGCTATGACCTGTACCTTGAGCTGCTGCAGCAGACGGTTCTCGACTTGAAGCGGAAAGGCGCTGGCGTGGAGCAGCCCCGGGAGCAGATCGAGCCTGAAATCAATCTCAAGATTTCGGCCTTTCTGCCGGAACGGTATATCCCGGCGACGGAACAGCGTTATATCGCCTACCGCCGCCTGACCAACGCCGAGCAGGTGGAAGAGTTGCTGGACCTTAAGGATGAATTTGGCGACCGTTACGGCCAGCTTCCCCAGGAGGCGCTCAATCTGTTCGAG
>PHAW01000147.1 GCA_002841785.1 Deltaproteobacteria bacterium HGW-Deltaproteobacteria-3 | reverse complement strand
CACCTACGGCGACGTGACCGGCATTATCGGCATGGCCTCCGAGAGTGTCGAAGGCAGCATGACCATCAGCTTTCCGTCCGCCTGTATCCTGCAAATCGTGTCCCGCATGCTCATGGAAGAGCCCAAGACAACCATTGACCATGATATTGTCGATGCGGTGGGGGAGATCACCAACATGATCTGCGGCGGCGCCAAGGCGGAATTCGGCAAGCTGGGGATGAGTTTCAACCTTGCCACCCCGACCATGGTCACCGGCAAGGGGGTGGAGATCCACCACCACTCCGATGTGCCGATTATCGTTATCCCGTTTCAGACAGACTGCGGCACTTTTGTGCTGGAGGCCAATCTCGCCAGTAAATAAGGGGCTAGGTGCAAGGCTAAAGGTGAAAGGTGAAAGGTGAAAGGAGCAAGACGAAAGGTGAAAAGGGGACAGCAATTCTTTTATCCCTGTGCCGAAAAATCCTTGCCGAAGGAAGAGGAAAAAGTTTCCTTTATCCTTTATCCTTTATCCTTTAGCCTTTAGCCTTTAGCCTTTAGCCTTTAGCCTTTAGCCTTTAGCCTTTAGCCTTGCACCTTTAACCTATTTTTTCAAAATATCCTCAAGCGCTGATTGCAGCTCTGGAAAGCGGAAAGAAAACCCGTTTGCCGTCAACACGCCCGGCATCATCCTGCACCCCTCAAGCACCACCGAACTGAGTTCCCCCAGCGCAAGACGGACAGCAAAGCCCGGAACCGCCAAAAACGTCGGCCTGTGCAGGACTGAGCCCAGGATTCGGGTGAATTCGGCATTGCGCACCGGGACGGGCGCGCTCAGGTTCACCGGGCCGGCAATCTTGTTGTGTTTCATGCAAAACAGGATGGCGCTGGTGAGGTCGTCCAGATGAATCCAGGGAAACCACTGGCACCCATGCCCCAGTTTTCCCGCTACTCCGAGGCGAAAAGCGGGCAGCATCTTGGCCAGGGCGCCGCCGTTTTTGCCCAGGACAATGCCGATGCGCAGGGAGATCACCCTGGCCTTGCCTTGCGCCCTGCGTGCTTCATCTTCCCACCTTTTGCAGACCGAGGCGAGAAAGTCGCTGCCCGGCAAACCATCTTCGTATTTTTCTTCATCTCCGCACACGCCGTAGTACCCGGAGGCGCTGGTATTGATCAAGGTGACGGGCGAGGCGGGATGATCCGGGATGGCCTCGACAATGTTTCTGGTCGCGGCAACCCGGCTGTGCAGGATCATCTCCTTTGCCGCCGGAGTCCAGCGGGTGAAGATGCTTGTGCCGGTGAGGTTGATGGCCACTTCCTGTCCGGCCAGTTCTTCTTGCCAGGGGCCGGGGACGAGCGGCGAACCGGTAACCACCCGGATGCGCGGGGCGAGATCGCCCAGTTTCTCCGGGCTTCTGGCCAGGGCGGTCACAGCATGCCCGTCCTGTAAAAGTTTTCGGATGAGGGTTTGCCCCAGAAAACCCGTGCCGCCTGCGATGAAGATTTTCATGGCTCTCTCCCGGTTATGAGGGTGTGCGGTTGGCCTACGGTTCTATGTGCCCACTGCGGTCTTGATGAGCGCCGTTTTTCCTGCCCGGCCCATTCTCTTGATCGTGCCTTCTCGTTGGGTGGCTTGCGCCCTGGAGGCGGCCGCTTCCGCGTAGACCAGTTGCACCGGCTGCCGGCCACGGGTGTATTTCGCCCCCTTGTCCGCGGAGTTGTGCTCCGCCACTCTCCGGGCCAGATCCTTGGCAATGCCGCAATAGAGGGAGCCGTCCCGGCAACGGACCAGATAGACAAACCAGGCGGCCTGGGTACCTTCCATCAGCCGCCGGCCTTTTTTGCCTGATAGCCAAGGCGGATGAGTTCCGCCAGCACCGTCTCCCGCTGGTCGCCCTGTACCTCGATGATCCCGTTTTTCACGGTGCCGCCGCTGCCGCAGCGCTGCTTGAGCTGCTTGGCAAGTCCGGCCAGCTCGGGTTCAGCCAAGGGCAACCCGGTGATCAGCGTCACGCCGCTGCCCTTGCGTCCCTTGGTTTCCCGCGAGACCCGGACGATACCGTCACCCTTTGCTATGGCCTTTTTCTGGCCGCAGCCGCACTGGGCCAGGGGCTTTTCGCACTTCGGGCAGGTACGGCCATGCTCCGTGGAGTAGACCAGGGAGGAATCGTTGGCTGATTTTTTACGCATACCCATCATTCCACCATTTGTAGCATGCCGTCAATGGTGGTGAGCCCGCCGAGCCAGAAGGCCGGGTCGTCCAGATCGACGCCAAAGGGCTTGAGCAGCTCTGCCGGAGTATTGCTGCCTCCGGCGCGCAGCAGGTCGAGGTATTTGGGCACAAAGGCGGCTCGGTCTTCCTTGTAAAGGTTGTACAGAGCCAGAACCAGCAGCTCGCCAAAGGCATAGGAATAGACATAACCAGGGGTGCTTAAAAAATGGGGGATGTACGACCACCAGATGCCGTAATCATCCCGGAGGTTGACCGAATCGGCGAACATGGCCCGCTGGGTGGTGAGCCAGTGGGAGGCCAGTTGCTCCGGGGAAAGTTCGCCGCTTTCCCGTCTGGCGTTGTGCACCGCATGCTCGAAGCGATTCATGGAGACCTGGCGGAAGACCGTGGCAAAGATGGATTCGAGCTTCTGACAGACAAAGGCTCGCCGTTCCGCCGGATCGGTCAGGAGCTTGACCTGGGAGTTGAACAGGAGCAGCTCGGCAAACACCGAGGCGGTCTCGGCCAGGACCAGGGTGGTGGAGGAGTTGTAGTAACCGTTCTTCGCGGCCAGGTACTGGTGCACCCCGTGCCCCAGCTCATGGGCCACGGTGGAGATGTCGCGCAGGCTGCCGGTGTAGTTCACCATCACATACGGGTGCACCTCGGGCACGCAGGGGTGGGCAAAAGCCCCGCCCCGTTTGCCTTCGAGGATTGGGGCGTGGATCCAGCGCTTATCGAAGAACAGCCCGGCGATTTCCCCCATCTCCGGGGCAAAGTCGTGGAAGGCGGTAAGGACCATCTCCTTGCAGGTGTCCCAATCCACCAGGGTTGTGGGCAGGTGGGGCAGGGGGGCGTAGCGGTCATAGTCGCAGAGCTCCTCCAGGCCGATGATCTCTTTCTTGAGCCGGTAGTAGCGCTGGACCATGTCGTAGCGGGAAGTGACCGCCTCAACCAGCACCGACACGGTCCGGTCCTCCAGCTCGTTGTACAGGTTCATGGAGCTGACCCAGGAGTCGTACTTGCGGAGCCGGTCGTCGATCATCTTCTCGGCCAGCAGGGTATTGAAGATATGGGTCAGCACATGGAGCTGGCTGGTAAGCCCGGCGGTGAGCTCATCCGCCGCCTGAGCTCGGACGGTACGGTCCGGGCTGTAGAGATCGGTCAAGACCTCCTCTTCGCTGCGCTGCCTTTCGCCGAACTTGAGATGGCCCATGACCTTTTCAAAGAGGTTGGTCCAACTGGAGCGGCCCACCGGCGCCTTTTCGATGAGCAGGGTTTCCTCGGCCATGGAGAGAAGATGCCTGGCATAGCGCCGTATGCTCTCAAGGTAATGGCGGTAATGGGCCAGGGTCTCTCCGGCCAGCAGGGTGTTGGCTGCGGAGTCTTCCACCTTGCTCCATTCCAGTTCGAAGAACACGGTTTCCCTGCCGATTCGGCTGCCTGCCTCCTTGATTTTTTGCAGAAAAGCGCCGGCCGGGGCGTTTTGAATCTGGGTGGTGAAGTTGAGAAAGGCGAAGGTGGCGATCCTGCCCATCAGGGTTTCGAGCTTTTCCAGGCGCACGACCAGGGTAAGAAGCTGGGCCGCGTCAAGGCTTGCGACCTTGGTTGCGAATTGCTCTTTGATACCCTTGGCCTCCTGCTCGCACCAGGCGATGTCGGTTTCGACTTTTGGGTCATCAACGCCCTGGTAGAGATCGGTCAGTTGCCAGAGAATCTCGGTGGTGCCGAGCTGTTCGTTTAGTGGGTTGGTCATGGATATCGTTCCTTAATTTGAACTTTTGCAAAATTTGCACATATTGATTTGTTGCTCAAAGTTGCCGTCAGGGTGGTGGCGTCCAGAGTGTAATATTTGAGGTAGTGCGGACCCCTACCGCTGAGCCTCAGTTTGAACTGCCAAGAAATCCTCGGTAGTTGCCTGGGCTGTCTTAACCGGCAATGTGCAGATTTTGCACATTGCTCGTTATTAGGCTCGTAGTCATGCCATTTGAGATCGCTTACAAAATGGTTACACTTCTCGCGGTTCGGTGAGGAATTTCGCTGAATTTTTTCCCGATACCTTCCAAGGCCTCATCCTCTATTGACCTCGTTCTTGTAATTATTTACATTACATCTTGATGCCTGCAAAGTTGAATAAACGATCAAATCACAGAGGAGTTGGCGCCATGCACATCTCACTACCCCCAGAAATGAACAACTGGGTGGCCGCCCGGATAAAATCCGGGGCTTACACGTCTTCAAGCGAGGTGGTTCGTGACGGTTTGCGTGCATTGCAGCGTCTTGAAGAACAGCGTTTGGCAATGGCCGCCGATCTGCGACAGGAACTCATGATCGGCATCAGACAGTTGGATGCCGGGAAATCCCGCCCTTTTGACGCCGCAACGGTGGACGATATCAAACAAAAAGGCCGCGAAAGACTGGGGGCATGATGTCGCACCGCCTTATCCTTGCCGACCAGGCACAAGAAGACCTGGTTGATATCTGGCTTTACATTGCCAGTGATTCCCCACTGGCTGCCGATCACTTTATCGCCTTTCTCCACGAAAAATGTGCATCTCTCTGCGATTCGCCAGAGATTGGCAGGGAGAGGGATGAGCTGATCCCAGGTCTCCGCTCTTTGCCTGTCAAGAAATATACTATCTTTTACCGCATAAACCCTGCCACATTGGAGATCGTTCGAGTCCTCAGTGGTTATCGAGATATTGCCAGCCTGTTTTAATTGCCGCCATTTGCAAGGGCTATTGCCAAATCTGGTGTATGAAGCACAGCAGATTCCGAACCAAATTCCACTATGGGGCAACAGTTCCGTATCCTGTCCCCGGAACTCCCCCGTCCGTATTTTCTGCGTCCCCTATTTTCTGTTTTCAACTCCTTCCGGAAAGAATTTCATCGGTTTCCGCAAACGACAAGCTCATCAAATAACGGACAACCATTCATACAAGCCGAACGGTGGCTGCACGCCCCACAACGATCCGAACTGAAGTAACTTCGAAACGCTCCCATGTTCCGAGACTTTGTCCAAATGTCCAGGAGTGTTGTCTCGTTGTCCAACTGATCGCCTTCCTCCAAACCACTCTGGAAAGAACAGGGATATACCTTCAGATCCTCCGACACGTACATCGAGAATCTACCCGCGTCGCAAGCGTCAACCATTGAAGTGTTGGTATTCGTGCGTGCAAACACTCCGCTCACGCAACATGCGTCAAAACCAACCTTCAATCTCCTCTGAGGTGAGGTAGCTAATATGAAAAACTCTTCCAGCCTTGTATTGTGTCGCAAGAGCTTCTTCTCAAACACTTTACGACCAGATGGTTTGTAGTTCAGAAAGACAATGGCGTTAATGCCCCTCAGGAATTCGGGTGGCTCATTGAGCCAGTCTATTGCAGTGTCGATGCTGACGGCGTCCAATATGAAATGAACGTTGGTCTTGATACCGTTGTAGGTCATTAGGGTCAGGCTTGCCTTTCTGCTATTTGCTGAGCTCCAGCCTGAATGCCTCGATCTGCGCCTTCAATTCGGCTTCTTCAAGTGCCCCCTCCAGCATCCGCCGCCCAGCTCTTCCCAATGGCGCGATATCCCGGTTCAATATTCTCCCCAACTCCGTGAGGCAAATTCTTGGTGACTCACAAACCAAGAGCGCGGCAAACGCTCGGGCCTCGGAACATGGTCTTGCCTTGCCCGGCGCCTTCAACTTTTCAAGGGTGATCTCGTATCTTCGGCACACAACCATGAGGACATCGTCGAGGTTGTAATCCGCTACCCGCGGTTGTTTTGTTTTCGTAAGGGCTTCCTCGGTAAAATTGTCATCGCCGAGAATCCGACCTTCACAGGTTCCACTGTGGAATTCGTTTCTTCTTGTCTCTCCGATTCCGTCTGCCACGAAACTTGCGTAGGTCTGTCTGGCCTTCTGGATATTGGGGGATAACATCGATAAAACCAGATCCGTTGTCAACCATGGCAGCACCTCTTTGCCCAAATATCCGTGATGCCCACTCCATGGATAGGCCTCGGGCAAGGGAACCATCCCGGCACGGACCGGATTGAGGTGGATATACCGGACGATCTCCATCAGATATGCGTCAGCGTCCAGCAACAGCGCCTTGTAACGCCCCTGAAATACATGTCCCGTGCGGGATTGTGCATGGTTGATCCATTTGGTGTAGCGCAGGGAAAGATTCTGCATGATCTGTGACAAGGGGATATTGCCGGTTTGGAGAACGAGATGGATATGGTTGGTCATCAAGCAAAATCCGTGGACCCGGCAGCCGAATTTTTCCACGACGTATTGGAGAAAATGGTAGAAACGGAACCGGTCGAGGTCGTCGAAGAAAACCGGCTGTCCGGCGTTACCACGGAGGATAACATGGTAGACTGCACCGGGAAAATGGATGCGAGATTTACGTGCCATGATCACATCATACGGGAGAATGGCAGAAAGTCAAGCCTGACCCCCCAATAGTCCAATAGTCTGACCCCCCAATAGTCCTGCAACCAGTTCTCGTTTGACCTTGGCCAGCTCAACCTCAACCTCCGTCAAGGGGGGTCGATTCTTGCCGATATTGCCAAGCTTACCGGTCTTAGCCGCAC
>PHAW01000146.1 GCA_002841785.1 Deltaproteobacteria bacterium HGW-Deltaproteobacteria-3 | reverse complement strand
ACAATGCCTCCTTCGTCTAAGGCATTATACACAACCAAGTGGGAGTGATAAATCTACCCGCCTAAAGGCGGGGGCTTAAACCTTATTTGAGACTAGTGAAAAATAGCTAATTAGCAAGCAACGTCCCTCAGATGCCCGCTTGCGCGGGCATCTGAGGCCGTGCCTGTTGCATCGACATGGGGCTGAACACTCCTTCTCGTTTGGTCCTTCACCATCGGTTCCGGCCTTCTTGGCCCGGCCTCCGGCTACTACGACCTCTGTTGACTTCTCGCTCCGGCTCAACACCGTCGCCCTTTCAGATCTCCCCAGGTAAGAACGCACTCCTTCACTGCACAGCCGCCGGATTTACGCCGCCTGAGCCTTGATCACGAGAGCTTTGCGGTTTCATGCCCGCTCGCCCTGCTCGGCAACGCCTTCTATCCAGTTTTTGTCCATCGGCTCGCAGTTTCGCTCCACGCTTCCTCCCCACGGTCAGTCACCTTTCCGCAGTTGCGCTTCGCTTCGTTCGCTGTGATCAACTTACGGTGGGACTTGCACCCACAAGAGTGCGCCCATGCTGGGCGCACAAATATGGTACCGAAGGCCGGACTCGAACCGGCATGGGTTGCCCCACAGACACCTCAAGCCTGCGTGTCTACCAATTCCACCACTTCGGCAATCCTTATTTTCTCAAATCAAACAACAACTGCTACTTGCCCTGCGCCGGGGCCATGGGAACATCCTTGTCCGCGGAGGGCAGCGGGATAGGCGCGCTCTGCGGCTCGGAAATCGGAGCCACCTCTTTCATCACCGAGCCATCGCCGACCCTGGTTGACATATAGGCCAGGGAGATGGAGGTCAGCATGAAGACAACCGCGGCCCAGGTGGTGATCTTGTTCAGCAGGGGCAGGGGGCCTTCCGTGCCGAACACCGTCTGGCTGGAGCCGCCGAAGGCCGCGCCCATGCTGGCGCCCTTGCCGTGCTGCAACAGCACGATCACGATGAGGAACAGGCAAACAACTACATGCACTATGGTCAGTAAGGTGGTCATTCGTTCTTGGTTACCGTTATTGCCGGAAGTGGATGATGCGTTCGAAGGAATCGGCCTTGAGCGATGCCCCGCCAACCAAGGCCCCGTCTATATCAGGCTGCCGCAACAGGGCATCCACGTTCCCCGAATTGACGCTGCCACCATACAGTATTCTCATTTGGCGGGCAATACTTTTCTCGTACATCGCACCCAGCAGATTCCGCACGAATTCATGGGCTTCCTGGGCCTGTTCCTCGCTTGCCGTTTTGCCGGTGCCGATGGCCCAGACCGGCTCATAGGCAAGGACCAGGCCGGCAGGGTCGGCCACGGTAATGCCGGCAAGCCCGGCTCGAATCTGGCGCTCAAGCACGGTCATGGTCTGGCCTGCCTCGCGCTCGGCCAGGGTTTCGCCAAAACAGAGGATCGGGGTAATGCCGAAATGCAGGGCTCCGACCACCCGCTGGTTGATCAGCGCATCGGTCTCCCCGAAGATCTGCCTTCGCTCCGAATGGCCGATGATGGCCATGCTGCACCCCAACTCCCGCAACATGCCAGGGGCTATCTCCCCGGTGAAGGCGCCCTGCTCCGCCCAGCAGACATTCTGGGCGGCCAACCGGACCTGTGAGCCGCGCACCACCTCGGCCACCGTGGCCAGGGCGGTAAAGGGCGGGGCGATCATGACCTCCCGGTCGATCAGTCCCTTGCAGGCGGAGACCACAGCAGCGGCAAGAGTTCTGGCCTCGGCATGTGAGGTATACATCTTCCAGTTCCCGGCAATCAGGGGGGTGCGCTCCATGGACTGCTCCTTATTCGGTAACTATCCCGCTCAAAGCGAAAAATGGCGCATTTATTCCGCACGGTAACTGTTCAGCAGCGCCGCTTCGCTGCTGCGGCAGATGCGCGAAAGAGACCGATTCGCCATACTCCGGTATGCGAATCGGTTGATGACAGCTAAGCGAGCGCAGCGAGACTGCGAAGCAGATGCCGTGCTGCTGGATAGTTACCTTATTCTTTTGCTTCCAGGGCCTCGACTCCAGGCAGCTTCTTGCCCTCCATCAGCATGAGGAAGGCGCCACCGCCCGTGGAGATGTAGGAAATGTTGCTCGATTCCCCGGCCTTGTGCACCGCCACATCGGTATCGCCCCCGCCGACAATGGTCAGGGCGTGGGAGCGGGCCACATGCTGCACCATGGCCATGGTCCCTCGGGAGAAGGCGTCCATCTCGAAAGCGCCCATGGGGCCATTCCAGATGATGGTCTTGGCAGACTCCATGGCCTCGGAAAAAAGCACCGTGGTGGCTGGGCCGATGTCGAGGACCATCCAGTCGGTCGGCACCTCCTGCACCGTTACCCGCTTGGATTCGGCCCGGGCCTCGAACCTGTCCGCAACGATGCAATCCACCGGCAGATAGAGCTTGACCCCAAGGCGCTTGGCCTTGTTGAGCAGCTCCCGCGCCGTATCGAGCAGCTCATCCTCGACCTTGGATTTCCCCATGTCATGGCCGATGCTTTTCAGAAAGGTATTGGCCATGGCCCCGCCGATGATCATCTTGTCCACCCGGTCCATCAGGTTGTCCAGGGCGCCGAGCTTGCTCGACACCTTGGCCCCGCCCACGATGGCCACCAGAGGCCGCATGGGCTCGCTCACCGAGCGGTGAAAATAATCCATCTCCTTTTGCAGCAGGAATCCGGCGGCGCACTGCTCGACGAATTGGGTTACCCCCACTACCGAGGCATGGGCCCGGTGCGCCACGGCAAAGGCATCGTTGATATAGATATCGCAGAGGCTGGCCAGTTGGCTGGCAAAACCATCGTCATTCTGCTGCTCCTCCGCATGGAAGCGCAGATTTTCCAGGAGGACCACACTGCCGGGCTGCATGGCTTCGACAATGGCCTTGGTTTCCGGACCGATACAATCCGGGGCCAGAACGACCTCCTTGTTCAGCAGCCGGGAAAGACGCTTGGCCGCAGGGGCCAGGCTGAACTGAGGTTTGCGCTCTCCCTTGGGCCGCCCCAGATGCGAACAGATAATGATCTTGGCATTTTCATCCAGGGCGTAATTGAGGGTGGGCAAAACCCCGCGAATCCGGATATCGTCGGTGATGTTCAGTTGTTCATCCAGGGGCACGTTGAAATCAACGCGGATGAGCAGCTTCTTTCCCTTGATGTCAAGATCCCGGATATTTTTCATGGGGGTGTTCCTTTCTCAAAGTTTGTTAATGCAGTGCTGGAATTATCTTTTCCATGAGTATCGCATCTTCCACCGGCGAGGTGTAGTAATTTTTCCTCAACCCCACCCGGCGAAAGCCGAACCGTTCATACAAGGCCAGAGCCGGAAGATTGGCGGCGCGCAGTTCCAGGAAACAGCGTGCCACCCCCTGCGCCGCCAGATAGCGCAGGGTATGCGCCACAAGCTGCGCCGCTATCCCCTGCCGCCGGTGTTCCCGGCCCACGGCAATTTTCAGCAGTTCACCCTCCCCAACGCAGCTCCGGCCACAGACAAAGCCGCACACCAGCCCGGAACCGGCTTCGGCAACGAACTGCCAACCGCTTTCCTGCTCCAACTCACTGGCCAGTTGCCCACCACTCCATGACGCAGGGTTTTCAGATTCGATGGCCTGCACCACTACAAGATCAGCACCGGTCATGGGGCGGACTATAACGGCGCAAGGTCCAAGGCGCGAGGCTGAAGGCTGGAGAATTTGTTCCTTGAACCTTTTACCTTTCACCTTTTTCCTGCTTTTCTAGATCATCTGCTCGGCAATGGAAACGGTCCGGTCGCCCAGCACATTGGTATAGCTGCCCAGCTCGTTGTCGTACCAGGCATACACCACCGCCTGGGTCACCGGCACCTCCAGGGTGGTCGGGCCGATGCTGCATCCGAGCTTGGCCAGATTCACCTTGAGGCTGGCCGTGCGGGTGTGGGTCTCCGAGCCCTCGATAACCGCGGCGGCAAAAGGCAGGCCGATGATATCCGTGGAAACGTGCTGTTCGTCGCTATACTCCAGATACGCGCTGTTCTTGGCGTAATCCCGATAGATGGAGTTCACCAGCTTCCGCTTGATGGGGTTTTCCATACTCTCATCCTGGAGGTTGAGCACCAGGACAATCAGAGAGCCGGTATTGGTGGGGATCCGCACCGACTCGGCAATGAAGCCGATGCTTTTCATCTCCGGGATGACCAGGGGAAGGGCCTTTGCCGCGCCGGTTGTGGTCAGGATGATATTGTTGAAGATGCTGCGGCTTTTCCGAAGATCGGTGGCCCCGGCATTGGGCAACCGGTCAAGGACCTGCTGGCTGCCGGTGGCGGCATGGACCGTGACCATGGAGGCGCTCAAAAACCGGTCCGCCCCGAAATGATCCAACAGGGGCTTGATCATGAAGGAGAGACAGGTGGTGGTGCAGGAGGCCGCGGAAATCAGGGTGTGCTGGGACGGATTAAAATCGCCGTCGTTGATGCCCATCACCGTGGTTACGGCATCGGCTGGCATATCCACCCCTTTGTTCTTGATCTTGAAGGGGGCGGAGAGGAGCACCTTTTCGGCCCCGGCCTGCACATGACCCCGCAAGGCGCCCTTGGGACTGTCGGCGTCCGCGGTGGGATCGGTAAAGGCGCCGGTGGTGTCAACGACCAGACGCACCCCGTTTTCCTTCCACTGGATCCCGGCCGGATTCCTTGCCTCACGCAGGATCTTGACCGGGACCCCGTTGATGGTCATGGTGCCGTCCGCGTCGTTGAGGTTTTCAATAACCTGGGAGCCCTTGCAGCCATGAAGGTACATGCCGAGCCGCCCGTAGGAGCTGTCCCGGTCGATGGACTCGGAAAAATGCTTGCGGGAAACATGATGCCAGAGTGAAAGCTTACCGATCCGACCCAGGCCGTTAATGCCTAATTTCATGGGGATACATCTCCTTCTACGCTTTGATTGTTGAAATCGCAGATAAACGCAGACTTCGACAAGCCGCGATTACAACGGTTATTGCTTTACGCTTTTTGATTTCGGAGCCTCGCGGGCTCGCTCACCTGAATTACGGACCTGCGCGGATGGGTCAAAACCCATCCGCTGATTATACGAAAGGGGTATGCTTCCGGCAAGGAAAACTTTGCGACCACACCCCGGCAACCATTGGCCGCATAGGTAAAACAACCTATTCGCTCTCCGGAGCCAGAGGTGGCCGGGCAATCTTGTGCAGGGGCTCCATGGGCGCTATATCCCTGGCCAGAGCCGGGTCCATATCCTGCAACTTCCGGGCAGTGACCAGCACCCTGCCCTCAAAGGAACCTACTGCCCGGTTGTACGATTCCACCGCCCGATCGAGCCCCTTGCGCATGTCGTGAAAATGGTCGCCCAACACCCCGAGCCGCTCATAGAGGGTGCGCCCAAGTTCGCCGATGACCTGGGCGTGCTCGGCGATCTTTTCCTGGCGCCAGCCGTAGGAGACAGCCCGCATCAGGGCGATGAGCGTGGTGGGCGTGGCAAGGATCACCTTTTGCGCCACCCCGCATTCGATCAATTCCGGGTCCTGCTCCAGGGCCGCGCTGAAAAAATTCTCTCCGGGCAGGAAAAGAACCACGAACTCCGGCGTGGGCTGAAACTGTTCCCAATAGGATTTTCCGGCCAACTGGCCGAGGTGGGTGCGCACCTGCCGGGCGTGCTCCTTGAGCCGGGCCTGCCGGGTCTCGTCATCCCCCGCCTCCATGGCCTCAAGATAGGCGGACAGCGCGGTCTTGGAATCGACCACGATGTTCTTGCCGTTGGGCAACCGAACGATCAGGTCCGGCCGCAGCCGGCCACCCTCGGTGTCCACCGATCCCTGCTCGACAAAATCGCAATGCTCCACCATCCCGGCCATCTCGACCACCCGCCGTAGCTGCATCTCGCCCCACCGGCCGCGCACCGAGGGCTTGCGCAGTGCATTGACCAGATTGGCCGTTTCCCCGTGGAGGCGGGCCTGGCTGGTGGCCAGGGATTTGACCTGCTCGGTCAGCCCGGCATACGCATCGACTCGCTCTTTTTCCACCTGGCGGATCTGGTCATCGACCTTTTTCAGGGATTCATGCATGGGCAACAGCAGCTCCTGGATGGAGCGCTTTCTGGTTTCCATGTCTGCCATGCCCCGTTCCTGGAACTTGGCCAGGGTCTGCTGGGCAAGCTCCAGAAAACGCTGACTGTTACTTTGAGTTCCTGCCGGGCCTCCTGCAGAAGCGCTTGTTTTTCCTGGAGTTGCCGCTGCTCCACCTCAAGCCGCGCCGCAAGTTCCGCGACCCTGGCTTGCAGCATCCCGTTTTCCCGCCGCAGTCCGGCCCGCTCCTCATCTCCCGCGGCCAACCGCCTCTCCAAATCGACAAGCTGACCCTCCCGAAGCTGCACCCGTTCCTCGGCCAGCCCGCGCTGCCCGGCCAGACGATTTCGCGTGAGCAGCCAAACCGATATAGCGCCGCAGCACAATCCAACCAATCCCGCCCCTGCCAGATAAAGAACAAACGTTATGTCCATCGATGCCTTCCCAAAAAAAATTTACAACAACCCTCTTTTCCAGAAACAAGAAGGTGCAGATTTCAACCAAACCCTTATTTCACAGGACACAGTATCGCTTTTTCCCGGTTGGGGACAGCCACTCACCCCACGCGACGAAAGGAGAACAGATGGCATCCCACTTCCCCAACACCACCGGCTGAATCACCATCCCCAATGTCCATGCGAGCATTATGGATGTTGACTTTTTCAATGAAACTATTATTTTAAAAAACTTCCTGCCCCACTGTAACACAGACACCACAAGGGCTCACCTGTTGAGCCCTTTTCTTTTTTATTGTTACGCTATTTTGCAAGGAGATAACCCCATGTTGAACGACGGCGAAAAAGGCGCGGTACTGCAACGCGACAAGGAAACCTATGCCATTGTCCCCCATCTCCCGCTCGGCCTCATCACCCCGGCGCAACTGCGAAAGATCGCCGACGCAGCGGAAAAATACAAGACAGCCGCCCTCAAGATTACCAGCGCGGCCCGCATTGCCATTGTCGGCCTCAAGGAGGAGGACATCGACAACGTCTGGCAGGATCTGGATATGAATCCCGGGGCAGCCATCGGCCTCTGCGTTCGCAGCATCAAGGCCTGCCCCGGCAACACCCTCTGCCGCCTCGGCCAGCAGGACGCCTTGGCCATGGGCATGGAACTCGACACCCGCTACCACGGCCTCGAGCTGCCCGGCAAGATGAAAATGGGGGTCTCCGGCTGCCCCAACCAATGCGCCGAGACCTCGGTAAAGGATCTGGGGCTGGTGGGCAAGTCCAAGGGCTGGACCATCCTGGTCGGAGGCAACGCCGCCTCCAAGGCGAGAATCGGCTTCACCCTCTGCGAAAATCTTTCCAGCGAGGAAGCGCTGGCCACCTGCGCGCGGATCATCTCCTATTTCAAGGAAAACGCCAAAAAAGGCGAGCGGATGGGCCGGTTCCTGGACAGGATCGGCCTTGAGACCTTCCAGGCCGCCGTGCTTGCCGGATAAATTCTGTTTCCGGACCTGCCATGGGCTTGCCGCCCATGGCAGGTCTGTCCCCGTGCCCCTTACTCTTCTCCCCCCAACCAATCACAAATACTATTGACAATCTTGCAGTATCGGCTATTTTATTTGATTCAGTCTTGGTTAGAGAATATGGGCCTATAGCTCAACTGGCTAGAGCCACCGGCTCATAACCGGTCGGTCCCTGGTTCGAATCCAGGTAGGCC
>PHAW01000387.1 GCA_002841785.1 Deltaproteobacteria bacterium HGW-Deltaproteobacteria-3 | reverse complement strand
GGAAACCTTGTCGTTCTCGCGGTCGTACTTGAGGATCTTGACCTGGATATCCTCGCCCACCTTGAACAGCTTGGAGGGATGGGAAACACGGCCCCAGGAGAGATCGGTGATGTGGCACAAACCGTCCATGCCGCCCAGGTCGATGAACACCCCGTAATCGGTGATATTGGTAATGGTGCCGGTAACCACCTGGCCTTCCACCAGGTTGGACTGCATATCTTCCCGCAGCTTCTTGCGCTCGTCCTCGAGGATGGCGCGACGGGAGATGACCACGTTGTTGCGTTTGCGGTTGTATTTCAGAACCTTGAACTCAAAGGTCTGGCCGATGAGGCTGTCCAGATCCTTGACAGGCCTCAGATCGATCTGCGAGTAAGGCAGGAAGGCGGGAACGCCGATATCGACGGAAAGGCCGCCCTTGACCCGGTTGTCGATGCGGCCCGAGATGGTGCCGTCCGCTTCCTGGATCTTGGCGATATCTTCCCAGACCTTGATGCCGATGGCTTTCTCGCGCGAGAGCTTCAGGCCGCCTTCGGCCTCCCGCTTCTCCACGAAGACGTCGAAGATGTCGCCCACCTTGACGTCGATTTCGCCATTTTCGTTCTTGAACTCGACCACGATAAAATCGTTGGCCAGGGCGATGACGGTGCCGGGCACGACTTCACCCACCTCCGCCACCTTGAGGCTTTCCTCGAAAAGCTGAGCAAAGCTCATTTCCCCTACATTGTCATCGGACTTCGTTGTGGTTGCTGTTGTGCTAGTTGCCATGGAAACAATCCTCCTTTGATAGATCGAGCCTATATACCAGAGAATATGACCAAATACAAACTTTTTATCTGCGGAGGAGGGACGAGGATCACCGGGGAAAAACACCGCCTAACTATGTAAAATAAAAGGAGGATGCAACAGAGACAGGGAACAAGGGAGGAGGGGTTGCGAGAGAAACTGCTTCCGGCACCCCTATTTGGGTGGGAGTTCGGGATCCGTTCCGGAGGGCAATTCGCCGGAACCCGGCGGGGAGGAGTCGGCAACCACCCGGTTGCCTCCTTGCGCCTTGCCCGAATACAGCGCCTTGTCGGCGCGAGCCACCAGCTCGGCGATATCCTCCGCCCAGGTCTGGCCGGGGTGGCGGACAAACTGGGCCAAGCCGACGCTGAGGCTGGTCGA
>PHAW01000145.1 GCA_002841785.1 Deltaproteobacteria bacterium HGW-Deltaproteobacteria-3 | reverse complement strand
GTGGGCGCCGACCGCATCAATCTCGTCAATAAAGACGATGCAGGGCGCGTTTTTTTTTGCTTCCCGGAAAAGATCCCGGACCCTCGAAGCGCCAACCCCAACGAACATCTCCACGAAATCGGAGCCGCTGAAGCTGTAAAATGGAACCCCTGCCTCGCCTGCAATGGCCTTTGCCAGCAAGGTTTTACCCGTGCCGGGAAGGCCTTGCAGCAAAACGCCCTTGGGCAGGCTGGCGCCAAGCCTGCTGAATTTTTTCGGCTCCTTGAGGAAGTTGACAATTTCCTTGAGTTCCTCTTTTGCCTCAGGGATGCCGGCAACATCATCAAAGGTTATGGGTTTGTTGTTTTTGTCGAAATGAATCGCCTTGTTTTTGGCGAATTCAGGCTCCTCTTCCGATTTTCGCTGCTGACTCCGCATCACAAGCAACCCGCCTATAAGAATGATGCTGATCGGCAGCGTGACCGTTAAGAGGTTGCCAAACGGCGAAGGACGGTCATCTTCCGTGATGATGGAGACCTTCTTGTGGACCAGTTTGCCCATGAGAGCATCCACATCGGGGGAAAAGGTGGAAAATTCACGGCCATAAATATCCGTGAGCGAGATGTTTCCGCCCTTGAGGTGTACTTCGGCGATCTCGCTGTTTTCCAGGCTGGTCAGGAAGTCGTTATATTTCAGGGGAGGGCGGGTGTTTTCCAGTTTCCAGAAGAGAGCGGTGGCAAAGCCAATAATTCCGAGTACGGCGAGGAGGAAGAGCGTGTAGACAAGCTTGGTCATGGCAACCTCGTTCTGTTGTCGATGTGTGCACGCCACGGTCTGGCTTTGTAAGGGGTTCCGGGATGCCTCCCCCATGCTTTTCATTGTACTGGAAGGGGGATTCGGCTGCCAAGCATAAATAAAAAAGCCCGGAACGTACGCAGGGTACGCCCGGGCTTGTCTGTGTGCTGGTGTTGCGCGCTTTTTTTTTTGCAAGGGGTTCCTTGCAAAAAAAATACGGTTATATGCCGGTGAAGGCGGTAAGCCATCCTTTTACAAAACCTGTGATCCCGTCACTTTGAAAAAGTCCCCCGACAAAAAATAAAAAACCGCTCAGGCCGATGAGCGCTCCGGCGCAAATAATAATCCCCACTCCTGCCCTGGATATCTCCTGTCCTACAGAAGTGTAGGGTTCCGATTCTCCAAGGAAGGCAGGGTGTCTGGCTTTTACTCTCGCCTTTACCCTGGAGTCATACCGGATTGGAACTATTTCCAGCATGGCTGCCGACATTTTGCTTCTCATCCGCCGGTTACCGCGGAAATCCAAGCACTGGTCAGGGCAAGAGGACCGCCGGTGGCGATTAATGCCCCGACCAAACAGGCCACGGCCCACAGACCGGTCAGAGTTGAGAGCGTGCCAAATACAGCTAACGCTCCGGTTGAAACTCTGGTGTTTGCTGCTTCTCTTGCTATAGATTTGGTCCGGCTTCTGCTTTTTGCCAACGATGCGTGTGTCATGATTCGCCTCCTTTCCGTGGGGTGAATGTTTCCATGCTATCTCACTCGTTAAGAATATAATAAGTGTTTCTGGAAGGAAGTCAACCATAAAAAATGCGTAATTTCAACAAGTTGAATGTAAACTACAGGTGTGAGGATCAAGGCATTGCGATGGTGCAGCATCAGGCGAATATTCTATTTCCCGTAATGCTGACAACTTAGAATGACAGGTGTTGGCTGGGCTGGGAAGGGAGCGGGCACGGGGGGCGTGCCGGGCGGGGAGGATTTACTGCATGGGAGAATGCGGCATCTTCATCTGCATTCCGCCCATGAGCGGCTTGATGGTGGCCATGCTGATGTTCGCATAGGTTTCGATGGCGCCGCCGTTTGCCTTTCGGAATTCTTCCGCTGCGGCGCGGGTCGCAAAGGGGATCAGCTCCTTGCCCATGGGACCCAGTTCCTTGCTGTCGATCACATAATGCGCCGCCTTGCCGTCAAGCCAGGCGCCGGTCCTGAAATCCTTCACCCACACCGCGGCCACCTGCTCCGGTGTGCGTTCGGGGGCGAATTTCTGCATGTTGAGAAGAAAACGGAACAGGCATTTGCTGCCGTCAAAGGCGCTCACGGTTCCGTCCTGGAAGATGACCTGAGTCTGCCATTGGGGGTAGCGGTGCGGATACATGCCGCAGGCCGCGCAGCTCATAGTCTCGGTGATCGGTTGGGGTTCCGGTCCCGCAGCGATGGCCGGGGTGCAGGTCAGCAGCATTGCCACGCTCAAGAATGCAAGGATAAACCGTTTTGTGCAAGAGTCGCCGGACTGTTTGGTGCGCATGGTGTCTCTCCGGGTGAATTGTGCGGTGATTATTTGCAGGGAGGATATTTTTGCAGCTTGCGTTGCAGGGTTCTCCGGTGCAGGTCGAGTTTTTTGGCCGCCAGGGAGATATTGCCGTCGCAGTCGGTGAGCACGCGATTGATGTGTTCCCATTCGGCCCGGGCCAGGGAAGGGGCGGAAAACTCATCCTGGTCGATATCCAGGGCAAGCTTCGGGTTCCTGGCAAAGGCCCCGAGAATATCGTCCACATCCGCCGGTTTTGGCAGGTAATAGAGAGCCCCAAGCCGGACCGCCTCGGTGGCCGTGGCGATGCTGCCATAGCCGGTGAGTACGACAATCTGCATATCCGGGTTGATGGCCCTGGCTGCAGGGATGAGCTCCAGCCCTGATTTGCCGGGCATTTTAAGGTCAAACACCCCCATGTTTGGCTTTTTTGCCTCGAGAACCCGGAGGGCTTCATCACAACCGCCCGCCGTGAAAACCGTGAACCCCCGTTGACTAAAGGCCTTTGCCAACCGCTCCCGGAACAGCTCCTCATCGTCAACGAGAATAATCGTTCTATTCATGAAATCCCTCCGGCGTATGGGCCGTGATCTGTTGCAAAGCAAAAAAAAGTGACACCTTTGAGCCTTTGCCCGGCTCGGAAATCAGGCTTAAGCCCCCGCCGAATCGTTCGGCTATTGATTTGGCAAGAAAGAGGCCAAGGCCCAATCCCTTGCCTGGCTCCTTGGTGGTAAAAAAAGGTTCTGTCGCCCGGGCGGCGATGTCCGGAGTCATGCCGGCGCCATTGTCCGTGACCTCAATATAGAGCCGGGTTGCGTCGTGCCGGCATTCCACCAGAACAGGCGTACTCGGGACGGCATCAAGACCATTTTTGATAAGGCCCCGGACAATGCGGCGCAGGGTGCGAAGCGGCATCCTGAGCAATAACCCGCCCGTATTGTTTGTATAGTGTACCTGGTTTTTGAGCGGACCGGGAAAGGACATGAGGAGATTTTCCATGAGTTCGTCCATGGAAAAATCCGTGAATGCCTCCCCCATCTGGTCTCCGGCATCGGCTGCCAGGTGAAAAAGGATATCCTTGCAGCGTGTTACCTGGTCACGAATCAGGATAACATCGGCAAGCAGTTCAGGAAACCCCGAGCCGTTATTTTTTTTCAGGGCATGAAGCATTTCACCGGCTGCCACGGCGATGGTTGACAAGGGGGTGGAAAATTCATGGGCCGCGCCCGCGGCCAGGGTGGCGAGGGAAGCCATGCGTTCGCTCTTGGTCTTTTCTTCCTGCAGATCCGTCAGGGTTTTCTGGTATCTGGCCAGGGCCATCTGAATCCGGCTGACAAAGAAAACAATGAAAAAGGCGGTTACGGCAAAGGCGACCCACATCCCCTGAAGATGGATCTTCAGGGGGTCGCTCAGGGTTTGCAGCATCGCCGGTTCCGGATGACAGGGCTGATTCATGCTTCCCTCGGCTGGCAGCAAAAACAGAGTGGCATAGCAGCCGGTGGTGAAAATGGCCAGGCTCCAGGACCAGCCGGGCGGCATGAGAATGGCCCCAAGGGTGATATGCACCAGATAGAGAAAGGTGAAGGGGTTCATCGGACCGCCGGAGTAGTAGATGAGTCCGGTGAGCAGGGCGGTGTCCAGGAACATGACCAGCGCGAAAAACCGATCGGCTATGGCTGTTTTTTTCTGTATCAAAAAACCGAACAGGAAATTGCTGATGATTTCAAAGGTGAGGATCCCGGAAATAATCCGGTAGGGGAGACTGATTTCAAGAAAAAAAAGAGCGACCAACACCAGGAGAACCTGGGCCGCCACCGCTCCCCAACGCAGATGCAGCAGCCAGGTGAAGGCGATTCTGGCCGGGGCGGTCTGTGTATCATCCCCCCTGAAATTGTTCTGCCGGATAGCCGTGTGCACCGTTCAACCCTCTTTTCTTGCGGGAAGCAGCATGGTTGTGTTGCCCTGGTAAGCCTGTGTACTGTGTTCGAAAACACCCGTGATGCATACCATTTTTCGCGGGGAAGTTGAAGACCATTTTTCGCGGGGAAGTTGAAGTGCTTCCTTGTGCCCTGTTGCAAATGCGACAATTTGCCGCATTTGCAACAGGGGGGCCTTGTGTTATGCACACTCTGGTGTTTCCTTATCTTGTAAACACGCATTGGCTGAAAACCATTTTCGTGCAGGAACCATTCTCTTAGAAATGTGGCACCTCGGGCGGTGAGCGTCATTTGTAAACGATACGTTCCTGCCCCCATGCGAGGCTCATGACCCAATCTACTTCGACCAACATGGCGGAGATTTACCGCTTTCTCGCCCAGTCCATGCGCTATCCCAGCCCGGATTGGATGCAGCCTGATTATTTTTCCGCACTCAATACCTTTCTTGTCGAGCTTGGCTGGGATGCCGAGGCGCAGACCATTCGTCAGGCAATCGCCGAAGGCGCGGACTGGCTTGAGCCTGTCCAGGTGGAACACACCCGGCTGTTCGTCAATGCCGTTCCCTCCGTGGTCGCCCCGCCGTATGGTTCGATCTACCTCAGCGCCGACGGCATGCTCTACGGCCCCAGCGCCG
>PHAW01000144.1 GCA_002841785.1 Deltaproteobacteria bacterium HGW-Deltaproteobacteria-3 | reverse complement strand
GTAAAACATGTCTCCCTTTTCAAAAAAGGTCACCTCGTTGTCCACCAGGATCTTCTTGGTGAATTTTGAATAGGGGATGGTGAAGAATGCGTTGAGCTGTTTGATGGTGTGGATGTTCTTGCCCTTGTTCTGGGCCATGACGATATGGCTGGTGCCGATATCAAGGCCTACCGGGCCCTTGGGGCGCTCGGCATCCTCGCCGGTCTCCTTTTCGCGGGAGACCACGGTTTTTTGCGATGCTTCAATGGCATTGTCAATGTTTCCCATTTCTTCCGTCATTCGTATGCTCCTCCTTGGTCCTCTCTTCCCCGCCTGAGAGCGGTGTGCCTGCCCCGTAGCCTGCCGCTTGCGCGCCGCCGATGTTTTTTCTGCCTGTTGTTGCGTTCTTTCCTGCAGTTTTGCAGGAAAATTGGTATTATTGTACTTATCTCACTGTAAAAATTCTACATTATTTTCGACTGGTTCGGCATTCTTCTTGAAGAAATTGTAAAAAAATATCTCCCGCATGGCGGATCAGGGGTGGAACCGGTTGTGTTTTTTTCCGTCAACCCTCCTGGAAACAGGCTCTACATAAGCATGGAACAGGAAAGGAACATTCAGTATCCGGCGGAGTTGCCCATCGTGGCGCACCGGCAGGAAATCATTGAAGCGATCCGCACCAGCCAGGTGGTGGTGGTTGCCGGGGACACCGGTTCCGGCAAGACCACCCAGTTGCCCAAGATGTGCCTGGAGGCCGGACGCGGCAGGCAAAAAAGGATCGGCTGCACCCAGCCCAGGCGGATTGCGGCCATTACCGTGGCCGAACGGGTTGCCGAGGAACTGGGCGTCGATGGAAGCTTGGCCGGGTACAAGATCCGGTTCAAGGACCAGACCAGCCGGAGTACCCGTCTCAAGTTCATGACCGACGGCATCCTGCTGGCCGAGGCGCACCACGACCGAAATCTTTCCGCCTACGATACGATCATCATCGACGAGGCCCACGAGCGGAGCCTCAATATCGATTTCCTCCTCGGCCTGCTCAAGCAGCTTCTGGTTCGCCGGCCGGATCTCACCCTGCTGATCACCTCGGCCACCATCGATACGGCCCGGTTTGCCAAGCATTTCGGCAATGCCCCGGTGATCGAGGTGTCTGGGCGGACCTTTCCGGTGGAGGTTCGTTACCAGCCTCTGGACCCGGCCAAGGAGGAAGAGGGGGAGCAGAGCTATGTGGATCAGGCGGTGGAGGCGGTCTGCGCCCTGTGCCGGGATGAGGGGCCGGGGGACATCCTGGTGTTCATGCCCACCGAACGGGATATCCTGGAAACCGTGGAATCGTTGCAAGCCAAGCTTGGACGGAGCCAATTTGCGCCCGTGGCGCTGCCCCTGTTCGGCAGACTTTCCCCCGGGGACCAGAAGAAGATCTTTCAGCCGGTAAAGGGGCGGAAGATCGTGGTGGCCACCAACGTGGCCGAAACCTCCATCACCGTGCCCGGCATCCGCTATGTGGTTGATACCGGCCTGGCCCGCATGGCGAGCTACAATGTCCGGGCCCGGACCAGCAAGCTGCCCATCGTTGCCGTTTCCCGGGCGAGTTGCGACCAGCGCAAGGGCCGTTGCGGCCGGGTGGGGCCGGGGGTCTGCCTCCGTCTCTATGCCGAGGAGGATTACGCCAACCGGCCGGAATACACCTCGCCCGAGATCCTGCGCACCAACCTGGCCGAGGTCATTTTGCGGATGATCAGCCTCAAGTTGGGCGAGCCGGCCAAGTTCCCTTTTCTCGACCCGCCTTCGGGTCGAGCCATCCAGGACGGCTATGGACTGCTCATGGAGCTTGGCGCCCTGGATCGCCGGCACCAGCTTACCGCGCACGGCAGGCTCATGGCCCGCCTGCCCCTGGATCCGCGGATCTCCCGGATGATTATCGAGGCCCGGGACCACAACGCCCTGCGCGAGGTGACAATCATCGCCGCGGGTTTGAGCATCCAGGACCCGCGGATCCGGCCCGCGGACAAGGAGGCGGCGGCGGACGCGGCCCATGCCCGCTTCACCAAGGTCCCTTCGGATTTTCTCTTCTTCCTCGCCCTCTGGGACGGGTATCACGCTACTTTTGACACGCTGCACAGCCTTTCCCGGATGCGCAAGTTCTGTGTCAGTCACTATCTCTCCTTTTTGCGGATGCGGGAATGGCGCGATATCCACGAGCAGATCTGTCAGGTGCTTGGCGATGAGCCAGGTTTTACCCTAAACACCCAGCCAGCTTCGCCCGAGGCCATCCATCGCGCGATCTTGAGCGGCAACCTCCGGAATATCGCGGTGAAGAAGGAGAAGAATCTTTACCAAACCGGGGGAGGCAGGGAGGTTATGATCTTTCCCGGCTCCAGCCAATACGGCAAGACCGGGGATTGGCTCATGGCCGCCGAAATGGTGGAGACCTCGCGTTTGTATGCCAGGACCGTGGCCGAGATCAACCCCGAATGGATCGAGCCCCTGGCCGGGGAGCTCTGTCGCTCGTCGTATTCCGAACCCCATTGGGAAAAGGGGCGGGGCCAGGTGGTTGCCTTTGCCAAGATCAGTCTCTTCGGGCTGGTTATCGTGCCGAGGCGCAAGGTGAATTTCGGCTTGATCAAGCCGGAGGAGGCGCGGCGGATTTTTATCCAGTCCGCCCTCATCGAGGGGGAGCTGAAGGGGGAATACCCCTTCCTTGCCGCGAATACGGCGTTGGTGGCGGAGCTGCAGGAGATGGAAGACCGGCTGCGGTTGCGCACCATCATGGTGGATGATCAGGCCCTTTTTGACTTTTACGAGGAACGCCTTGGTCCGGAGGTCCGCGATCAGCGGAGCCTGAATCAGTGGCTGAAAAATGAGGGCGCCCAAGCACTCCTTGTTATGACCGCCGATGATGTCCGTCGGCAATTGCCCGAGGCTGCAGTGCTGGAGCAGTTTCCTTTAACCTTGCCCGCGGGCGAGTGTGAGCTGGCGCTTTCTTACCGCTTTTCCCCCGGGGAGGAGGACGACGGGGTGACGGCCCGGATTCCCCTCAGCCTGGCGCCGCATCTGCGCTCTGATCTTTTTGAATGGCTGGTGCCGGGCATGCTGGCCGAAAAGGTGGTTTTCCTGCTCAAGGGGCTTCCCAAGGGGCTGCGCAAGCAACTGGTGCCCATTCCCCAGACTGCGGCGGAGATTGTCCGGGATCTGCCCTTTGGCCGGGGCTCTTTGTGTCGGGCTCTGGAACAGGTGATCGGTGATTCCTTCAAGCTGCGCATTGCCGCCCGGGATTGGCCTCTGGCCGATCTGCCGCCCCACCTCAGATTTCGTTTCTGTCTGCTGGATGGGCAGGGGAAGGTCGTCAGCGCGACCAGGGATTTCAGCGCCTTGAAAAGCGGGGCAGCGGGGCAGGCCCAGGTATTCGGTTCCGGGCAAATGGCCGAGTTGAAGGCGCGCTGGGAACAAAAAAATCTCACTCCGGCTCAGTTGGGCCAGATCCCGGTATCCCTGCCGGTTCCTGGGGAAAACGGGACTTTGCAGGGCTATGTGTATCCCGGTCTGTGTTATGATGACCAGGAGGGTTTGGGGCAGCGTCTTTTTGCCCGGGAAAACGAGGCGCGGCAAAGCACCAGGCTGGCGCTGCTGTATTTGTATTCCAAAGAGTTTGCGCTCCAGCTCAAATCCTTGCGCAAGGATCTGGCTATCCCTCGTTCTCATTGGGCGTTGTATGAAGGATTGGCCACCCATGAGCAGATCAATCAAGATGTCTGGGATTTTGTTGTGTATACGGTGTTCGACATTCGCGACGGCCTGGTGCCCTCTGCCGGACAATTCGCCGCCAGGATCGAAGAGGTGCGGCGACAAGGGCTTTCCCCCCTCTGCAGGGAAATCTTTGCGGCGGTTGACCAGGTATTGCAGGAGCGGCGAACAACCCTGGACGCGATTGCCAGGCTTTTTGGCAAGGGCGGCTCCGCAAGCGGAGAGGACGCACGGATTGCCGGCTACCGCCGGCAAGTGTCTCGGATTGTTCCTGCTGATTTTTTACAGAAAACGCTCCTTTCCCGGCTGCCGGCCATGTGCCGGTATTTGAAAGCCCTGCGTATCCGCCTTGAACGGGCTCGGGTTTCCCCGGGCAAGGATGCACTCAAGGCGCAGCAGGTGGCAATCCATGAGGAGCGTTATGCCAGCGTCGCCGCCGGCAAGGATCTCTCCGGCGACCTGTCGGAACGGTTGCAGGAATACCAGGAGATGATTGAGGAATTCAAGGTTTCCCTGTTTGCCCAGGAGCTGGGGACAGCCTTGCCGGTTTCCGCCAAGCGCCTTGATACGAAATGGCGGGAGATTGATCAGCTCTGTTGACGGCTCACTGCTACATACCTCTCGGTATTTTTTGGGGCAGAGTATTTTGGGTGTGAAAAAAAAACGTTTTATTGCTAGGTTGCGAAATCGTTTCGTCGAGATGTGCACTCTGTCAGGATAAGC
>PHAW01000143.1 GCA_002841785.1 Deltaproteobacteria bacterium HGW-Deltaproteobacteria-3 | reverse complement strand
CGGGGTGATCGGCATGACCCAGCTTCTGCTCAGCACCACCTTGAGCAAGGAGCAGACCGAATACGCCGAAACCGTGTATTCATCGGCAGAGACCCTCCTCCATATCATCAACGATATCCTCGATTTTTCAAAGATCGAGGCCGGCAAACTGGAGCTGGAGTCCATCGAGTTCCGGCTGCGGGATCTGGCCGAGGATACCGCGGAAATGTTCGCCCAGGTCGCCCATGCCAAACGGCTTGATATTCTGGCCTATGTCGCCCTGGATCTGCCGCGGGTTGTGGTGGGAGATCCCACTCGGTTAAGGCAGGTGATCACCAATCTGGTGGGCAACGCCCTCAAGTTTACCGCCAAGGGCTCGGTGTGCATCAAGATTACCCGGGCCAACGATGTGGCTGCATCCGGTGCGGGGATGATTCCGATCCGGGTGGAGGTGGCGGATACCGGCATCGGCATAGCCAAAGAGGCGCAGGCGAGGTTGTTTAAGTCCTTCACCCAGCTTGACGGCTCCTATACCCGGCAATACGGCGGCACCGGCCTGGGGTTGGCTATTTGCAAGCAACTGGTGGAAATGATGCACGGCGTCGTGCAGGTGGAAAGCGAGCCCGGGCGAGGCAGCAGTTTTCAGTTCGTGCTGGCGCTTGCGCCCGGCAGGCCGGAAACGGATGCCGATCCCTGGGCGGAAACCATGGCGGCCTTGCGGGGGAAACGGGTCGTGCTGGCGGTCCGGGAACCGGCTTGCCGGCAGTTGCTTGCCACGATTCTTGCCGAACTGGATGTGACGGCGCATACGGTGGAAAACGGGGATCAAGCCCTGGCCCTGTGCAACGGGGAGCGGCAAGCCGGGCGAGCATTTGACGGCGTCCTGGCCGAGGCGGAGCTGGAGGGTCTGGATGGCTGGAGCCTGGCACGGGAATTGAAACAGCAGGAGGAAGAAAAAACCCCGGTGGCCTTGATGCTGACTGCGGTTGATCAGCGGGAAAGCGTGGGGGAATGGGGGGCGGACCTTGGCGAGTATCTTCTGCCCAAACCCATCAAGTTGGAGCGGTTGATCAGGGTGCTGGCCAAGATGTTCGGTGTGTCCGTGGGCCCGGATGGAGGGTCGCGGCAGGTTTCGATTTCCTGGGGAGAGGGCGAGGACACCCTGCCACCGCTCACCATTCTTGTGGCGGAGGATAATCCGGTTAATCAGCGGCTGGCCGTGCGGATGCTTGAGAAAAAAGGCCACACCGTGCGTGTTGCCAACAATGGCAAGGAAGCGGTGGCCGCCTTTGAACGGGAACCTTTCGATCTCATCCTCATGGATATCCAGATGCCTGAGATGGATGGTTTTGCCGCCACCGGACTTATCCGTTCCCTGGAGAAAAACCACGGCGGGCATATGCCGATCATCGCCCTTACCGCCCATGCCATGCAGGGGTACAAGGAGCAATGCCTCGCCGCCGGGATGGATGATTACTGCGTAAAACCGATTCAGGCCAAGAACCTGTTTCAGACCATGGCCGAGGTTTTGCAAAAACAGCGGAGATAGGGGGTGCGACTTTTCCCGGGTCGGGTCGCTTTTGATTATTTAGTTGAGTAATTTGCCGCTTTCTTATAATTGTAAAAGATATCTTTCTTTCTGGGCACTATCCCCGACACCTTGGAGCCTTTACATGAGTCAAGCCGCTGGGTACAAAACCGATATTCTTCTGCAGTCCGGGACAAACGAGCTGGAAATCATAACCTTTTTTCTCCAGTGGCACGATCAGACCAGCGATTCCATCAGCAGGACGGCGTATGGCATCAATGCCGCCAAAGTCCGGGAGCTGGTTGCCATGCCTGAAACCTTGACCGAAATCCCGGAAAGCGTTTCCTCCATGAAAGGCGTTTTCCTGCTGCGGGATCGGACCATCCCCTTGATTGATCTCTGTGATTGGTTTGGCTATGAGCCGGACCTTTCCCCGGAGGCAAAGGGCAAATGGGTGGTCATTGTCACTGAGATCAACGGCAAGTTTTTCGGCTTCATCGCCCATGGAGTGGATAAGGTCTATCGGGTCAGTTGGACGGCAATTCTGCCGCCGCCGCCAATCATTTCCCATTACAGCTCCCTCACCGGGGTATGCCTTGTGGATGGCAATATCATCCAGATGGTTGATTTCGAGAGCATTATCGCCACCATCGATCCCAG
Source organism: Deltaproteobacteria bacterium HGW-Deltaproteobacteria-3 (assembly GCA_002841785.1). Classification (GTDB taxonomy): domain Bacteria; phylum Desulfobacterota; class Desulfobulbia; order Desulfobulbales; family Desulfurivibrionaceae; genus Thiovibrio. Next base: position 2,320 of record PHAW01000143.1, on the reverse strand, counting down.
CATGGTCATTGATTCCGAAGCCCATGCCATATTGGCGCGTCCCGATGCGGACCAGGCCGATAAGGCTGTGGTCATTGCCGATGATTCACGGGTCATCCAGGATCAGATCCGAAAAACCTTGGAAAAGGCGGGATACCGGGTTGTCGCCCATTCCGACGGGCAGGATGCCTGGGAGTATCTGGAAAAACTGAGAATCAACGGCACCCTGCATGATGAGGTGCTGGCCGTGGTCAGCGATATAGAAATGCCGCGCATGGACGGGCATAATCTCTGTAAGCGGATCAAGGAAAACACCGGGTACGATGGCATCCCCGTCATGCTTTTTTCCTCGTTGGTCAATGAACTGGCCCTGCACAAGGGACATGCCGTGGGCGCGGACGATCAGATATCCAAGCCCGAACTTGGCCAGCTTGTCATCAGGTTACAGGACTGTCTCCGGCGGCGTCAGGCAGCCTGATTTTCTGTCGTAGCTCTGCCGCATGGTGTCGGATACTGTCATGAAGAGCGCCATGCATATGTATCGGGCCAACAGGGTTGAATCCCTGCTGGACTCGCTGACAGATGTTTTCCGTACGCCGCTCTCCTCGCCCCTTGCCCCGGAATGCATTGTCGTGCAAAGCAAGGGAATGGCGACCTGGCTTGCCATGCAGCTTTCCGGCAGGTTCGGAGTGTGGGCCAATCCCGATTTTCCCCATCCCCGGCAGTTTGTCCAGCGGGTGCTGCGGGCAACGATAGGCGATGAGGGCGATCTGGTGCAGAGGTACAGCCGGGAAAGGCTCGCCTTTGTGATCTGCTCCCTGCTCGATGACTGCCGCCTTGATCCCGATTTTTCCCCCCTGACCTCCTATCTTTCCGATGGCCCGTTGAGCAAGAAGCTCCAGTTGGCCAGGCAGATCGCCCATCTCTTTGATCAATACGCGGTGTACAGGCCCGCGATGATCCTTGCCTGGGAGGAAGGCGAGAACCGGGCTTTTTCCCATGATCTGGCCGAGGATCTCTGGCAGCCCAAGCTGTGGCGGCAACTGGTGGCGCATCTTGGCTGCTGCTCTCCTGCCCGGCTCATGCTGAAAGCCAGGCAGGCGCTGGCCGCCGGCGTGATCCCCTTTCCCCATCACCTTCCTGCCAGAGTTTCCCTGTTCGGCATCGACACCCTGCCCACCATGTATCTCGGCATCATGGGGGAGCTGGCGCGGATCCTGCCGGTGCATTTCCATCTTTTCTCCCCGGCGGAAGGCTACTTTGGGGACATCCGCTCCCAGGGAGAGGCCCACCGCACCCTGGCCCGTTTGCCTTCCGGCCTGGACGAAGCGGACCTCTATCTGGAGATCGGCCATCCGCTGCTTGCCTCCATGGGCGGCATGGCTCGGGATTTTCAGGAGGTTCTTGAAGGCTCGGTTGCCTATGTCGAGGCGGGGGAGCAGTATTCCGGTCATGCCGCGCCGTGCACCATGCTGGAGGTGCTGCAAAATGATATCCTGCAACTCTGTCATCGCTCTCCCGCAGGCGGCGACGCCTCTCCCGTAATCCTGGCCGAGGATGATGCTTCCCTCCGCATCCATGCCTGCCACAGCCGTCTCCGCGAGGTCGAGGTGCTGCAGGATCAACTGCTGGCCCTGCTCCAGGATGATCCGGCTCTTACCCCCCGCGACATCGTAGTCATGCTGCCCGATGTTTCCGCCTATGCCCCGCTCATCGAGGCGGTTTTCGGGCTCCCCCCGGAGGACAAGCGCTGTATCCCCTTTCGCATTGCGGACCGCTCCCTGTTGAGCGAAGCAGCGCTCATCGATGTGTTCTTCCGTTTTCTTCAGATGGTTCCCGGCAGGATGCCGGTTTCGGAGATTCTGGAGCTGCTGGCCTGCGAGGCGGTCCAGCAGCATTATGCCATTACCCCCGAGGAGCTGCCACGGATCCGGCTCTGGGTGGAAAAGGCCGGGATCCGTTGGGGGATCGACGAGTTGCACCGGGAGGCGCTGCAGCAGCCCAAGGAGCGGCAGAACACCTGGCGCTTCGGCTTTGACCGGCTGGCCTTGGGCTATGGTGTCCGCGCCGACGGGGCGTTCCTGGGCGATATCCTGCCCTATGAGGAGATCGAGGGGCAGGGCGCGGAGCTTGCCGGCCGGTTTATCCATTTTTGCGAGACCCTTTTTGGTGCGGCGGACAAGCTCTCCGCCGCCAAGGAGATACCGGAATGGCAGCGTGTTCTCACCGGGCTGCTGGCAGCCCTGTTTCCGGAGGAGTCGCCCCAGGCGTGGCAAGTGCAGAAGATCCGGGACAATCTGGCCCAGATCGCCCTTGAGGCGCAGGATGCCGGGTTCAGCCA
>PHAW01000142.1 GCA_002841785.1 Deltaproteobacteria bacterium HGW-Deltaproteobacteria-3 | reverse complement strand
GGCGGGCAGACTCTCTTCGGTGATGACGGTTCGCCGCAGGATCTCTTCGATGCTGGTGGCCCCTTCGATAACCTTTTTCACCCCGGCCCGGCGCAGGGGAGTCATTCCTTCCTGCACGGCGATCTTGCGGAGCTGATCCTCGGGCACCTCGGCGCTGATCGCCTTGGCCACCTCATCGGTGATCTCCATCAGCTCAAAAAGGCCGACCCTGCCCTTATAGCCGCCGCCGTTGCATTTTGCACATCCCTTGGGGCCATAAATGACAAAATCCTTTTCAAAGTCCTTCTCTTTGAAACCCAGGGTAATAAGCTCTTCCTTAGGCGGCTTGGGCACCTCCTCCTTGCAGTGGACGCAAAGCTTTCTCGCCAGCCGCTGGGAAAGAACCATGGTGACGGCGGAAGCCAGCATGAAGGGCGGAATGCCGATATCAACCAGACGGCCGATGGTGGCGGGACAGTCATTGGTGTGGAGGGTACTGAACACAAGATGGCCGGTCATGGCCGCCTTGATGGCAATCTCGGCGGTTTCCATGTCCCGGATCTCGCCCACCATGATGATGTCGGGATCCTGCCGGAGAAAGGCCTTGAGCGCTGCGGGGAAGGTCATCCCCACTCTTGAAATTGAATTCCACGGGATCCTCGGCGGTGAGGATCTTGGTGTCCTCGCTGTTGAGCGAATTGAGCACCGAATAGAGGGTTACGGTCTTGCCGCTGCCCGTGGGGCCGGTAACGAGCAGCAGACCCTGGGGCCGCTCGATACAGCGCTGGAGGGTGGCAAAGGTCTCCTTCTCAAAGCCGAGCTTGGTGAGATCGACATTCAGGCTGCCCTTGTCGAGGATACGCAAAACAATGCTCTCGCCGAACAAGGTGGGCAGGGTGGAAACCCGGAAATCAACGGCCCGGGTCCGCCCCATCTTGATCCGGATCCGGCCGTCCTGGGGCACCCTCCGCTCGGTGATGTCGAGCTGGGACATGATCTTTATCCGGGAATTCAGGGCGTTCTTGATCGACAGAGGCAGGTTCATGGACTTGTACAGGGAACCGTCCATGCGGTAGCGCACCTGAAGCGTTTTCTCGTAAGGCTCGATGTGGATATCGCTCACCCCGTCGTTGACCGCCTTGACCAGGATGCCGTTCACCAGCTTGATGATGGGGGCGTCCGAGGCGGAATACTGATCGCCGCCCGCCTCATCCTCCAGCGAGGCAATTTCCATGCCCTCGGCAGCCTCGGAGGCCAGGGTGCCGAAGTCGTCGATCTGGGTGACAGGCTCCTCGTCCTTCTCTTCGGCGCCCACCGAGGTGAAGAAAGACTGATGCTCCTCGTCGCTGATCTTGTAATAGGTTTTGTAGGCGTCAACAATATCCTTTTCGGTGGAAACACAGACGGTAAGCGGCATTTTGACCGCCGCCTGCAAACTTTCCACCGCCCCGGTGTCCGTGGGCTCGGCCATGGCGACCTGGAGGGATTTACCGATCTGCCGCAGAGGAAAGGCCAGGTATTTCTTGGCAATCTCATAGGGCAGAATCTTCAAGACTTCCGGCTTGGGGGGCTCCCGGCTGATGACGACGGATTGATAGTTGTGCAGCCGGCTCAGAAAACCTACGATGGTGCCTTCTTCAATATGACCGAGGCGCAACAGGATGCTGCTCAGCCGGCCGCCGGATTTTTTCTGGGCGGCCAGGGCTTCATCGAGCTGGTGCAGTTCGCCGATCTTGATCTTCCCGGCTCCGGATTGATCCTTTACCGTGGAACGCAAATTTGATTTGTCTGCTTCTGCCATGGATGCGAGCTACCCTGGGATAGTGTTTGCACTGAGAAAATTCACTTATTATTTAGATACTATATCCTGTCGCCCACTGACAAGCATATCCGTTCTTCCCACAGAAAAAAGGGTGCCGGGGCGGGACACCGCCAGGGCAGTAAGGGCCGCCTCCGGGCGATTACAGTTTTTCCGCCTGCACGGCAAAAAAAAAGCACTGGTCAAAAGACGGGCGTCCTTTGACCAGTGCCGGATAAGAAGAGGTGTAAACGGATGCTTTAGAACAGCCCTGAAACCTTCCCTGTTTCCGGGTCGACGTCAATACGGCGGAAGACCATCATGGTGGCATAGTCGGCATACTGGGGATCGCTCTCCAGCATCTTGGCCTTGGCCAAAGCCTCGGAAGACCAGTCAACCCCGTCGCCGCCGTATACTTCCTTGGTGATCATCTCAACCCGGTCGCGCAGTTTCATCTCCAGCGGGTAGAGGAACTTGAAGTCGTTCTCTTCGTTGCAGGCGTCGATCACGGCGTCGGCGAATTCGAGCGCCCCGTCGCCGCCCAGCTCCCAATGCTTGGATTCGGCGCAACGGGCGCCGGCTGCCTCGGCGATCCGGCGCACAACCTTGCACTCTGCGTCGGTATCGGAATAGAAGCGGTTGATGCAGACCACCGGGTTGATGCCGGCTTTGCGGATGACGTTGATCAGATGGACCATGTTCTCGCAGCCCTTCTCGACCAGCTCGATGTTCTCCTTGGTATAGGCGTCATCCAGAGGCTTGCCCGGAACAACCTTCGGTCCGCCGCCGTGCATCTTCAGGGCGCGGATGGTGGCAGTGAGGACCGAAACATGGGGCTTGAGGCCGGAATAGCGGCACTTGACGTTCCAGAATTTCTCAAAGCCGATATCGGCGGCAAAGCCGGATTCGGTGATATTGTAATCAAAGAGTTTCAGGGCAACCCGGTCGGCGATGATGGAAGACTGGCCGACGGCGATCTGGCCGACGGCGATGTTGGCGAACGGTCCGGCGTGGACCAGACAGGGGTTGTACTCGGCGGTGCACATCAGGGTCGGGTTGATGGTGTTGCGCATGAAAGCGGCCATGGCGTTGCCGACTTCCAGGTCACGGCAGGTCACGGGCTTGCCGCTCTTGTCAAAGGCCACGGTGATGTTGTTGATCCGCTCCTTCAAATCCGCCAGGTCGGTGGCAATGGACAGGATGGCCATGAGTTCGGAACCAACGGCGATGCCGAACTTGGACTGCATGGTGTACCCGTCCGTCCGGCCGCCAAGGCCGATGACGATGTTGCGCAGCGCCTGGGCGCAGAAGTCGATGATCCAGCCGAATTCCACCCGGGTGGGGTCGATGTCAAGCCGCCGCATGCCGGTCAATCTGGCCAACTGCTCATCGTTGTAGTTCCGCTCATGCTGCATGCGGGCGGTCATGGCCACCATGCCCAGGTTATGGGCGTTCATGATGTCGTTGATATCGCCGGTGAGGCCCAGGGAAAACTCGGTCATCGGGATCAAGAGGGAGTTGCCGCCGCCAGCCGCGGTTCCCTTGACGTTCATGGTCGGGCCGCCGGAAGGTTGACGCAGGGCGCCGCCGACGTTCTTGCCGCGCTTGCCCAACCCTTCCATCAGGCCGCAGGAGGTGGTGGACTTCCCTTCTCCCAGAGGCGTCGGGGTAATCGCCGTAACCTCGATGTACTTGCCATCCGGCTTGTCTTTGAGGCGATTCATGATTTTGAGAAAATCGAGCTTGGCCAATCTGCCCATGGGGAGAATTTCGTCCTTCTCAAGCCCCAATCTGTCGCGCCACTCCTCAGGGGTGGGCATGTTCTTTTCGGCAGCCTCGGAAATCTGCCAATCCGGCATGTTCACAGCATCAAAAGCCATCTCTTTCTCCTTCTTTAAAGTAAGTTGTTCTCGATTTCTCTGTATCAACAAAAACATGGGGCGCCAAATTCAAGCCGTGCACCCCCGGATTTTCTCTCATCCCCTATTCCGCCGCAAAGGAAGCATCCGCAAAAACAGAAGGGAATCTCTCCTGAAAACCCTTGGCAAGAGGGATCATCACCTCGCGCATGGAAGGCTCGGCATTCTTGGGGGTGCGCAGCCGGAAGATATGCAGCCATTCCAGCAGATTGGCAAAGACGATGATCTCGGTCTTGCAGGAGTTGGGCAATACGGTGCGGGCGGCCTGGGGCGACGAGGTGGCGAGAAGCTTGAGATAGATCTTCTCCGTCTCCAGCATGGCCTTTTCCCAGAGCTTGTATTCCTTGCTCCCCTCTTCAAAGAACATGGGCTTGATAAAGGTGATCTCGTTGCCGAACTTGTCATCGGCATACCGGCAGTAGCGCTGGCTTTCCTGCAAAAAGGAACAGGGCCGGTGCCGGACGATTTCATGGGTCACGGCCCGGTTGGTGATGATCCGTACCGCCACATGGCGGTGCTTGGCCAAAAGATCCGCAGAAAGCGCATCGACCTCCCCAAGCGAAAGCCGGGTGACATGCACCCCGTCCTGGGGGAGCCAGCCACGTTTCGGGGCCAGGTCAAAAAAGAAAAGCGGATACAGTTCGGCAAGATGCCCGGCCACCCCCTTGATCAGCTTGACCTTGCCGTGATCGCGGGCCAGCTCGCGGAAAGCGCGGATGGTCCCGGAGATGAGCAGTGCCTTTTTCTCCAGCCGGTCAAACTGGATGTATTTTGGGATCACGCTCAAAAACTGGCTGACCAGCGATTCGCTGTCAATCTCAACCCGCAGGGTCAGGGCCGCCATCTCCATGACCGAGTTGTGGCCGTGCTTGACGATCCCCTTGACGAACGGTTCGGCCGAGTCCTCGGTGATCTTGTCCTCGGATTTATAGCACAAACGCCCGTCCAGTTCCTCAAGTATCTGAAACGAAGCCGGTATAACCTTCATGGTGTTATCCTTATCACGTTTCTATTAGGAACAACTGCATTTGCACTGACTGGAACCGACCTTGCCCTTATGTTCGCTTTTCCAGAACGGCGACATCTCGCGGAGCTGGGCAATGACCGGGGGCAATTTCTCCAAAACAAAATCAACCTCGGCCTCGGTGTTGTACACGCTGAGGCTCAAGCGGATCGAGCCGTGCGCCGCGGTAAAAGGCACGCCCATGGCCCGCATCACATGCGAAGGCTCCAACGACCCGGAGGTGCAGGCGGAGCCGGAAGAAGCGCAGATCCCGAAGCGGTCGAGATGCAACAAAATCGCCTCGCCCTCCACATACTCAAAACTGATATTGGTCGTATTGGGCAGACGCAGGGTCTTGTGCCCATTGAGCAGGGAGTTGGGGATGCTGGTCAGCAGCCCATCCTCCAACTTGTCCCGCAGCGCCTTCACCCTGGTATTTTCATCCTGCATCTGCCGGGCCGCCATCTCACAGGCCTTGCCCAGGCCGACGATGGAGGCGACGTTTTCCGTGCCGCCCCGGCGGCCGTGCTCCTGATGCCCGCCGATAATAAAGGGGACAAAAGGCGTGCCCTTGCGGACATAGAGAACGCCTATCCCCTTGGGTGCGTGTAATTTATGCCCGGAAAGCGAAAGGAAATCAATCGGTACTTGTGACAGGTTTATGGGAATTTTTCCCACCGCCTGCACCGCATCGGTGTGAAACAGGATGCCCCGGCTCTTGGCGATCTGGGCCATCTCCTTGATGGGAAAGATGACCCCGGTCTCGTTGTTGGCCCACATGGCGCTGACAATGGCGGTTTCGTCAGTCAAGCTCTCTTCGTAAAGTTTGAGATCCAGGGTGCCGTCGCTGTTCACCGGCAGTTGGGTGATCCGGTGCTTGTGGCCGGTGAGCTTGTCCAGGCTCTCGCAGAGGTTTTTCACCGCCGGATGCTCGACCCGGGTGGTGACGATATGCCGCTTTTCCGGGAAGGATTGCAGGGCGGAGAGGATGGCGGTGGAGTCGGACTCCGTGCCGCAACTGGTAAAGATCAGCTCGTCGGGCTGGGCGCCGAGCAGCGCGGCGATCCTGCCCCGGGCCTCTTCCACCGCCCGGCCCACCTGGCCGCCGAAGGTGTGCATGCTGGAAGGATTGCCGTACAGATCGGAATAATAGGGGAGCATGACCTCGACCACCTCCGGAGCAACCCGGGTGGTGGCGTTATTGTCCATATACACCGTATTCATTATTTCCCCTCCTCGACGATCAGAGTATCGAGCACCTGTTCGCGCAGCTTCTTTTCCACGTATTCCTTGAGGGTGGTCTGCGATTTCTTGCAGGAAACGCAGGCTCCGCGCAGGGAGACCATGACAAAATCGCCATCCACATCGATGAGCTCGATATCGCCGCCATCCTTGCGCAGGGCGGGCCGGATCTCCCGTTCGAGCACCTCTTCGATCCGCTTGATCTTCTGGATATTGGTCAACCGGCCGGGCCGCTTGTCCGGGATGATCTGCTGCTGCACCTCATGCCGAGCCTCCCGCAGCAACTCTTCCAGGCGGTCATGGCACTTGCCGCAGCCGCCGCCCGCCTTGGTGAAGTTGGTGATCTCCTCCACGGTGCGCAGGTTGCTCTCGGCAATGGCCCGCTTCACCTCAAGGTCGGTGACCCCGAAACATTCGCAAACCACCTCCCCTTCCGCCATGGGCAGGGGGATGCCGCGATAATAGGCGATTGCCGCTTCCAGCGCCTCGCGGCCCATGACCGAGCAGTGCATCTTCTCTTTAGGCAGACCGCCCAGGTACTCGGCGATATCCTCGTTGGTAATCTTTTCCGCCTCCACAAGGGGGATGCCCTTGATCATCTCGGTAAGCGCCGAGGAGGAGGCAATGGCGCTGGCGCAGCCAAAGGTCTTGAACTTGGCGTCGGCAATCCGGCCGGTGTCGTCCAGCTTAAAACTCGCCGATCCCGTCCGCATTCTCGATCTCGCCCACATTCCGGGGATTCATGAAATGATCCCGAACCTTGTCCGTATATTCCCACATAGTATTTTCTCCAGGCAATCACAGCAAAAGAGGCGGATTGGGCAGCGGCAGAACACCGCGCCCGCACATGCCATTCAAGTTCATCGTTCTTTAAGCTCCCCCTCCCTCGGAGTCTGCGCTTACCTGCGGGAGGGGGGACTTCCTTGCATTCTGCAATTTTCCAACCGGACAACACTGGTCCGTTACAGAACTCAGCAATTTAGTTTTTCAGGGGTCAAAAAGCAACAATAATCCGTGGGCTTCCGCCTTGCGCCTTTCACCTTGCACCTTTCCCCTTATTTTTCCCCGCCATGCAGATGCTCCCAGATCTGGGCGGCCAGGGCCGGCCCGATCCCCGCCACCGCACCAAGCTCCGCCTCGCTTGCCTGGGCAATACGCTGCATGCTGCCAAGCTCCCGCAGCAGCAACTCCTTGCGTCCCTTGCCCACCCCGGGGATCTTCTCCAAAGCAGAAGTCAGGCTCTCTTTTCCCCGCAACCGCCGGTGGATGGTGATGCCGTAGCGGTGCGCCTCGTCCCTGATCCGCATGAGATAGAGGAGCACCGGGGAATGACGGTCCAGGATGAGCGGATTTTTCCGCCCTGGCCGGTACAGTTTCTCCCCCTCCTCTGCCTTTTCCTTGGCAATGCCCGCCAGCTCGACCCCGCCGGGAATGCCCAGCTCGGCCAAGGCATGCATGGCCACGCCGAGCTGGCCCTTGCCGCCGTCCACCAGGAAAAGATCGGGCATATCCCCTTGGGCCAGCCCCTTGGCAAAGCGCCGGGCCAGCACCTCTCCCATCATGGCGTAATCGTCCGGTCCCTCCACGGTGTGGATGGCATAATGGCGGTAGCGATCCTTGGCCATCTCCCCGCCGGCAAAGCAGACCAGGGAACCCACCGCCTGCTTGCCGCCCAGGTTGGAGATATCCAGGCATTCGATCCGCTCCGGCAGCCTGGCCAGACCAAACGCCTTTTGCAGCCCCTCGGCCAGCACCTGCCAGGAGGCCTGCTTGCTCTTTTTCGCGGCCAAAACCTGTTGGGCATTGGTCTCGGCCATCTCCAGCAAACGCACTCGGTCGCCCCGCTGCGGACAGGCGATGGCCACCGCGCTCCCCTTCTCCTCACTCAACCATTCCGCCAGCAACGGATCATCGGTTCCGGCAAAGGGCAGCAGGATTTCCTGGGGAAGATACCGCCCCTCCTCGCCGTAAAACCGGGAGAGCACCTCGGTGAGCACTTCCGGGTCGGAGCCCACCGGCTCGGCAAGGAAAAAGGCCTGCTGGCCGATGATTACCCCCTTGCGGATAAAGAGCAGGGCCACGGCCACGGAAGCGTCTTGGCGGACAAAGCCCAGCACATCCTGATCCCTGCCGTGCGCCGCCACCACCTGCTGCTTTTCCAGGGTCTTGTTCAGGGAAACGATCCGGTCCCGCAGTTGGGCCGCCTCCTCAAAGCGCAGCTCCGCCGAAGCCAGGGCCATCTTCCGGGACAGCTCCTTGACCAGCTCCTGGTTCTTCCCCTCAAGCACCAGGAGCACATTCTTCACCAGCTCTTGGTACTCCTCGCGGGAAACCTTATCCGCGCAGGGGGCAAGGCAGCGGCCCATCTGGTGATTGAGGCAGGGACGGGACTTGGGCCTGAGGCTTTTTTCCTTGCAGCGGCGCAGAGGAAAGAGCGAGTTGAGGTAGCGGATGGTTTCCCACATGGCCGAGGGAGAGGAAAAGGGGCCGAAATACCGGGCTCCGTCCTTAACCCGCCGCCGGGTCATCACCAGCCTGGGCCACTCCTCCTGCACCGTGACCTTCAAAAGCGGGTAACTTTTGTCGTCGCGGAGGATGACATTGTACTTGGGCCGGTGCTGCTTGATCAGCGAGGACTCAAGGATCAGGGCCTCTTTTTCCGTATTCGTGACAATGGTCTCGATGAGGCGCACCTGGGAGAGCAGCATCGCGGTTTTGCCGTGCTGGGCCTGATCGATGCGGGCGTAGGAGGACAGCCGCTTGCGCAACTCCCGGGCCTTGCCGACATAGAGCACCTCACCCGCCCGGCTCTTCATCAGATAGACGCCGGGCTGCAAGGGAACGGTTGGGAGAAATTCTTTGAAATCAAATGGGGGCATGATCACCGCAATCCGGCGCTGTTATTGTGGCGGATACGCCAAGGACTTTGCGATATGACTACCCTTCCCGGGCGATTTTGTCAAACAGGACGGGCCGTTTCCTCTGTATCACCCCTGTTTCTTCGTGACCTAACATAAAAATACTTTGACAAACACAGACTATCTCTTTACACCTTTGGCATACTCCATGCTGGGGAAAAGATGCCAAATCAATTGTCTTGTTCCAAGCCGTTATCGGCCAGACAACAAAATCTACCAAATCACCTGTCGCCCCCTTGACGATGTACTAAAAAATGGTACACTAACATGCAATGGACAGTTGCCTATAATCGAAAAACGGTAAAACAGCGAAGCCGGCTGCCGATGCGAATCCAAGCAATCCTGGACGCGCTGACCCTGGACATCCGCCGATCCGGACCAGTGCGCGGCGACTGGCCCAACTATTCCAGATTGGGGGATGGGGTCCACCACTGTCACCTGAAGAAGGGCCACCCTACTTATGTTGCGGTCTGGCAAGAAAAAGACGGCGAAATTCGACTTGTGGAGTTCATTTATGTTGGTACGCACGAAAAAGCACCATACTGAAAGCATACGCTTTGTCGGGCCACCGGCGGCAATCGAACGCCTGCGCAAGCTGGCCCGTGAAACGGGAGTAGCGGAAGAAGCGGAAGGCATCCCCGCTTCCATGCTCAACCCGGAGCTTGATAGCAATCCTGGCGGGGTCTATCTGAAAGGTATTCGCTACCGAAACAGCCTCAGTCAGGAGCAACTTGCCAAACTGACTGGGATACCAAGGCGGCATATTTCCGAAATGGAGAACGGCAAGCGAACCATCGGCAAGGAAAACGCCAAGAAGTTGGCCCGTGCCCTTGACTGCGACTATCGCGCCTTTCTCTGAAATTTTTCCAGTCTTGTCGGGAGACAGGTATCATACACCCCGGTGAAATTCTCGCCGAGGAACTTGCCGAACTCAATATAAGCGCCTCCGAGCTGGCCAAGAATATCCATGTGCCGCCCAACCGGATATCCCAGATTTTGGCGGGGAAACGCTCCATCACCGCCGAGACCGCATTGGGGTTCGGAAAATGGTTTGGCACCGGTCCGCATATCTGGTTGAATCTCCAGCACACCTATGATCTTGACCTCATCCAGCAGGACCTCAAGCCTACCCTTGACGAGATCAAAACAAGAGTGGCCGCATAAAAATTGGGGCCACCCCGCAAAACCACGTGTTTTGTGCTATGGGAAACTTTTTAAATGGTCGGCTGGCGGTCAGGTCATATTCTACAATTTCTCTTGCACAAAAAACTGGAGAGTGTCCCTAATTTATTTTTCTCGGGAGATAAGCGTCATATTTCCGGAACTCCGGCCGATTTAGCCCAACAAACTTTTTACTTGCCATCAATATCCCGCTCACTATATAAAACACAAAGGTGCAGAGGCAGAGCGGCGCGTTGAAAATACTCGAAATGCTGCTGATTGCGGAAAAGATCCGGGGGAGATACTGATGGATATCACAAAACTTTAAATATCATCTGCGCCCCCTTGGTGTCCCCACAAATTCACGGGTAAGAGGAACCGTAAAAATGGCTGCCACAATAGAAAAAATCATGAATGAGGCGTTGGGTCTTCCTCCCGCACTTCGGGCGTTTGTGGCCGAGAAACTGATAGAAAGCCTTGATGAGCCGGGGCAACCCCTGTCGACAAAATGGCAAGAAGAAATCAGACGGCGTTGCGCCGAAATTGACAATTGCTCAGGCCCGTTGCGCGATGCCGATTCCGTATTCAAGAAAGCTTACGCATCATTAACATGAAAACGGTTGTCTTTCAAAAAGACGCTGAAACCGAACTACTTGAAGCGGCGGCCTACTACGAATCTCAGCAAAGTGATCTTGGCAGGCGTTTTCTGGCTGCGGTGCAAGACGCCATCAATCGTATCTTATTGAACCCCCGTTTGTATCCTGTTGTTGCCTTAGATGTTCAACGATGTCTTACGAAAATATTCCCTTTCGGGGTTCTGTTTCGAGATCGTCCTGAACAAATCGAAGTAATTGCGGTTATGCACCTGCATAGAGATCCAAATTATTGGCAAGCAAGGCGCTGATCAAGGAAAAATCGCTATTGTTTTGCAGCACAACCGCTGAGGAATGCCCGAAAGTCGAAACCTGTCTTGGGTCTCCTCCATCAAGTAAAAGTGGACGATCTCGGATTAAACTTTGGCTCTTCAGCAAAATTTGTGGGTTGATTCTGGCTCAGGGAGCTTGCCAACCGCATGATACAGGGCGATTTTCAGCATATCAAAGCTCCTGAAGCCGTA
>PHAW01000141.1 GCA_002841785.1 Deltaproteobacteria bacterium HGW-Deltaproteobacteria-3 | reverse complement strand
CCAGTTCAGCGAAGGGATGCCCGGTATTATCGAGGAGGGCGACCGCACCTATTTCGATATCCAGACCGAGACCTTTGCCGATGAGATGCTGGCCTATTTCGAGCAGTATCTTGCCGCCCTTGAGGATCCGTCCCTTTTGCCGGACTCGCCCTTTGCCGTGAGTCCGGACAGGGCCCAGGGGCTTTTCGCCCTCAAAGAGGCAGTGGCCGGCAAAACCGTGGCCGCGGTCAAGGGACAGATGACCGGGCCGTTCACCCTGCTCACCGGGCTTCACGACCGCGAGGGGAGGGCGGCCTATTATGAGCCGACCATCCGGGAAATGGTGGTGAAGGGGCTTTCCCTCAAGGCTGCCTGGCAGGTGCAGGTTCTTGCGCAGTCGCAGGCCCCGGTTATTCTCTTCATAGACGAACCGGCCCTGGCCGGTCTCGGCTCATCCGCCTTTCTCAGCGTTTCTCTGGATGAGTTGGGCCAGGAGCTCAACGAGATCATCGGTGCGGCCCAGGCCGCGGGCGGGCTGGTGGGTATCCATGTCTGCGCCAACACGGACTGGGAATTTCTCCTCTCCACCTCCCTTGACATCGTCAGCTTTGACGCCTACGGATTTTTCGACAAGCTGGCCGCCTGCAAGGACGCGCTGTACGCCTTTTTGGAACGGGGCGGCATCATTGCCTGGGGGATCGTGCCCACCTCGGAGAAGGAATATATCGAGCGGGAAACGGCGGAGTCCTTGCTTGCCCGGTGGGAAGCGCAGGCTGCTCAACTTGCGGGCGGAGCCTGGGATTATAAGTCCCTCCTGCAGCAGACCCTGATAACCCCGAGCTGCGGAACCGGCTCCCTGTCACTGACCCACGCCAAAAAGGTTTTGGCCTTGACCGGGGATCTTTCGAAACTCTTGCGCGACAAGTATCTGTAAGGTACAGGCGCTGTCCGGCTATCCTTTATCCAACCACCATAAAAAGTTTGAGTATCGAGCAATGGAAGAACTGAATCAGGTTTTGAAGCAACGCCGTCAAAAGGCCCAGGATCTGGCAGATCTGGGTGTCAATCTCTATGCCAACGATTTCCGGCCCGCCCACCGGATCAGTGATATCCTGGCGAAAAACGACAACCCGGACGCGCCCCTGGAAGAGGGGGTTAAATCCGTGGCCGGCCGGATCATGGCGCTGCGCAAGTTCGGCAAGGCGGCTTTTCTTCATATCCAGGACGAATCCGGCCGGATTCAGGTGTATGTCAAGCGCGACGAGGTTGGTCCCGAGGTCTACCAGATTTTCAAGAAACTCGATCTCGGCGATATCGCCGGTTTTGGCGGCGCCCTGTTCCGCACCCAGACTGGAGAGCTCACCATCGACGCGGCCAGCGTCAAGCCGATCACCAAATCCCTGCGGCCTTTGCCGGAGAAATTCCACGGCCTCACCGATGTGGAAACCCGGTATCGTCAGCGCTATGTCGATCTGATCATGAACCCGGAGGTGCGCGACACCTTCCGCAAACGGGTGGAGATCATTCGCTTGATCCGTGATTTTCTAACGAACCGGGGGTTTATGGAGGTCGAGACCCCCATGATGCAGTCCATTGCCGGCGGGGCCACGGCCAGGCCCTTCAAGACCCACCACAATGCCCTGGGCATGGATCTCTACCTGCGCATTGCTCCGGAGCTGTATCTTAAGCGGCTGCTGGTGGGCGGCTTTGAAAAGGTTTTCGAGATCAACCGCAATTTCCGGAACGAAGGGCTCTCCACCCGGCATAATCCCGAATTCACCATGCTCGAGTTTTACCAGGCCTTTGCCACCTATGAGGATCTCATGGACCTCACCGAGGAAATGGTTTCCTACATCGCCGCCGAGGTCACCGGCTCCATGGTCGTGAGCTACCAGGGCCAGGAAGTCGATCTTTCCCCGCCCTGGAAACGCTGCACCATGGACGAGGCGCTTATTGAGGTGGGAAAGGTTGACAAGGCTGTGCTCGCCGACCCGGCCCGCACCCGCCAGCTCGCCCAGGAAAAGGGCATCGCCCTTGAACCCCTGGCCGGGCACGGCAAGGTCAAGACCGAACTCTTTGAGCTGCTGGTGGAGGAAAAGCTGGTCAACCCCACCTTTGTGACCCAGTATCCCACCGAGGTCTCGCCCCTGGCCCGCCGCAACGAGAAGAATCCCGAGGTCACGGACCGGTTCGAGCTGTTCATGACCGGGCGGGAAATGGCCAATGCCTTCAGCGAGCTCAACGATCCCATTGATCAGAAACAGCGGCTGCAAAAGCAGATTGCCGAACGGGGCAGCGATGAGGAGATCTTCCCCGAGATGGATGAGGATTTTGTCCGGGCCCTGGAATACGGCATGCCTCCTGCCGCAGGGGAAGGGATCGGCATCGACCGTCTGGTCATGCTGCTGACCGATTCGCCTTCGATCCGCGATGTCATCCTCTTTCCGCATCTGCGTCCAGAGAGCAAATAAGCCGCGAGTCCGCTTTTATCCGTCCGGGCATCGTTCCAGCAAGAGAGGAAAATTGTGAATTTTGAATGGTTTGTCTGCCTGCGGTATCTGAAGGCCAAACGCAAGCACGGCTTCATCTCGCTTATTTCGCTGATCTCCATCGCCGGAGTCATGGTCGGGGTAATGGCCCTGATCGTGGTGCTGGCGGTGATGACCGGCTTCACCTCCGAATTTCGCGACAAGATCCTGGGCATCAACTCCCATGTGGTGGTCCAGGATTACACCGGCAATATCAGCGACTACGAAGAGGTTGCCGCCAAGGTTCGCGCTGTCGAGGGGGTAAGCGGGGTCACGCCGTATCTCTACAGCCAGGCCATGATCACCGGTGGCGAGGGCGGAACCGGCGCCGTGCTGCGCGGACTTGACCCTGCCACGGCGCAAGGCGTGCTCAGCCTGGAAAAACATCTGCGCTCAGGCTCCTTAGCCGACTTGGCCCCTGTCCAGACCGATGGCGCAAGAACGGTGCCGGGCATCATTCTGGGCAAGGAGCTTGCCGTCCAGTTGCGTGTCTCCACCCATGACCGGGTACGACTGATCTCGGCTTCCGGGCCTCTGACCCCCATGGGGGTTTTGCCCAAGGTTTCCACCTGCCGGGTGGTCGGGATTTTTGAAACCGGCATGTACGAGTATGATTCCGCCCTGGCCTACGTCTCGCTGGAAACGGCGCAGCGCTTCTTTGATCTGCCCGGCGCGGTGCATGGGCTGGAGGTGAAAACCACCGACCTCAATCAGGCGGACAAGGTCGCGAAGCGGATTGAACTGGCCCTGGGGCAGAATTTCTTTGCCAAGGACTGGATGCGGATGAACCGGAACATCTTTTCCGCCCTTGCCCTGGAAAAAACGGCGCTCTCAATCATCATGGCCCTGGTGGTGATGGTCGCGGCCTTCAATATCGTCAGCACCCTGATCATGGTGGTCATGGAGAAGAACAAGGATATAGCCATCCTGAAATCCATGGGCGCCACCTCCGGCAGCATCATGCGTATCTTCATCTACGAGGGATTGGTTATCGGCCTTACCGGCACCTTTTTGGGGGTGGTGGGGGGCTTGAGCCTGTGCGCGCTTTTAAGCCGGTACCAGTTCATCGATCTGCCCGACGTCTACCCGATTTCCACTTTGCCGGTGCTGGTCCTGCCCTCGGACGTCATCTTCATTGCCCTGTCGGCCACGGTTATTACCCTGGTTGCCACCCTGTACCCTTCCTGGCAGGCGGCCAAGGTCGATCCGGCCGTGGCCCTGCGCTATGAGTAGAGGAGGCGGCTCCATGTCCGATAACGCGCACGAATCCCCCTTGTTTTTTGAAGCGCGGGATATTTGCAAGGAATATAGCGGTCACGGCAGCCTGCAAGTGCTCGCCGGAGTAAATTTGCGGCTGGTCGCAGGCGAAATGGTCGCGGTGGTCGGTGCTTCCGGCACCGGGAAAACCACCCTGCTGCATATCCTGGGCGCCCTTGATCAGCCCACTCAGGGCCAGCTTTTTTACCGGGGTGAAAATGTTTTTGAAAAAAACGATGACCAGTTGGCCCTGTTTCGGAACCAGGTGGTTGGTTTCGTTTTTCAGTTTCACCATCTGCTCCCGGAGTTCAACGCCCTGGAGAATGTCCTGCTGCCCGGATTGATTGCCGGGCGGAAACGCTCCGAGCTTGTTGAGTATGCGGAATATCTTCTGGAGCGGGTCGGGGTGCTGAACCGCTCAAACCACAAGGTGGGGGAGCTTTCAGGCGGGGAGCAGCAACGGGTCGCCCTGGCCCGTGCCCTGGTAATGAAGCCCGCGGTTCTTTTGGCGGACGAGCCCACCGGCAATCTTGATCCTAAAAGCGGGCTCAAGGTTTTTGAGCTTATCCGCGATTTGAGTGAAACCCTCTCCCTGGCAGGGGATTGCATGAAACTCGGGAAGAGAGCAAAGATTCTTGACACTTGGGCCAAGGCCTGATAATTCTGATACGCTAAATAGATAGCCCACCCGTCCGCTACCTTTGGGCGGCCCCAAGCCACTTCACCGCGAAATCGAGAGAATGAAACAAGACAACTCAGCCGGGCACATAACAGGTTCCCACGGATTTTCGGGCGCCATGAAGATTGTTGTTGCAGTCCTTTTTCTTGTTGTGGCCCAGCCTATCCCGCCGTTGGCCGGGGTTGCTTCGGGTGCCGGATCCGAGCCGAACACCGTCATGGTGCCGCCCCGGATCAATGCCCAGGCGGGGGGGGAGCAACTTGTCGCCGCAAGCGACAAGATCTTGCAGGAGGTTGTGCGGAGCAAGGGGCTGGCGATGCTGTCCAGGGAGGAAGTGCAGCAGAAGCTCGGCTATGAGCAGTGGCCGCCCAAGGCCGAGGCCTTGAAGCCATTGATCTCCTCCCCGGCGGTCAACTATGTGGCGGTCGGCAGTATCACCAAGCTTGGCGAGCAGCTCAGCCTGGACTTTGTCGTCTATGACATCTTCGGCAATAATCCG
>PHAW01000386.1 GCA_002841785.1 Deltaproteobacteria bacterium HGW-Deltaproteobacteria-3 | reverse complement strand
GAGTCTCGCTTTGATCTTGGCGCCGAGAACCGTATCATCAACCCCCTGCCCCATGGTGCGAGAGCCCACCCGGAGTTCATTTTTCACCCGCGCGACCCCGGGCACCGACTTGGCGATGATACCAGCCCTGCTCGCCTCCCGGGACGAGTCAACATACCCGGAAAGGACCACCACCCCGGCGACGGTATCCACATCAATGTTCCGGGCCTTGACGTTTTTATCGCCGATGAGTTCACTTTTAACCTTGACGGTGATCGCAGCATCGTCAACCATCGTCCCGGCAGAACGTTCATCCGAACCGACGGCGTATCCGCCCGCCGCTCCTCCGCCCACAACGGCGGCAGTGCAGCCCATACTTGTCAAAATTCCCGCGCAACAGGCCACCCTGGCAAAAAAAAAATCAGCATTTTCATCTGGTCGCCCTCCTTGTATTTTCTCACCTTGTGTTGCTTGCCCCTGCGGCAAGCAACACAATCAAAGGGTCGTCCATCCCGGGACGCACATGCCAGCCGGGACAGGGACGTATCCCCTTACATTGAGCGATCTGCCGTTTCTTAAAAACAGAATTATTGGGCAGTATACCCTAAAGTTGCCGCCCATCCCCACACCTTTATTCCTCATCCTGGCCGGGATCAGCCTCTCCCCTGCGGATTACCCTGAATCGTCCCCCTGTTTTCTTCCTGCAGCGCATTTCACAAAGAAAACAGAGAGAGTATGGTGGCATAACGAATATGAATTTAAATAGAAGTAATACCTCTTTATGATATCCATCCAGCCGTGTTATTTCCTCCCTGCTTCGTCAGTCTCCCTCAAAGTTTCTGCCGACCACATACTTCATTAAAAACAGAAAAATAGAGCGGAACATCCCGGACGGAACCATTGTCGATTTTACCCCTTGTCACACTTGATCGCCATTCTGACACCTTCCGGCATGTATTGCAAAATAACAAACACTATCCTGGTGCTCCCGCAAGGGACACCGCTTACGCGATGCGGCTGCATTACACCCCATTCTCCCGCATTGCCACCCGAACAAAGGAGTTCTAATGAGTTTTGACGAGTTTCAGTTTCACCCCCAAATACTCGCCGGCATAAAGGCCTGCGGATATACATCCCCAACCCCCATCCAACGCGAGGCCATGCCTCCCATTCTCGCCGGTCGCGATATCCTTGGCCTTGCCCAGACAGGCACCGGCAAAACCGCGGCCTTTGTGCTCCCGCTCCTTCAACGCCTCCAAGCCGGTCCCCGCAAAAAAGTACGGGCGCTCATCGTGGCCCCCACCAGGGAGCTTGCCGAACAGATCCATGAGAATATCGGCACCATGGCCGGACAGACCAGACTGCGCAGTGTCGTAATATATGGCGGTGTCGGCAAGCCCGGCCAGATCAAAAAAATCAGAGAAGGCGCGGAAATCATCGTTGCCTGCCCCGGACGGTTGCTTGATCATTTAAACGACAAAGCC
>PHAW01000003.1 GCA_002841785.1 Deltaproteobacteria bacterium HGW-Deltaproteobacteria-3 | reverse complement strand
TCCTCGGCGCTCAGTTGCTGGGTGCCCTTGGGCAGGAGTTCGCTGATAAAGGCGAAGGCGCCGTTGGTGGCAGGGGTTTCGCTGCGCAACCCGCCGGGCAGGACAGCCCGGACGGAAACCGTGGGAACGTCATGGTTTTCCCGGACCAGCAGCCGGATGCCGTTTTTCAGTTCAAAGCGATGCACCCCGGAGAGAAAGGCGTTGTCCACCTGGGAGGCGGGCTGGCCCAGTTTGGCCGCAGCCTCGGCCTTGGCAATAATCTTGGCCAGTTGCGCCTGATTCAGATTCAGGGCGGTGCCAAGCGGGGCAATGGTGCCCACGGTGAGATGCTCTCCCCGGAGATAAAAGGCTGCGACCCGCTGGATATCCTCCTTGCTCACCGCCCGGACCTTGGCAAGATATTTGTCCTCGCGGGGATCCCCGGTCAGGAACTCGAAGGAGCCCAGGACCCTGGCCTGGCCTTCGGCCCGTTCCAGGTTGAAGATGAAATCGCTCTCCAGATTGCGTTTGGCCCGGTCAAGCTCCTCGTCGCTGACCTTGGAGCGTTTCATCCGGAAGATCTCGGTGAGCGTCTCTTCCAGGGCGGGCGCCAGCTTGTCCGCGTCCAGGGTGGCGGTGAACTCCAGGAGCCCAGGATCGCGGGGGGTAAAGGCCGAGCCGTCGATGCGGTAGACCAGCCCCGTGTCGTTGCGCAGCCGGGTATAGAGGCGGGAGGTTTCACCGCTGGCGAGGATGCTGGTCATCACATCAAGAGTGGCCGCATCCTGCCCCTTGAAGGCGGAGCCGGGAAAGGCCAGGGCCAGTTGGGTCTGGTTGACATCCTCGGTCAGGGAGAAGAGGCGGGTAGCCTTCTGGGGCGGCTCCCTCGGGATGGCCGGCGGCCTGGCCTCGCTTTTGGCCAACCCCCCCATCAGACTGTTCACCGCGTCCACCACCTGCTGCACCCGGACATCGCCCACCACCACCACGGTGAAATTATCGGGGTGATAATGGTTTTTCATGTAGCGGAGGATGTCGTCGCGGCTGATGGCGGTCACGCTCTCCGCCGTGCCGCTGATGGGCAGCCGGTAGGGGTGCACCGTGTAGGCCTTGGCCATGAGTTCCTGGAACAGGACGATATTGGCCCGGTCCTTGCGCATGCGGATCTCTTCCAGCACCACCTTTTTTTCCCGTTCCAACTCGCCGGCGTCGAACGTCGAGTGGAGCACCGCATCGGCGAGCACCTCCATGGCATCCCCCCAGTTCCGGGAGGAAAGGGTGGCGTGGTACACCGTGTACTCGTAGGAGGTGTAGGCATTGATCTGGCCGCCCATGGCCTCGATGGCTCCGGCCACCTCGCCCGGGGCGCGGGTGGGGGTGCCCTTGAAGATCATGTGCTCGATGAGATGGGTGATGCCCGCCTCATGTTTTTCCTCGTAGATGCTCCCTGCCTTGACCCAGATCTGGACCGTGGCCACCTTGGTGCCGGGGGTCTCCTTGACCAGAACGGTCAGGCCGTTGTCGAGCTTGTTTTTATGGAGGTGCGGGGCGATTTCAACGGCTTCTACATAGGTGGGGGTCATGGCTATACACAGGAGAAAAAGGAAGAAAAAGAAAGGCTGCAGCCGGCGGCACAACCCGGATTCAGGCTTCGCGTCTGACGTGCTTATGGTGTGGGTCATGGTTTTTGGCCGAGGGCTGTAACAACCGGCAGAAGCGCAATTGTGTGGAAAACGCTCCAGCCGTTGTCTTTTGTTTCCCGAGCACTGTAAACATCCGTGGATTCTGCGTCAAGAGATCAGGCCAATCCGCCGCTTTTTCGCCTCACAAGCAGGATGAGCAACCCGGTTCCGATCATCAGGCTGCTCAACAACTGGCCCATGGTGAGCACACCGAACAAAAAGCCGAGCTGGGCGTCGGGTTCGCGGAACAGCTCGACAATGGTGCGAAAGATCCCGTAGAACAGGAGAAACAGAGCCAGGAGCGAGCCGGAGGGCCAGCGGTGTTGCCAGTATCGGTTTTTCAGCAGCCAGAGCAGGGAAAAGAGCACCACCCCTTCGAGGAACGCCTCATAGAGCTGGGAGGGATGGCGCGGCATCACCCCGCCCGCCGGAAAAACCATACCCCAGGGGACATCGCTCATCCGGCCGTAGAGCTCGCCGTTGATGAAGTTGCCGATCCGTCCCAGCCCCAGGCCGATGGGGGTGGTGATGATGTAGACATCCGCGCTCTGCCAGAAGGGCAGGCCGGTGACCCGGCAGAAAATGAGCCCTCCGATCAGCATGCCGGCCAGCGCCCCGTGGAAGGACATGCCGCCCTGCCAGGTGGCCAGGATATCCTGGGGATTGGCCAGATAGTAGCTCGGGTTGTAGAACAGGACATAGCCCAACCGGGCGCCCAGCACCAGGCTGACGATCAGCACCAGATTGAGGTTTTCAAAATGTTTGGCCAGCACGGTGAGGTTGTATCGCTTGATCTGGTGCTGGACCAGCAGGTAGGAGGCGATAAAGCCCAGGACATACATGAGGCCGTACCAGCGGACCTGGAGGGGGCCGAGGTGGAGGAGGACGGGGTCGATCTCAGGGTAGGGGAGCATAGGGCAATTACAAGGTAAAAGTTAAGAGTGAAAAATTAACGCAGGGGCGCAAGGTCGCAAATAGAATTGTTTTAAAAATCAAATGGTGTACCTTCGAGTCGATGCTTTTCTGCGCCTCTGCGTTACAAACAAACATGTACCCGTTTCCCGCAGGTTAAACAATGCAAATCAGCCTGATCACCCTCAACGCCCGCTACTCGCACTCCTGCCCGGCGCTGTTCCATGTGCGCAACGCCCTGGCGCGGGCATTGCCGGAAAGCAGCCTGGCGCTGCACCAGTTGACCATCAACGACCCCTATTACCAGACCCTGCTCCGCATTACCAACGATGCGCCCCAGGCCATCTGTTTTTCGGTGTACATCTGGAACAGTGACTACACCATGCGGCTGGTTGGCGACCTGCGCCGGATTCTGCCCGGGGTCCCGATCATCTTGGGCGGGCCGGAGGCGACCTTCATGGCCCCGGCAAGCCTGCCCACGGGCTGCACCGTGGTCCGGGGCGAGGTGGAGGGGTTGGGGGATGATTTTTTCCGCGATCTGGCCGCGGGTACTCTCCAGGCCGAGTACCGCGCCGCCCCGGCTCCCCCGTTTGCCATGCCCTATTGGGAGGCCGATTTCGCCCTCCACCTGGCCAACCGCAATATCTACTACGAATCCTCCCGGGGCTGCCCGTTTTCCTGCAGCTACTGCCTCTCCTCGGTGGGGCAGGGAGTGCGCTACCGGGATCTGGACGAGGTGGAGCAAGAGCTGGCCCGGATTCTGGCCCATTTCCCCAAGATCATCCGCTTCGTGGACCGGACCTTCAACGCCCTGCCCGAGCGTTCTCTGGCCATCTGGCGCTGGCTCCTGGCCCAGCCGGGGGAGACCCTCTTCCATTTCGAGATCGCCCCGGATCTGTTCACTGAAGAGATGCTCGCTTTTTTGTCGAAGGTTCCCCAAGGTCGCTTCCAGTTCGAAATCGGCTTGCAGTCCACCAACCCGGCCACCCTGGCTGCGGTAAACAGGAGGATGGATCTGGCCAAGGCAGGGGAGAACATCCGTCGTTTGGTGGCCTGTGATAACATCCACCTGCATCTTGACCTGATTCTCGGGCTTCCCTCTGAGACCGAGGCAACCTTTACGGCCTCCTTGAACGAGGCGTTCGGGATGGCGCCCCACCATCTCCAGATGGGGTTATTGAAAGTTCTGCCGGGCACCGCGATCAGCAGGGATGCAGCGGAGTTCGGCCTGGTCAGCTCCGGCACGCCGCCCTATTCGGTGCTGGCCACCCGCTGGCTGGACCATGCGACGCTTTCCCGCCTGTACTGGCTGGGCGAGTGCCTGGAGGCTTTTTATAACAACCGGTTCTTCCGCAACCTCTGGGCGTATATCAGGGAAAAAGAAGAAGAGCCCTTCGGCTTTTTCGCGCAACTGCTTGCGATCTGCCAGGCGGCGGATTTCTTCGCCCTGGCGAAAACCCAGGAGTTCACGGCCCGGATGCTGGTGGAACTGGCCCATGCCAGGCCGGATGAGGAGTTGTTTTGCGAACTGGTGCGCTTTGACTGGCTGGTGAGCGGCCAGCGGCTGCTGCCGCCTTGGCTGGGTGCGGAGCCGTCCAAGGAGATCCGGGATTATCTCTGGCGCCGCCTGCCGGAAGAGCTGCCCCCGCATTATACCCGGCTGACCAGGAACGAATTTTTCAAGCGGGGGATCTTTGCCCGGTTTTCCGGCCCGCTGCTCACGGTGGTGGGGTTGGCCCAAGGCGAAGCATCCCCTGGCGGCTATGTCTGCTTTTTCCAGGAACAGGAGCGTGTTGCTGGGCACCAACGCCAGCAACACGCAGTGCTTTTTGTGGAAAAGTAGCAGCCAGGACAGGCTCGGTGCTGCCGAAGGGCTCAGCACGAGCGGATTTTTTTTACGCGATGAGAACAACCGTTCGCCCTGAGCTTGTCGAAGGGCTATTTTTACGATTTCCTTATTTTCACACCGCCAGCCGCAAAATCTCGGTAATGGTTGCCGTGGGGTAGAGGTCGCCAATCCCCCATTGTTTGGCAAGGCCCTCGGCATTTTCCGCGATTGCCTCGATATCGACTGCCGGGATGTCCATCTCACCCAACCGCACCGGCGACTTGATCGCGACAAACCACTGCTCCAACGCCTTGATCGCTGCCTCGCCGGAATCCAGCCCGAAGATTTCCTTGGCAAACCGCGCAAACTGGCTGGGGTTTTTCGGGAGATACCATTTCATCCAGGCGGGCATGACGATGGAGAGCCCGGCCCCGTGGGGGATGTTGTAGATAGCGCTCAGGGCGTGCTCGATCATGTGGTTGGGAAAGCTGTATTCGCCGATCCCGGCCGGGGTCAGGCCGTTGAGGGCCAGGGTGGCGGTCCACATGAAGGACCCGCGCGCCTTGGCGTGGCTGGGCTCGGCCATGATCAGATCGGTGGTTTCGATCACCGTCTTGATGATCCCTTCCACCAGCCGGTCCTGGAGATGGGTGCCGGGCTGTTTGGTGAAGTACCCCTCGATCACATGGGCGATGGCGTCCACCGCGCTGTAGGCCGTGTAGTCAAGGGGGACGGAATGGGTCAGTTCCGGGTTGAGGATGGAGACCTTTGGGTAGACATGGGGCGAGGAGATATTGTATTTTTGGCGGGTTTCCGCATTGGTGACCACCGAGTTGCCGTTCATCTCGCTGCCGGTGGCGGCGATGGTCAGAATGGTGAAGACGGGCAGGGCGCGTTCCACCTCCTTGCCCACAAAGAACTGCCAGACATCCGAATCGCTCAGGGCGCCAACGGCGATGGCCTTGGCCTCGTCCAGCACCGAGCCGCCGCCAACGGCCAGGATCGCCTCAACCTTGTCCCGTTTGGCCAGGGCCACGCCTTCCCTGGCATGGGAAAGCACCGGGTTGGAGACCACCCCGCCAAACTGGGTACACCCGATATTGTCTGCCTTGAGGCTGGCCATGACCCGGTCGAGCAGACCGCTCTTGACCACCGAGTTGCGGCCATAAACCAGCAGCACCCGGGTGATCCCTGCCGCTTTCAGTTCCGAGCCGATTAAGGATTCCTTGCCTGCGCCGAAGATGATCTTGGTCGGGTTGTGAAAGGTGAAGTCAAACATGATTTCTCCTTGTTATGTTGATGAGCCGGTTTTTTGTGCGGGGAATCCATACGGGTATAAGGCTAAAATACCCTATCACTCTCTGGCTGTCACCCGGTATCATCGAAGCACAGCGCGGGGCCGGGAAAAAGGCGCAAAAAAAGGCCGCCCATTATGCATGGAGGCGGCCTTGAATTTTTCGTGGCTCCCGGGGAGGGATTCGAACCCCCGACAGGGTGATTAACAGTCACCTGCTCTACCGACTGAGCTACCCAGGATCGATTTTGAACTGAACGCGGGCAATATAGCAAGTGCGCATCCGTGCGTCAACATTTTTAGGCGTTGGTGCGAAATATCTGTCGCCGTCCACATCGCTGCTATTTTGCACAACCCCACTACCCAGGTTCAAAACAATTCTCTTGACCGGCCACGGGCAGAGTGCTAATAAAGCAGCTTCTCTTCATCGTCCGTCGGGGCGTAGCGCAGTCTGGTTAGCGCGCCTGCCTTGGGAGCAGGAGGCCGGAGGTTCGAATCCTCTCGCCCCGACCATTAAAATAAGCATGTTACGGTAATTTCCAGCCGCCTATTCCCACCTTGTTTTCCTTCGTGATACAAATTTTGATACAAAATTAATCTGCGGCCGCAAGGCTGATAGGGGCAGGGAATTTGTTGTCCCCTATCCATGACCAGCTTGAGTCGGATCAGGTCCTAGTCAATCTTCAAAAAGCCTTGCATATTTTCTCGCCAATTCCACTCATATTTGGTCTGACGGTCTGACGGTCTGACGGTCTGACGCAATTAACACCAAATCGTTCAGACGGAATTTATTCATTTTTTTTACGATCTCCCGCAACATCATCTTTGTCTCGGCTTCAATCGATTCTTCGCTGAAACCGTTCACGGTCACCCAATGGAAACCAACGAACAGTCACAATACCGGCTCGTGGCGGAAATGAGCGCGACCCGGATTGCCGAAGCGGAGCGTTTTGAAGATCGTCTGAAATTACTGCTGAAACTGAAACAAGGCATTTCAGAAGTTATCGGAGTTGGTTACAAGGCCTCCTAACAGAATGTAGGGTTACCTTAATGAAGGTACGAGAAAGTGCTACGTCTGAACATCTCAATTTTCTGGGGGGATTACCCTCCCTTCTTCCCCGTATTTTTCAAGTATTGACAATATGCCAAGCACATGCGAGAAACAATGAGCTTTTTGGAATGCCTTCAGGCGATGATTGACCGGGGAATAGATATTTTTCCCGAAATTTGAGATTATCGAGAGCCGGGGTTTCCCCAACAACCACCAGGAGACCTCTATGTCCACTCGTTTCCGCTGGCTTCTTGTGCCAGCCATGTACGCCTTTATCTTTCTGCTGTGCTGGCAGACTGTAGCAATCGCTGCCCCGCCTGTACCCCTACCATCCTCCGTTGATCCTGGCCGGGTCGAGCAACATTTTCAGAAAGCACCCGAGCCCCAAGCAAAACCGGCTATCACCGTGCCGGAACCAGCCGAGCAGCTTCCGCCCGATCAGGCCGAGGCCGTCCGCTTCGTGCTCTCCGCCATCGAGGTGGAGGGGGCCACGGTATACAGCCGGGAGCAGTTGCTTCCCCTGTGGCAGGAGTTTCTGGGCAAGGAAATCTCCCTGCTCCAGGTCTATCGCATCGCCGACGCCATCACCGCCAAGTATCGCAACGCCGGGTACATCCTAAGCCAGGCCATTGTTCCGCCCCAGAAGATCGAAGGCGGCATCGTCCATATCAAGGTCATCGAAGGGTATGTGAATGAGGTTGTCATTGAGGGCGATGTTCAGGCCCGGTCCGGCTTGTTTCGGGAATGGGCCGAAAAGATCAAGGCCTCCCGGCCCCTCGACAATGCGGTGCTGGAGCGCTACTCCCTGCTGGCTAACGATCTGGCCGGGGTAAAGGTGAGCACGGTGCTCAAGCCCTCGGCCACCGCGCCCGGCGCTTCGGACTTGGTGTTGGCTGTCACCACGGATAAGGCTCTCGGCGCCAACGCCACCGTTGACAACCGGGGCACTAAGACTTCGGGGCCGGTGCAGTATTCCGCTGGACTCACCGCCAATTCCCTGCTCAATCTCTTTGAGCGCACCAGCGTCAACTACTCCACCACAAGCGATTTCCGGGCACTCCGTTATTTCTCCGTCAATCACGACGAGGTGCTGACCAGCGAGGGGACCAAACTCTCCCTTACCGCCAGCCAGAGCCTTACCCGGCCAGATGACTATCTTGAGGTCTACGAAATCAAGGGCGACAGCGTTTCCGCCGGATTCACCGTGGGCTTTCCCTTGCTTCGCAGCCGGAGCCAGAATTTTACTCTCGCTGGAGGCTTCACTCTGCGCAATTCCCAAACCGATACCCTGGGCCAGCTCCAGTCCCACGACCGCATCCGCGAGCTGGTGGCGACCATGAACTACGATCTGGCAGACACCTACGGCGGCGTCAATATGGCCACTCTGGGTTTTTATCAGGGCATGAACATCCTCAACGCCACCGAGCCCGGCTCGCCGAATCTCACCCGAGTGGACGGCCACAGCGACTTCAGCAAGCTCACCGCCTATCTTTCCCGCAAGCAGGAGCTTGGCCACAATTTCTCATTGGAGGTGGCTGCCACTGGCCAGTACGCCTTTATGTCCCTGCTCTCCTCAGAGGAGTTCGGCTATGGCGGCAGCCAGTTTGGCCGAGCTTACGATTCCTCCGAGATCACCGGCGACAGCGGCATGGCCGCAAGGGCCGAGTTGCAGTACACCGGGAGTCCTGACGCCTTGCAGGTCCGCTACTTACAGCCCTATCTCTTTTATGACTACGGTGCGATCTGGAACCGTTCCGACACCCGGCCCGATCATCAGGATGGTGCTTCCGCCGGTCTCGGGCTCAGGCTGGCCGTTACCGACTATCTCAGCGGATCGGTCGAGCTGACCAAGCCGCTGACCCGTGATGTGGCTGCCGAGTTGCCAGACGACGGCAAGGAACCCCGCATCTTCTTCACCGCCACGGCGAGGTACTAACATGAAAAAGCGATACAGCCGCACCCAACTGACGGCTTCTCTTTTGGTAGCCACCGCCGCGCTTGCCGCCACCTATGGCCAAGCTCTTGCCAACCCCAATGGCGGCACCGTGGTCGCTGGCCAGGCAACCATTGCCCAGACCGCCCCGGCCCAGGTCACCATCACCCAGAGCACGGATAAGGCCATTATCAACTGGAACAGCTTCAGCATCGGCGCAGGCGAGAAAACCCGCTTTGTCCAGCCATCCAGCAACTCCATTACCCTCAACCGGGTCACCGGCCCCGATGTCTCCCAAATTCTTGGCCAGCTCACTGCCAATGGCCGGATCGTGCTGGTGAACCCCAACGGCGTCTTCTTTGGTAAGGACTCCCAGGTGGATGTGGCCGCACTCATTGCCACCAGCCACGACATTAAAAACGATGACTTCATGGCCGGGAAGCTCGACTTCACCATCCCCGGCAAGGCCGGTGCCCAGATTATCAACCAGGGCAAAATCACCGTGCAGGAAGGCGGCCTGGTGGCCCTGGTCGCGCCCTCGGTGCAGAACTCCGGTCTGATCACCGCCCGGTTGGGCAAGGTGGCCCTTGCCTCGGCCAATAGCTTCACCATCGACCTCTATGGTGACAATCTGATCCTCTTTGAGGCGGACAGCACCATCACCAGCCAGCTTCAGGACGCCTTGGGCAACTCGCTCGCTGCGGCGGTGGAAAACAGCGGCACCATCGAGGCCAATGGCGGCTGGGTGCTGCTCACCGCCGAGGTGGCCAAGAACGTGGTGGACAAGGCTATTAACATGACCGGTCATATCAAAGCCACCACCGTGGATCAGCAGGAAGGAACCATCATCTTGAAAGCCATGGGAGGCGAGGTGGCGGTGAGCGGTACCCTGGATGCCTCCGCGCCCAATGGCGGCGACGGTGGTTTCATCGAAACCTCGGGCGCCCATGTGACTATCGACCCGGCGGTTAAAATCACCACTGCCGCTCCTTATGGCGCCATGGGTCAATGGCTTATTGATCCCACAGATTATAAAATCGCCGCCAGTGGTGGCGACATCAGAGGGGCGGACCTGGGTAATTATCTTAACACCAGTAATATCACTTTACAGACCATTACCTCCGGTAGCGGCAACGGCGACATCTTTGTGAACGACACCGTATACTGGACCAGCTTGAGCAAGTTGACCCTCAACGCCTACCGCAATATCGTTGTTAACGCGTCCATCAATTCAGCTGGTGGCGGCAGTGTCCTCCTACGGGCGGACAACACCGGCACCGGTTTTGGTACAGTGGCGTTTGGAGGTAGCGGCCATATAACGGTGAACAACGGGGCAGCGGTAGGCATATATTACAATCCAGCGTCTGGAACTTATAACCACGCCTCCTACAAGTCGGACAATAGTAGCAATCCATATAGCGGGAAAGTAACACGCAATGGCGGCAGCACCATGGATGCCTTCATGTTGGTGAACAGTGTAAGTCAATTACAGGCAATGAATACCAACTTGTCTGGCCATTATGCCTTGGGCAAGGATATCGCCGCCAGTACCACCAGCGGATGGAATGGAGGCGCTGGATTTATACCGGTGGGTACTTCAGGCGGAGCGTTCGGTGGTATTTTTGATGGGTTGAATCATATTATTACCAGCCTTCGAATTAATAGGCTAGGCACAGATTATGTCGGCTTATTTGGAAAAACAGCAGGGGCTATACGCAATGTAGGTCTTGTTGGTGTTGATATCGATGGATATTATTTTGTCGGCGGGCTGGCGGGCTACAATTCTGGCAGTATCACCAATGCATACACCACGGGAGGCGTGAGCGGCGTATACGGAATTGGCGGCTTAGTGGGCGATAACTCCGGCGCTATTATGAAATCATACAGCACAAGCACGGCGACTATCATCCCGGGCGATGCAATGAGCCATTGTGTCGGTGGACTGGTAGGCCATAATAAGTCTGGTGGCAGTATTGCCAATTCTTACAGCACTGGCAGTGTGAGCGGTGGAATTGCTGGCGGGTTAGTCGGACATAGTGATCCCGGAAGTAGCATTAGCAATTCCTATAGCACTGGAGCTGTCAGTGATACAGGAGGATGGCCTGGGGGAGGACTGGTGAGTGAACAGTACGATGGGGGTAATACCACCAGCTCCTACTGGAATACAGGAACTTCAGGCTGGATGACAAGCGGCAGCGGCACAGGCCGCACTACCGCCCAAATGAAGCAGCGAGCAAGCTATGCTGGTTGGGATTTCACCAACACCTGGCGTATCAATGAGGGCAATTCGTATCCCTATCTTGCCTGGCAAATCGTCACCACCCCAGCCAACATCAGGGTGTTTACCACCGGCTCCCTCGTTTCGGTGGATCCATGTATTCTTGCCCCCTCCATCTGCAACGGTAGCGACACAACCACTGCGCAGATAACGGTCAATCAGTCAATAGACAACGAACTTAAAATCGAACAGATGGAAAAAGTTGTGTTTGATGAAGGCGATGTGAAGACATTTGAGGCTGTCGAGGTAAGGAGTTTTGCTTTGGCATCATCCGCCCCCGGTTTCAAGTTGTCCTCTCTTCAAATGAAGAAAATCAGAGAGCTTGAAATGTCTCCAGAATTCTCTAAATGGTTAACCCCAGAAGGGCTTGAAATAGAAAAACTCAGCGATAAGCAGATTAAATCGTTGATGGGCCACCTTAATGACATCGGGATAGTTGATAATAGTTTTAGCAACAAAGTGATTGATGACAAATTTCACGCCGAGCTGAAAATGCTTGATGAAAAATGGACTCCGGTATTAGGTTCCATACAATCACAATTTGGAAATAATGAAAAAGCTGCAAAGCTTAACTATGCAGCAGATGCGTTTATAAATACCCTGTCAGTTGCCGGGGATATTGCAACAGTGGCCGGTGGCACAGCACTAAGGACGGCGATGAGGACAGAGGGTGCTTTTAATAAAATTTCTGCTTTTATCAAAACGAGCGCCAAAATAGGGGATAAATTGGTCGGTAGACCTACGAACCTCCAAAAAATTGTACGCGTAAATACAGAGGTACTCACTGCATTAACATCGCCAGGTATGAAGTTGATATTCCAATCACTTAATAAAGGTTTGGCACTTAGCTCGAAAGACATAAAGCAAATAAAGAGTGATGGAACACTTTGGGGGATGTTGAATAGCTATGGTGTTCTAGAGGCAGATTTGCGCACTGGAAATTCTTTGAATGTGGCAAATTTTGCAGCGAAGCTTATTACTCAGACTGTAATTCTCACTGCGGCATCCGCCGCACAAGGCCAGATATCAAATGATCTTGCAAAGGATATCATGCTATTTGGAGGAGAGTTTATCCCCGTTGCAGGTGGGATTATAGCTCAATACAATAGCTATAATAATAACCAGAAAGAACTTAATGCCAAAGACCAAAAAACACTTAATCTTATGACAGATAGGCTGGCAGATAAAAAATGGCGTCAAGATGGGATTTTTAGACAGTGGAAAGTAGAAAAATTGAATAATCTTTTCAATCAAGCCCGTGACGGAGCTTGATTGAAAAGAGCCTCTGCTAAGAGGGAATGCGTGCACAAGGGGGCATCCTATATTTCTCCCGTCGACAAGAAAAGAAGGGGACGTTGTTGATTTGTTGACTTAAGAAAGACGGGGGGCTTTCCAGTCAAGCCGGAGAGGGCTAGGTGAATGAAATTGCAAGTGCACCACGAGCCGCCAGCCAGGTATTTAATTCGTATTGCTCGGTATCAGAACATGACGGCAAGAGCGCCGTCAGTGAAAACTCTTTTTCAATATCCTGCTAGACGGAATATGCTTTTCTGGGCGGAGTTGGTACGGGAAAACTGAACAGGGTGTAGTTTGGCTACTGGATTGGCTGCACATCCAGAGAAGCGATGGGCTCATGGTTTTTCCCATTGGATCTTTGGCCGCGAGTGGCTACCTATTGATGGATGGGCTGGGAATTGTCTTCCTGAAACCGTGAAACGGCTGTTAAGGGTTTATAATGAACGCGGAAATACGTCTGAGCATGCACCATCCCGGGGTCACGCTTGAAAAGGTGAAGGACAGCTCCGAATTTGTCTTGAACTGCACCCAGCAAGGTGTAGAGATTTCCGTTCTTCCCGAGGAGTAACCCGCGTGCCTTCTTTTCTCGAACGCTTTCTGTCGCAGCCGTTATACTACCAGATATTGCTAGTGACGCTGGTTGTCCTGGTCGTCGGCTTTCTGCTCTATATTCTCTGGCAGTTGATTGGCTACAGTCTGGCACTTACCAAAACGAAGCCGGACGCGACGCGAATGGAGGGCGTCCTCCGCGTCCTGTCAGGCGCGACGGGCCTTTCGTTGGGCGTGCTTATGCTCTGGTTTCAGGACTGGCTGCGACATCAGATGGCCGGCAGCCTTATGGTTCTTCCGCTTGGTTTCCTCGCCGCAGGCGTCTACCTGTTGGCGGATGGCCTGGGGGTCTTACTGCTGAGGCGATCAGGCGTGGGCGTTGTTCTGTTTATCTGGAGCATCGTGATCGGGGTGGGATGGCTGGTGTACTCATGCGTAAGATAAGCTTTCTGAACTTCGACGGTGTACTCCACGGTGAACTTGATACCTCCTGGAGAGCCTTGGACGACATGCAATTTTTTTCTCGGAAGACTGTCCCTATCTCATTCTGGTGGATCCGTTTCGCGATTTTGACGATGCTGCGGGATGCGCGTTACTGGAATGGTACGCCGGCGTGGCGGAACGCCCCGCCCACAGGGCCACGCCCAGCGCTAAGGACCCATCATGAACACGGAAATCCGCCTGACCATACAGCACCTGGCATCAGGCTTACCAAGGTGAAGGACAGCTCCGAATTTGTCCTGAACTGCACCCAGCAAAGCGTAGAGATTTCCATGATCCTTTCCGAGATGTCCATGCGCGCCTTGGCTACCCAAGCGGAGGCCCTGCTGCCGCAGCTCAAGTTTGCGCTCACGCGGCCCGAGATCGAGGGCAGCTTTCGTCAGAGCGGGGAGCGGCTTCTTTCCCTTGATGACCGCTCCTGGCAAATCCTGTTACGCCAGGTGCAAAGCGACAGCCTGACCACAGCCTTGTGGTATCTGAAAAACCTCGAAATTGCCCAGGCAGTGTTCCGCAATGTAAGCACGCGGGTTATTGCTATCCTGTTGGAGGACCTCAATGAACGCTACTATGGGCAAGATCCAGACACTGTTCTCGAACCCGTTGCCATCCGGGGCAGGGAAGCGCTGGCTGAAATAATGGGCATCGTGGACAGATTGCAGCAGGAGGGCCAAATCACATGCTGAGTCGAAAAACTAAACCCTCCGATCTGGCCCATTATCAGCGGCTGGTCGGCGTGCTCTATCTGATGACTCGCCTGATGCATAAAATGGGCATGGTGTCCCTTGAGGAGCACATCGAAAACCTTCCTGATTCTCCGCTGTTTGTGCAGGTGGGTGGATTTGATCCCGCCCAGGTCCGACTGTACAATGCTGTGGCTGACATTTTTCGACTGTTTTTTATGGGGGTGGATAACCCTGTGGTGATTGAGCGATCCTTGGCCCTTATGGTGAGGCATGGGGAGTGGACTGGGGATGAATTGCGCCTTGCCGAGACTGCGCAGACCTTCCTGTGGGCCATTTCTATTGGCGAGTCGCCATGGGTGGCGGCTGAACTTGCCAGGCAGGTCATTCCCGTTGCCATCCGGCCAGAGAGTGCAGCATGGGAAGCTTGGCTTCGGAAGCTTACGGGGCGACCTTCAGATGAGTATGACAGGGATTCTTTGTACGAGGAGATGTCTGTCTTTTTCGCCAGCCTGGATACAGGAACAATGGCAACAGATGACGAACTGTTGTCGAAATAAAGTCCATGATAAAGAATCTTCGGGCTGCGTATTTGCGCTTCGCCGCCTTTTTGAGAATGACGTGAACCATTTTTTTGCCCGCTATCGGCGAAGCTTTCGCTCCTAGTTTCTCCCGCCCGTGGTCTGGGCGGTGCCGGATTCTGTTCAGCCCCGCAGGCAAGAAAGTGAATTTTTTACTTAATCTTGGAGGATTTTTGTGGATAGGTCAAAGTTTTTCAACTCAACAACAGCCAGTAGCTGCAGGAAAAAGAAAACGCACCGGATTTAACCGACCTTGTTAAGGTTTTGTTTCCATATAGAACCATGACAGAGAGGGGAAATTTAATGAATTACTAAAATAGTGTTTTCTCTAATGCACCATCTTATCGAGTCCAATCCGTTATCGAAATTACAGAACAGAGGTGTCAAAATGAAAAAAAATGTATCCGTCTTCTATCTGATATCGCTTATGTTTTTGTATCCTGCGTCATCGATCGCAGGAACGAATTTGAAGCCGGAAGCTTTAGCTTGTTCTTCTGAAAAGACCATCCAGGGGCTTACGCTTCCTGCTACAAAAAAAGACAGAGAAGGGGTTAGGATGGCCTTAATAAAGCTTCAGATCGGTATGGGGGAGTGCTCCATCTTGGAAACAACAACGAATACGCCGATCAAAATACAAAAATCAGGAAAGTCGAATGGGGAAAATTACTATGGGTTCATTTTTGATGATCCGGCAGGGGGTGGAGTAGTTTATTGGACTCTTGCCGCCAATGTAGTAAACACGACTTCACAAACTGGAAAATTCAAAACCATACCTGGGAAGTATCCGGTGCATGAATCTTCTTATGATTCCTATCATGCTGAGTGCCTTGGTGGAGAGAAAGTTTTTGTAAATGTTCAACACAATAACAAAAACATATATTCATGGGGCGGAGGAAAGACCGCCGGTACTGAAGCAGGCATCGGTGTCGAGTCAGCTTTGCGAAAAGCATGCGGAGGGCGTGACTAATCAGGTCTGATCCTGCTATGAAATAGTGGACGCTCGGTTAAGTCATTGTTAGAGACAATGACAGGAGGGTGCCATGAATTTAGAACGCAGGAAATACGATCCAGATTTTAAACGTAATGCGGTTCGGTTGTCAGAGGAGCCGGGTCGAACAGCCACCGAAGTAGCCGAGCATCTCGGTATTACAAAAGATCTTCTCTGCGGCGTGAACGATTTGGTCTCCATTATTTCCGACCGGCATCAGACGGGATCAGATAAGAAAGCATTCTGTGAATCAACGTCCCCAACGGGTATGGATATCTACAAATAACAATGATCAGAGAAGGAGATTGGCATGAGAAGCTTTATTGCAATTGGTTTAGTTTTTTTCCTGGCAGGCTGCGTTACAACCGGGAGCAATGGCGTCAACCCCGATTATGACCAAGCGAAAAAGAGTGCGGTCAAGGTTACGCAAACGACTCGAGGTGCCCAGATTACCTCGGACGAGCGCATTTTGTTTGACACGGGCAAGTCGGAAATCAAAAGTGATGGCATGGTGTTTATTGATCGGGTGGTGAAAATCCTCAAAGAAAAAACCAAGGCCAATGTCCTGGTGGAAGGACATACCGACAGCGTGGGTGGTGCAGAATACAATCAAAACCTTTCCACCCGTCGCGCCAATGCAGTGAAGCAGGCGTTCGTTGCGAAGGGACTTCCTGCCGCACGGATTCAGGCGCAAGGGCTTGGCATGAACAAGCCGGTTGCAGACAATGCCACACCAGATGGAAGGCAGGCCAATCGTCGTACAGAAATTATCGTGCTGGGAGAATCGGTTGAAAATATAGGTGGAACGTCCTTGGCGGATCAACTTGCCGAAGGTCTTGACCGCTTTCTGAAAGACGCAAGCGGGTTCATTAAAAATGTATTCGGTGGGAAAAAAGACGAATGATCTGGCGAGAAAGGTTTCCTTTAATTTGGGCAAGGAAGACTCCCGCCGTCGTATTGTGCGTGGTGTGCAGTTTGCTGATGTTTTCCCAACTGCCAGCTTTTTCGCAAGAACCAGCAAGCAGCGATGAGGTGCAGAAAAAACTTGAGCAGGTTGAGGCACAGGTTAAGGAGGACCCGGGTGAGGTTGAGACCGTCGATGCAGATCTCTCAAAGGCCCTCTTAAAACGCTTTAAGGCGGAAAATCCAGGAGCGCGCGAGCATGTTCTGCATATGGATTCAGAAGCATATCGCGAAAATAATGAAAATCCCGCCGTGCGACTCGAACGAGTGTGGGTTGGAGAGAAGGCAACTCTTTTGGAAATCTTGGGGTTGCCACGCAAGGGAAATAAGTACAGTGCGGTTATGCGTGGGGATACGCTGCACCTTCTTGGGTTTAGAGGCGTAAGGAAAAACCTCATTGCCTTTGATGGCGTGACAGAGTTACGAGATCGTCGTGGCGGCTCTGCGCTGGTTCTCAATCCGGGTGAAACACTTTATTTGCTGATGGAGCCGGTGGACGACTACCATCCTTTTTCTCTCCGGCACTTGAACTGGAATGGACTTTTTTCCGCCTATTTTGAAAAAATAGATCCACGTTTTCGAGAACGCTACGACGCTTCATATCAGGCGGCCACCTCTCCGGAAACGATGAAAGATTTTCTTGTCGAATTTGCCCAAAACGATCCCGATAAACGGGCTCCTCAAGTTTTCATGAAATTGATTCAACTCATGCGAGCACAACAGACTTTCGAAGGCTATTACAATGCCTACCTCCTGATCCAGGATCCTCGGGACGCTAACATGGCCAGCAAACTCGCCCGCACCGAAGAGCATAAAGCCATGATAGAGCATATGGCTGTTGCAACATTGGTGGATAAAAGTCGATTACTCGATTTTGATCTCAAGCTGGATAAAAGCAGCACTAATACCCACGAGGGCTCCTGCTGGCTTGCATGCAAGTATAATTTCACGGCTGTGCGCTCCGTGCAAGGCACCCTGACTGTCCACGCCAACAAAAAGGGCGCACCAATTATGCTTACGCATGGAAAGTACAAGGTTAATATTGCGAGTACTCTAAAGCTCCCGCGTCAGGGGCAGCGGCGGTCAGCGTGGCTTGGAAATTTCGATGGTCGTGATGACGAAGTAGTCTCAAATGATTATACGGTTATACTGAAGCCCCCTCATTATACGGCGACCATACCTGTTAGCCTAGGTACTATGCGGGTTGCTTTTTTTGAACGTGGTTCCGCAGGTGGGTACAGTGCCAGTTGGGCAACTGGCGATGCAAATGTATCCATCTCATACAAAAGCATGGAGTTGCAGAAATGATGCGCCATATTCTCTGGATTTTACTGTGTGTGCTTATTGCTGCTCCAGTTGGAGCCCAGGATATCAATTTTAGTGATCTTAAACGCCCCGGTAGGCCGCTGACCAAATCATATACCATTCAAGGGGTGAGGAGCGAGGGGAGTAAGTACATCGGGAATTTTAATGAAGTTGATGGAGGGCGGGTGGCAACAGCAGCAGAATCGTCAAGACAATATCAGGCAGAAAGAACCAAAGGAAATGGGAATCGCTACTATGAATGTAGCTTTTCATGCAGGGGGGATGGCTTTGTTATGTATGATAGCACAGAAAAAATGAAGATTATAGTTAAAGCCGATGAGTCTTACCAAGCTCAGAGTCGTGCTGAAGATGAGGCAAAAAAAATCTGTTCTAAAGCACATGTTCAAGGAGGTCTTTATAAGGGAACGACCATGAGGTCTGGTTCCATAAGTTGCGAGGAGAAACAAAGGTAAATTGAAAAAATAAGAAATAAGGTTATGCCTTTTGGGGGAATAGGGCGGTTAAAATAATATAAGACGGCAGCATGCAGCCACATCGTCAAGGTGGAGATCAAGTGCAAGGAAAACTGAAGTAGGCTTGAACAGTGATGGATATTTATCCTCCCCAGCCGAATCGACCAATAACACTATAATATGTAAGGAGATTCACGCTATGCTGAAAATAAAAACAGTTGCAGCCATTGTCTTTTTGTTCGTTCTACTTGCTTCCTACGCATACGCGTATACTTTAATAACAAACGATAATGATGGTAATTTTTCTGGCAAATGTGACAATGGGGGATACTTTGGCGGAAACAACAAGGGCTCCGATGGTATATTTATTGTTAAAGGACCATCTGGTTATTTTTATGAATCTTCAAAGAATGTGGCCATCCGTAAAGCTTGTGGTGAGTAATTGATCCCACCTCTCTCATGAACCAATGAATCAGAGGGCTTCAAGCGGGGCGTTGTTGATATGTTGGTCGACGAATCAACAACGCCCCATTCGCATATTAGTTTGAACAAATAGCCCACCAGAGGAAGCACCCCTCCCATGCGAAAATGTTTTCTCCTGTCTCTCGCCTTGCTATTAGTCGCTGCCCCTTGTTTTGCTGGACAGCCGGAGGGCGCTAGGGATAATACCGTCAGTATATTACCCGACATAGAGTTTGTGGCTATTCCTGGTGGTTGTTTCCGCAGGGGGGACACCAAGGCCGATGGGTATGCCTTCGACGATGAAAAACCGGCACATCAGGTGTGCCTGGAAGCTTTCTCCATTGGCAAACACGAAGTGACTCAGGGACAATGGCAGTTGGTCATGGACGAGAACCCTTCAGCCAATAAGAAGTGCGGCGGGAATTGTCCGGTAGAGCAGGTGTCGTGGGATGATGCGCAGGTTTTCATCACCCGCCTGAACACCCTGACCGGTCGGAACTACCGCCTGCCCACCGAAGCGGAATGGGAATACGCTGCCCGTGGCGGTCAGGGGCAGACTTGGGCCGGGACGGACAACCGGTTTGAGTTGCAAGAGTATGCCCGTTTTGCGGAGAATTCGGTAAGGCAGAGTGGCCCAGTGGGGGAGAAGAAACCTAACCCCTTCGGCCTCTACGACATGACCGGCAATGTTTGGGAATGGGTGCAGGACTGGTACGGTGCGCATTATTACGCTGCCAGCCCCTGTCGTAATCCTCAAGGGCCACAGACAGGGGAACATCGCGTTTTTCGCGGCGGCAGTTGGGGCACTAACCATGTGGGGGCACGGGCCTCGAATCGTCTGCGTCGGGAGCCAGGGTTCCGTTCCGATGTGCTTGGATTTCGGTTGGTGTTACCCTTTGAGGTGAGCAGAGAAGCGTCTGCGTGCGATTGAAACAGATGGCGACCTTTGCAATAGGGGCATTATATCCAGGGTTTGCCTGCTTACCCCGTCAGGCTTATTTTTTTTCTATCGGGGCATCGGAGATATAAATGAATCAAAGACTATGAGTGCAGTGAAAGGATAAATTGAAATTACCGGGTGAGTCTGTTCAGCGCAAGTAGAGTTGGAAACAAAAAATTGCTTTCATATCGAGGAGAGAAGTAAATGAAATTAATAAAATTCATGTTCTTTATATTTGTTTTTGTATGCGCTATTCCTGTAACTGCTTCTGCCAGGACATGTGGAGATTTTAAGGGCGTAGCTTTAGCCAGAGTTCAGGAAAAAATGCAGACGATATGCAGAGAAGTCACTGGCAAGAACATTACCTCCGCCAAAAAAGCACAAATCTCAAAAATGCTTGATGGGTCATGGGAATCAAATTACACATTTCAGTGTATGCAGTCTTGTGGTGCAAGCACATCTTGTGTTGATAACATGATTGATGATTTTGTAAGATCTGCTTTAAATGAGATTACTCCAGGACTGAATAAAGCGTGGTGCACAAACTAATACATTCATTTCCTAAAAAGGTCACACAGGAGAAGGGCATGAAACTACGTCTGTTGGTTATCGCGGTAATGCTCGTCTTGGTGCTGCCCATCTCTATTTCACCAGTATTGGCAGAAGAGCCACACCAAGATATATCTCCCCTCACACCAGAAGAATGGAAAGTTTATCGAGAGCTCTCGAGGCGGATTAAGGACGCCTATGTTGATCCTGTCGATGATAAGCGGCTGTTCAATGCATGCCTGGCGGGTATGGCCAAACTGGATCCCTATTCAGAATATCTGGAAGGCGAGGCATTCAGTGAAATGT
Organism: Deltaproteobacteria bacterium HGW-Deltaproteobacteria-3; assembly: GCA_002841785.1. Lineage (GTDB taxonomy): Bacteria > Desulfobacterota > Desulfobulbia > Desulfobulbales > Desulfurivibrionaceae > Thiovibrio. The sequence continues at coordinate 13,918 of PHAW01000003.1, read as the reverse complement.
TCAGCGATTCGGAAAATTCGGCGGGGGTGGGTCTTGAGCTTAGGATAAAGAATGATCGCCACCAGGTCGTGTCCGCCCTCGACGATTCGCCAGCCATCGAGGCGGGCATCCACCGGGGTGATGTCATCACCAAGATTGATGGGAAGCCCATCGGCAAATTGTCGCTCTCCGAGGTTGCTAAACACTTGCGAGGCAAGTCTGATACGAAAATTCGTCTTACCATCAAGCGCGAGGGCGTGAATTCGCCACTGGAATTTACTCTGACTCGCAAGATCGTCGCCTATCAGACCGTCAACTCCAGACTTTTGGAGCCGGGCTACGGCTATATCAAAGTTCGGGCCTTCCCCCGCAATACCCTGGAAAAATTCGTCGAGGCCGTGCAATCCCTATACAGGCAGAACCAGGGGACACTGAACGGTTTGGCGCTCGATCTACGTGACAATCCAGGCGGGCTGCTCGACCAGGCAATTGCGCTCGCCGGGGCCTTCCTGCCCAACAATACCCTCCTGCTCTCCACCGAAGGCCAAACGAAGGACGCCACCCAGGAATACAAAGGCAACAATGATATTCTCTCCAGGGGAGATAAACGCGAGCGAGGGAAACTATCCGACGAGGTGAGGCACCTTCCCTTGGTCGTGCTGGTCAATGACCAGTCTGCGGCAGGATCAGAAATCGTGGCGGGTGCCTTGCAGGATTACCAGCGGGCACTCATTATCGGTACGCCCACCTTCGGCAAGGACTCAATCCAAACGATCCTGCTTCTGAACGACATGTCGGCAGTAAAGCTCACTACCGCTCGCTGGCGAACCCCCAAGGGGCACTCTTCGGCACCGGAAGGTATCACCCCGGACATTCGTGTTGAAGACGTGGCTGCAACTGAGCAAGATGACAAGGTGTTGGCTAGCGCGTTGGCTGAGCTTAAGCTGCTACGACAACGCCCCCATGGAAAGTTTCTGGGGTACACTGAAAAATGAGCTTGTCCGCCATTGTCATTTCAAAACCAGACAAGAGGCGAGTCGGGATCAGATGAGAAGGCATTCTGTGAATCACACGTACCCTGTTTCTCTATAATAAGCTTGCTCCTCCCTGAGGCGGGAGCATGTCGTCCGCATGTTTCAACAGGAGCAGCACGTCTGGATGCAGCGATTTTTGGCAAAAAGGAGGGCATGACAATGCCGGCTGGCCCATAAGGGCGATTTTTTGACCATCAAGAGGCCTGTGTGGCTCCGCAAAACTTTTTCGGGGGCCACAAAGCCTCACAAACGTCTTCGGGCGTCACGGATTCAGGATCTATCCAAAATTATGGTGCTCATTGACATTGAGCGGGCCATAGTAATTATCAACCACTACCATAGAAGGCTTCCCCCCCCCATGAAAACCATAATGCAAGTCAGAGCCCACCGGCAAAGCCGGGGGTTTACCTTAAGAGAAATTATTTCCAAAATATTGTTCACCGGACTGCTGTCTGTTTTATTTTGCCTGTTCGCAGCACAGGCCCATGCCGCGCCAAAGAAGATGCCAAGCTTCAAGCTCCCCTCCGTAGATGGTGGTGCCATTCTTGACTCTGACAAGTACAAAGGGCAGGGTATGGTGGTGCATTTCTTTTTGGGACCCGCTACAGGATTCAATCCTGTAATGCTTCCTCCTATCTTTATTGCCTTACAAAAAAAGTACGGCCCCAAGGGCTTCACTGTTATTGGTATCCTTATGGATAAAGCGAATGATACTGGCCCGTTGACCGATGTTTCTCTGGGGTATATGGCTAAGGTCTCTGAAGCCCTCAAGAAAAAAGGGGTTAACTATCCTGTGGTGATGGGCGACTACGCCACCGCTAAGGCTTTCGGAGCCTCAGCCTCATCAGGATATGAGGAGAGGATGGGTGGGCAACCCGACACCTATCTAATCGACAGGAAAGGTAATGTGATCATTCGCTACCTTTTTGAGAACGATTGGGATGTCAATAGGTGGGACGGATTTGCTGAAATAGTTACGCGCTAAGAAGAGTTGGGGGACGTTGATTCACAGAGTGCTTTCAGTTGACAATACCAAGAGCCTTCCGTAGGATCGCATCATGCCACGCCAAGCACGATTGGATATCCCCGGCGCCTTGCATCACATCATGGTTCGGGGCATTGATAAGACGAACATTTTTCGAGATGACGAGGATAAAATCCGATTCCTCGAAAGACTCGGCCGAATTGTCACGGAGGGGAAGTGCGTTGTTTACGCCTGGGTCCTGATGGACAACCACGTCCACCTCATTTTCAAGAGCGGTGAGACGGGCGTTTCCACTGCCATGCGCAAACTTCTCACCGGGTACGCCCTCTATTTTAATTGTCGTCACCGCCGCACCGGCCATCTCTTCGAAAACCGCTACAAATCCATCCTCTGCGATGAGGACCAGTACCTTCTGGCCCTGGTTCGCTACATCCATCTCAACCCCATGCGGGCCGGAATGGTAAATACCCTGGAAGATCTGGACTGCTATCCTTGGTGTGGTCACAGTGCCCTGATGAACAAGAGAGAATGCCCTTGGATGGACACCGAGCAGGTACTGCTTCAATTCGGCAAGACAACGCGAAAAGCGCGGGAGGCCTACCGACGATTCGTGCAGGAGGGGACTGGGCAGGGACGAGATCCGGTACTGACCGGCGGCGGGCTGATCCGGAGCCAGGGCGGCTGGTCCCGGGTGCTTGCCATGCGAGGAAAGGTCCTGCAAGAGGAATACGATCAGCGGATACTGGGTAACGGGGATTTTATTCGGGAAATCCTGAATGAAGCCGAGGGAAACTTGGCACGGCAACTGAAACACCGGCGAGACGGCCGCACGATAACCGATATTATCCGGGAAGAATGCGAGCGGAGTAAGATCAGTTCCGAAGAACTGCAACTGGGGAACAGACGCCGCATCGTGTGCGAGGCCAGAATGACCATTGCCCGTCGAAGTCGGCATGAGCTTGGCCTGTCCGGTGCAGAGATCGCGCGCCATCTTGGCGTGAACACATCGAGCATTAACCGGGCTCTCGCTCGGGAAGAGGACGGGATCAGATGAGAAGGCATTCTGTGAATCAACGGCCCCTGTTTCTTCTAGCCATAGTTGTGGTCACCGTCTTGATGCTGGGCCTACCGTGCCCGGCGGCGTTGGCGGACGAGTCCCCGGCTGCTGATTCTGAGGCCCTATGGTTGGGAGAGCTGCCGACCAGTCTCAGCGCCTGCGGAACCATCAACTGGATGCCGGAGATCGGGGCCTTATTGGATTATCTGGTGAAGGAACATGGCTTCCCTGTCACCGAAAAAATAATGCAAAAGACGCTCGCTTACCTCCTACCCAGCTTGGACAAACACCTTACCCTCGAAACTCTGCCTGGCAAACTTGGCGATACGCCGCGCTGGAAAGCAAGATGGAGGGGACAGGTCCCCACGGATTCTCGCCTGGATGACCCGCGCCTCCGCACCGATCTGGTCAGCCAAGTCCATCACACCCTGGCCGAGGCCTGTGCGCTCGTGCGGGCGCATGAACCCGACAAGAAATTATTCACCGGCTTTCGCGGTGTTGCAGACGAATTCGAAGCGGCGTTCCTCCAAGCCCTGCAGGACCCAGCAGCCGAGTTTGGTTTTGATCCGATCTCGCTGTCGGTTCAGGCAAAAGGCAATGTGTCGCCTTCGGAGAACTTTTCCGCACACTGGATGGATAAGAGGATGGGCATTGCCCGAATCTATCTCCCCGACCTGTTTATAAGCCGTGACTTACATTTCGATGAAGGGCTGAAAGCCTTGCAGAACGAAGCGCCGGTTAAATCCTTGCTGCTTGATTTGCGCGATTCCGGCGGCGGCAGCCTTGATATGTTGTATGCCATACTTGGCCGCTTCTTACCTCAGGGGGCACTGATCTATGAGGCAATCAACCCGCAGAGGCAAGGCCATGAGGTGCGGCTCAAATCGACGACGTTGCCTGCCAGGGTGTTGGATATTCCCATCCTAGTCTTGGTTTCGAGCAAGACGCGCGGTGGCGCGGAGATTATCGCCGGGGTGTTGCAGGCCACCGGACATGCCAAAGTGTATGGTGAGCCGACTGCCGGATTGGCGAGTCACAAGACCATCATCAAATTCAGCAAGAGCCGGGCGATATTGCTGACCCATGAATTACTTAAGTTCCCAGGCAAGTCGCAAACCCAAGACCGAATTCTCCCTGACGTTTCCGTGCCTGCTGGCAAAGCGCTGGAAATAGCCCTCGCCACGTTGGCTGTCAATGGCCGGATGCCGGAGAACCCCTTTATTCGCAAAGATGAAAAGATTTCCCCACTGATTCGCGCCATTCTGGCCGAGCAGCAGGATGAGGCTGTACGCCTGATCGAAGCCGGTGCCGATCTGGACGCCGAAGCTAGTCCGAATTCGCTGGACCGCTTGCTGCCATACCATCGTGTGATGGAACGGGACGGTCGCACCCCGCTAGTCGGCTACCCCCTCGCCATAGCCGCCGCAGCCGTCGGCATGCCCAAGGTATTGAAGGCCATCGGCCAGCGCGATTACAAGCACCTGCAGGCGACCGACATCAATGGTCGGACCGCTTTAGCCTACGCCGCCCGTAGCGGCTTCTTGGAAAGCACACGCTATCTCATCAGCCAAGGGCTTGATCCTATCAAGCGCGCCAACAAGTATCCAACCAGCAACACACCACTGGCCCTGACGGTACAAGAAAAACAAAGCGAGGCGGTCGCTCTCTTGATCGCGGCGATCCCCAAGGAAAAATATGCGACGGTGGAAGTAGCCGAACAGGTTTGGGTTGCAGCATACACCAATGACACTCCGACCTTGCGCGTGTTATTGGCCGCAGGGGTGTCGCCGGATTACATCGCACCCCAGGGAAACACGGCCCTGATGAGCTCGGTCCAGGATGCGAATCTTGTCCAGGTCCAACTCCTGCTTGAGTATGGTGCCACGATTGATGACCATCCCTATCGGGGGAAGAACATTTTTGAGTATGCCGAAGCCAAACGACAACACGGAAGCGCGGACGCCGAAAAGATTTATTCCTTGATCCAGAACGCCCCACGTCAGGATAGCCATTGGCAAAAATCTCGGCAAACCGAAACCATGGAAATGCTGCAACGGATGATCGAGCATCCGGAGGCTTCCCAGTCCAAGGACAAATGAGGGAACAGCCATGACTCGCCGTCAATTTCTCCCTGGAGTGGGGCATTGCTCCCGCGCCATATTTTTCATGCTCGGGTTATTGGTGTTCTACGGCTTTTGGCTTGGGCTGTTGACCTGGATTGGGATCGTTGAAAGTGCTACGCCAAAGTTCTTCGCTGCCATCTTGCTACTCCCCTTGTTGCCAGTCGGAGCCTTTGACCTTTGGTTGCGCCTTACTTGGGAAGCGGATATTATTACGATTTACCCGCAGCCACCCAAACCTATAGCCCGCCTGCTGCAAAGGGAATACGGCTTGTACTGGTTTCCGGCGGGGGTCTGTCCACCCTTATGGCTGTGGGCCACCGGTTTGATTGGTATGGCTATTTTTGTCTAAGTGCGCGTTGAAATATCATGTGGACAAAGATGAAATTTTTGAACTCTGGAAATGTCAGCCGATTTTTTTCACAGATAGTGCTCCCTTCCGCAGTCCGACAATTCAAATCCCAAGCGGCTCTTTGGTGAATTCAAATTGAAAGTGCACCACGAGCCGCCAGTCAGAATACTCCATGCGGTGTCTGGTATTCGAGGCACTTTCGTGGTCGGTTATTCAGTTTTTTGACAGCCTCCGCAACAGCTTCTTCCGTGACCTTTTTAAAATTGGTCCCCTTGCGGCAGGACCTGCCCAAGGAGATCGACTTGAGTCAATTCACTCAAAAGGAGCTGGATACGATTGCCTGAAAACTGAACACTCGAGTTAGCAAATCGGAAACAAGAATCTTCTCCCGCACACTCGTAAATTTAGCGCGCGCCGATAACCGTAGCTAAAACCATCACGCAAAGTATTCCTCTGGGTCAATCTCTCCGGAACAGGGCTATTTTCTTTGGATTGCTTAGGAATGAGGATAAGGTAACGCGGTTTTTTCCCGAGAACATTGTTTGTGTTGCAGTTCTGCATTCCAGTCTTTTTTTGCTGGTACGGATCGCAAAAATTGCCCATGAGCAGGAATAAGCTTTTGGATTTCCCCGGCAAGGCTGTCACCGCCAGGATCATTGTCGGTCGCGATGACTATCTCGGCTTCCCGGTTTGTCGCACGTTCAAATACTCTGCGCAATAATGTCTGTTGATGCTCGCTCATTTGTCCGCCAATGCTCACATAGGCCGAATCGGGATTTTTATGGAGCTGCGCATGGGAAAGTCCGTCAATGGCACTTTCTACGATTACCACACGTTTGGCGATGGCAAGGTTATTGGAGTGCCAGATAGCTTTTGTGCCCCCTCGGGCAAAGCCGGTGAAGCCGTTGTTTTTCAGTTCGTATCCTGCTAAGCCCTCGCTGTCATGGTGAGGGAAGATTGCGTTACCCCGAGTGTCCTGACGGACCATGCCGACAAAACGGGGATCGGCCAAGGTGGAGTCTTCGATGCCGCGTGAGGCAAGATAGGCGTGATGCTGCACCGGCTCAGTTTTGGCGTAAGCAAGAATCACTTGCTGGCGATCCCTGCTTGTCGGAACAGGTTTCGGTTCCGGATGCCTTTGTTGTTGCGGTGACACCTCGGCTCCATCGATCCAGGGTCGCAGGGCTTTGCGGGTTTGGCCAAGGCTTGCCCCTGTTCGCTTCTGGACGAAGTCGATGATCGACCCGTTGTCACGGTCATCCCGGACCGAGAAGTAGATACCATGGCCATTTTGACCGGTGGCCACGACGATTTTATCGCCATTATCATGGCGCATCACCTTCGAATTCCGTGACGATTCCCTGCGGTCCACCTGATAGCCGAGACTCTGGGCGAACTCCACCAAGTTGATCTTGCCTTTGAATTGCTCCAGTTCGTTATCGCGGTACATGATCAGCTCTCCCATTCCTCTTTCCAGAGTTCGGTCAGCCGCCTGTAGGAGTGCGCCAAGGTGGAGACTTGCTTGGTGAGCTGCTCCACCTGCCGCGACAAGGCTGTGATAAGTTCGGCCTGCTGTTGTTGTTCCAGCGAGTATTGCCGTGATAGCCTGGTCAATGCGGTGGTCAACTGTTGCTCTAATTCGGTCATAGGTTGCCCTCACTCGTTGGAAAGCATCAAGGCAGGTCTTCCTTCCACGCTCCAGAAGGCTTTTGGTTGAATGCCCACCGGCAGCACCACGAATTTCCCCTGTTTGTCCTGGCGCAAGGTCACCCCCCAGGATTCGTTCCGAAGCAGTTGAAGAGCCTGTTGCTCCTGCCCGATCTGGAGCCGGAGTTGGGATAGCGTCTCGACTTGGTTCTGGATGCGGGCCGCCAGAAACTGCATCAGGCCCCAGCTCCCGGATGAGATGCCGAGAAAGAGGCTCAGGCCGATCAGGGCTGGCTTGAGCCATATCTTCCGTAGGGAGGTTTGCAGAGTCCCAATTTGTCTCCCGGTCTGGTCCAGGCTTTTTTGCAGGGATTGGTTCATCCGCCCTATGCGCTTCTGCATATCGCTTTCGATGGTATGCAGCGCGTGATTCACGGCGTCTTGTAAGTTCGCCCCAAGCTGCTCCAGCTCGCGCCGGGTCAGGGACTCGATCTGCTCGCGTTTCTCCTTCTGCTTTTGCAGGAGGTGTTTCTGCAAGCTGTCCAACGTCGAAATGTTCTTCATATATGGCTCCTTTTAATCGCCATCTTTGCCCACTGGTCAAGTCATGCACGGTGAGATAGCCCTTGCCCTGCCGGGGGATCTCGAAGCCGGCCGCCTTGAGCGCAGTCACGATCCCAGCGCGATCAGTTACTTCACCGAGATCTATGCAATGAACCAGATAGTCGGTGATCATCTGTCGCGGATTTTGCTCTGCCGCGAGTCTGGAGATATTCAGGAATTTGCGATGCCCCGGCTGGAGCAGCCGCGAACGGGCAGGATCATCGGGCCGAGCCCACCCCTCGCGATAGTTAAAATAGTCCCGCAGGCTGTCGAACAGAGGGTTCGGTTTGAATCCCTCTGGGCCTTTACGTCCGGGAGGAGCGATATTGAGCGATTTTCCGGTCCGCAAATCCACTCGCGGAGTAAAGATATGAATATGGCAGCCGCCACCCTCCTCCAGATGGAGCACTGCAGACCAGATATACTGATCGGGGTCGAGCCCAGACCAGGCGGTGCGCTCAAATTCGTCGAGCACCTCATTGATCTCTTCGTGGCTGGGCGCGTCTTCCGGGGCGAAGGTGATGACGCCGGAAGTGTATTTGTATTTGAAGTCCAGCGAGTCCGCGACGGAAGCCACCAGGAAGGGATCGCCCCGCAAGACCTCTATGGCTGGACGTGTGCGGCCCTTCCAATCCTTGGCGCCAGTGAGATACTTAGCCACCCCTCGGCCGGAACCTTTGCCTTGCCCGCGGCCGGCGGTAAATTTAATGTGCATCCCCGACCTCATCCCGGCGGTCGCTTATCCCGGTGTCAGAATGGGCGAGACGAATGGCATAAGAAAAATCCAGTAATTGCTCGATGGAACGGAGATGAGAAATCACCTCTATGGCATCCGCTGCGGTCTTGTGGGTGTTGGCCCACCGTGCAATCTGGTTGAGGTTGTTGCCGATTCTGGCTAATTCCCGGTTCCGTTGTCGTTCGACCTCGGCATTGGCTGCAGTCCATGTTTTGACCCTGGCTACAGCACGACGTATCAATTCCGATACAGACAACCCAGCGGCTTCAGCCTTGGCCTGCCACGCCGCTTGCTCAGCGCCAGTTAGTCGGATTTTGATGATTGCCGTGCGCTGCTCTCGTTGCATCTCTCATGCGCTCATGCTGGTTGCGAAAAGGGGTTCGAAGGGGCTTGTCCCTCGCCAGCCCCCGCCGGGGTCACAACACCGCAACGCGGTTTGTGGCCACAAGGGGTAGGCTGGCATGCCCGTGCTTAAAATTTGGTGCGTCGTTCGGTCCCACCATTCTTTTTCCCTATCGCCCTTTTCTTTTGGGTAATAGGAAAAGAAAGAGTTGAGTTGCAAGGTCAGCTTCCCCGCCTCAAGGCGCGGGGTTGCACCGCGCATGTGGATTATCCTGGATAATCTGGACGGGACTCATGAGATTGCCCTGCGGCCTTATCTGTTGCGAAGTTCCAGGTTCTCGGGTGTCGCTGTTGGTCCGGGGAGTTGTCGCCGTTAGTCCGGGGATGTGTCGGTGTTAGTCCGGGGCCGGGTGATCTCGTATTTTCCAGCGGCATACTCATTTATGGTCCAGCCGACGGTTTCTATCTCTTGCAGAGTCTTTCGGATTCTGGCCTTCCTGTCTCGCGTCCCGCTTGGTCCGCAAGTATTTGGCCACGCATACGCCATGAGGGTTTCTATGGTGGCTCGCCGTTTTTTCCCTCGGTCAACCCACGCAGAGAGGCGTTGGTGTATAAGGCGGGCTGGGTCTGTTTTGAGTGCTCGAACTTCTTGCATGTCGATGCGTGAATGTTGGCGTTCTCCCATGATGGCTTGCGTTAACCTTGGGTTCAGGGCCACGAATAGTTTGCCTTCCGTTTCATCAGAGGCATATTCCGAGAGCAGCCTGTAGCCTCTTCTCTTGGCCCCTTGGCGGGCAATTATCGACACCTTCCAGAGCCGCTCGATGCTGGCCCGGATATCGCGGAATGTTTTTCCACCGTCTATGTCCGCATAGCCTATTTCTTTTGCGAGATTCCGAAGCGATCCTTTGACAACCAGTGCGTTTTCGCTTACCGATTCCCACCGGGGTTCCAAAAACAACCGCAACTGCTTGCCGGTTTCCGTTTTTGGATCATCAGACAAAACGATGCCCACCGGTCCCGCCATGGCGACAAGTCCTTGCAGTATTCGCATGTCATCAACCCCAAGAGGCTCGGGGCCGGAAAACTCAATGGTTTCATCTTCTGAAAGTTGATAGACCACATCGAGTTTGAGTTTTTTCCGGTCGCCGCGCTTCAGTGAAAGGAAGAGGCCGGGGGCAAGGCAATGCGCCGGGTCGTGCCGCGCGTGAGTGAGATCATGCTTCTTCACGGCGCTTCACCTTGTTGAGGGGTTTCATATTCGTTAACTTCACAGGAAGCAATACGCCACCCTTTTTGCGCTCATACCAGCGATCCGGTTGAAGATCGGCATAGTTTTGCTTGCACGCGCCAAATCGCACAAAGGCACTCTTTCTATCATTTCCAATCGGCTGGTATCCCTGGCTGGAATTGCTGAGGTGTTCAGCTTCTTGTTCGTTCATCCTTGTCATGAAGCCACACCAACGGACGTTGTCGATTAAGGCGGAAGCGCCCCGTGCTGCTTGTTGCAAGGTATGGCCTTCCTTCCCGCTTGTTTTGTTGACGTGGTGTAGGAAGAGAACCGCCGAATCGGTCGAGTCGGCCACATACTCCAGTGTCGAGACCAACTGGGCCATGTCGCCATTACTGTTTTCGTCGAGCAGATGAATGCGGCTTAATGTGTCCAACACGATTAATCGTGCGCCGGTGCCCAATGCGATTAGCTGGTCGAGGCATTTCGAGTCCATTATGTTGAGCCGTTTCCCCATTACTGGTTCAAGGGTTAAATTTTGAGAAACAGCCACCCTTGATTCAGGAGGTAGGTGTTGCCCGATGGCGTGAATTCGCCGAATCAATGCGGAGGGGGGATCTTCTCCTGCTAGATACACGACTCGGCCCGTCTTGGTGGGGGCGAGCCCCACCAGATCTCCGCCGGCAACACTGCAGGCGATGGATATGGCAGCCTCCAATGTCCAATAGCTTTTGCCTGTCGCCCCTGGAGCCACAAGCGCGCCGACTGTTCCGGCCAGGAACCCGGGCCAAATAAAGTCGAGTTCTGGGGGGTCTGTTTGCAATGCCGCGAGAATATCAATTGCCATCCTTCAGCCCTCACGCGCTGCTGCCCGCTCTTCAATCCAGCCCAAAATTTCTGATTGCAGCCAGCCAACGCTGTTTCCTCCGAGCCTCAAACGTTTTGGAAAAGTCCCGGCTCTCTCTTGTCGCCAGACAGAAACATCGCTCAATCCAACTGCGGCAAGAACTTCTTTTTTTCTCATAACCCTTTCTTGTTTTTGTTCCATGCGGATCTCCCAAAAAAAATGCCATGCAAGATGTGTATCCTGCATGGCATAGTAACAGCATGTTATTACAAGAAAAAGTGACACGACTTAGAAGTTGTGTCACCAAAAAACCAACTCGGCTTACCCTGGTTTTTTCTTATTTGAGAAATACCACTTCCGAATCGTTTCCCATTTTTCCCCGAATCCTTCGTTTGCTAATTGCTCACAGAGACTATCTATACTGGCTTTTGGATTTTCCAATTTACGTTTTTTTATTAGCCGGATAGTGGCTTCTCTTTTTTCACTACGGTGGCACTGTGTTACAGGCCCTACACCGCCTCCTTTGTATTCGTCTGCGGATGTTTTTCGAAATCCCAACATATATTCTGCGGCTTGAGCCGAGTACTCTTTATTGGTTGCAACCACTCTCTCTGCCACGCCGTCGAGGTACTCCAGTATCCAATCAGGTAAAGGTTGAGCTACTATTCCCCGACAAGGCCTACAGGCTAAAAACGCATGCCATGCATATATCGGATTTCCCGTTTCCTTAAATTTATGCTCAGCCTCATCAGCCTTGACCGTATGGTAAATTGCTCGGTACAGTGCATCATTAAGCATAAGCGACGCATATGTTTCTCTTTCTGCCTCCCTGATTGCGTCTTTTATTTGTGCAATCTCCCTATTGTCGCTGGGCTTCTTTTGGGTCATGCGTTTTTTAAGTTCCTGAGCTACACCTACAAAATCAGGTAAAATTGGATGGGGAAGCACTTCGAGAAATTCTTGCAGCGGAGTATCTCCTTTAAGGAGTTGAGGGGGATTCTCACCAAGGTCTTTTCGTTTTAATTCTTTAGTTTTTTTTGTCACCCCGCCTTCCTCCGAGCCATTAGAATTTGATAGTTTTTCAAGTAGCAAACCGAAGGGATATAATTTCTGCAGGTTGTTCTACTGACTCAATGCAGACAATCTCGCGCAGCTTCTTCTCCCATTGTGCCAGTGCCAGCCGTTTTTCCTTGTCGTAGCTGTGTCGGTTATAGACAGCCATGATTCCTTGAAGTTTGTGGCCAAGAACGCGCTCCCCCACCACATCATCAACTCCGATCTCTGCGAGTCTGGTGCGTAGCGTTCGTCGCAAGTCATGGGGGGTGAAGCGCTCCGTGATTCCCATTTCTTGCCAATGGCGCAGAATAGCCTTGGACAAACTATGAGGAGTAATGGGACCCTCCTTAAAATGTGAGCTTTTGAAAACGAACGCGCTTCCCCTGGGTGAATAAAGTCGGGCCTGCCCGATGATTTCCAAGGCCATGCTGCCGAGCGGCACGCTGTGGGGCTCTTTGCTTTTCATCCGTTCTGCGGGGATGTTCCATGTGTCGCCGTCAATTTCGTCCCAGGTCATACCGCAGACTTCACCTGGGCGCTGGCCGGTCAGCAGGATCATTTTCAGCGCCAGTTTTGAGACGCGGTAGATGTCCATGGCCGTGTTATCCAAGGCCAGGGCGTCCCAGAGGAGTTTTATTTCTTTGTCAGCAAGGACGCGGCTGCGCGGCTGTTCTTTCTTTTTCCGTAGCCCCATAAGGGGAGAATGCTCCAGCACCCCGCGTTCTGCCGCGAAATTGAACATGCGGACCAGCACCCCTTGAAGCCGGTTCCCGGTAACAGGCGCTCTTGCCCGCACGGTATCAAGTAACAGGGCTGCATCGCGACGGGTGATTTCAGCCACTTTACGCTTGCCCCAGGGCGGCAGAACATCTTTTTCTACCAGTCGCCGTCGTTCTTTCCCACTGGGCGAGTCTTTTAGTTCCATGTCCCAGTATTCCGTCAGCAGATCACTTACGGTTGGCGATGTTTTGTGGGCGGTTTTTTCTTCCGTCCGCTTAAGAGCGGGGTCAAGGCCTTGCTTGATGATACTTCTGGTTGCCTCGGATGCATTGCGTGCCTGTAACAGGCTCATATCGGGGTATTCCCCCAAGGTGATACGGCGAGGCTTGCCTTCAAACTGATAACGTAGTAACCATGATCTTCTGCCGCTCGGGAGGACCAACAAGACCAGCCCCTTGCCGTCGGTCAGTTCGAAGCGGCTTTCCCGTGGTCGTATTTTTCGCAATTGAGCATCGCTAAGTCCCATGATTGCGCCGTTCCTCTTGTTGTTTTGTGATACAAATTTTGATACAAAATCGCTCTTGATTGGGATGAAAAACACTGAAGAGCCTTGAATAAGGAAATATGGCAATTTCCTTGTAAAGTCAAGAAGTTTTATGGTGTTTGTGAAGTGTAAAGAAGGTAGGAGAAAAGGGGAGAGAAGATGTATTTTTTGCCTTGGGAGCAGGAGGCCGGAGGTTCGAATCCTCTCGCCCCGACCACCTTTTTCCCCTTCCCCTGTCTGTTCCCTCGCCATGTAATTCGCATGTTTGCCGTGCCATTATCAATAAGTTGTTTCAGCCGGACGCATTATCATTTATATTTGTTGACCTTGATTTTGGTTCAATAAACAGGTTTTCGTCCTGCAGTGGCCGGAAAAACAGGGAAGCATGCCTGTGTCGCAGGGCAATGGAGAGTTTTTTGTTCGAGGAAGAGCGCATGGAACTACATCTGGAAAAAATCACACCACAAGAAGCAAAGCCCAAGCCGGACCAAAACGCCTTGGGCTTTGGCAGACATTTCACCGATCACATGCTGGTCATCCCTTACACCGAGGGCCGGGGCTGGCATGATGCCACGATCCAGCCATACCGGAATTTTTCCCTGGACCCGGCGGCCATGGTGCTGCATTACGGGCAGGCGATCTTCGAAGGGATGAAGGCATACCGG
>PHAW01000140.1 GCA_002841785.1 Deltaproteobacteria bacterium HGW-Deltaproteobacteria-3 | reverse complement strand
GTTGGATACCATTGCGGCGGCAGGCCCGTACGCCATGCCCCGTACGCGGGCAGAGGTGTTCCCAGGTAATGCAGGTACTCGGCCTCGGAGTAAATCAGCCTGCCAAGATCGCCCCTCCTGTACATCTCGCGCATGCAGTAGAGATCACCATGGAAATAGGAGGTCTCAAACATCATGTACTTCCCAGCAGAGCTTTTGGCCGCAGCGAAAAGCGCATCGGCGTCTTCCAGGGATCCGAAAACGGCCGGCACGGCAGAGGCAACGTGCTTCCCCGCTTGGAGAGCCGCGATGGCGAGGCGCGCGTGGCTGGGCGCATCCGTGGCAATGAAAACAGCTTCGACCGCCTCGTCGCGGATAAGTTCCTCGCCCGTCCCGTACATCTTCTGACAGCGACAGGCTTTTGCCAACGCGGCGCACTGCTCGGGCACCAGATCGGCAACCGCCGTGACCGTTACATTCGGGTGATCCTGAAAAGAGAAATCCGCCCCGAATCCACACACGCCAAAGCCAATGATGCCTACCCGGAGCTTGCGATCGGAAACCGGGACCCACTTCTTCTCGGGGTCCTGGTCAGCCAATCCCCTCTCAAAACCCTGAATCGGAGGAACCGCGTGCGTCAAGTCCGAGTCATTGCCTCTTCCTGCCGTATCGTTCTCAAGCTCGTCTTGCATCGCTTTATCCCTGTCTTTTGTGTTTCGGACGACGTTCAAGGTAACTTGCGCCGTCACTAGACATGCTGCCCGTCAGGTAGCAGACGTTCTCGGCGTCAAGTTAACCGCCTAGTTCGGCTCGCCTTTGATTGTTTTATGAATCACTTTCTTCAGAATAGTCATCATATAGCGGCAAAGAACCAAAAGGGCCATTGTCACGAAATGAAGTGCCAAAGTGTTTATCGCCGTACTTGTTTTCGTTCGTGTTAATCAAATGAATAGGAAAAAGTAGGAAAAAGGGGACGTTCCTGACATTTAAAGTTTCGTGTTCTCTTCCAAACAGTTTCAAGGAGCATCCCATGCGTCCTAGCTAATTGTCAATCCAAGAAAAGTGCTGCGGCAGTTATCTTGTTTCAATCCCCTTGCTCCGCAGATGCGCCTTCACCGCGCTGATGGGCACTTCCTGTCGGTGAAAGATTCCTGCCGCCAGGGCCGCCTCGGCCCCGGTCGCCTCGAAGACCTCGGAGAAATGCTCCACCTTGCCCGCGCCGCTTGAGGCGATGACCGGGATGGAGACCGCTGAACGCACCTGATTGATCAGCTCCAGGTCAAAGCCCGAATTGGTGCCGTCCTTGTCGATGCAGTTCAAGAGAATCTCCCCGGCCCCCAATGCCTCGCAGGAGGTGGCAAGCTCCAGGGCGTCCACCTCGCGGCCTTCGCGGCCACCCTTGATTGTGCACTGATACCAACAGTACTCCTCGCCGTTTGGTCCGGGGAATCGGGTTTTGATGGTGTGGCGCGGGGTGTCAGCCGGTGATTTTACGTATACCCGGCGCGGATCAACGGAGATCACCACCGCTTGGTTGCCGTACACTGCGGAGATCTGTTCGATGGAGCTGGCCCCGGTTTTTTGGCCGCTTTTCAGGTACTCCTCCGCAATAAGCACCGCGTCGCTGCCGATGGAGATTTTGTCGGCTCCGGAGCGGAAATATTCCGCGGCCACGTCCAGGGCCGAATAATGTTTGCCGGTGGAGTCGGTGAATCCACGGATGCCGCCGCCGATGGTGAGCGGCACGAAGACCTGCTCCGAGGTGCGTTGCAGCACCTCAAGCATGGGCTGGTCCTTCATGGGGAAGTCCCGAAAGCCGGTGATGTTTAAAAAGGTGATTTCGTCGGCGCCTTCTTCGTAGTAGCGGCGGGCCAGCTCCACCGGTTTGCCGAGGTTTCGCACCTCGCCGTGGGCTTCGCGGACATCGTACTGGTCGCCTTTGGTCACCACCAGGTCGCCGTTGTCGTTGCTGCGAACATCAAGGCAGGCGATGATCCGTTTGGCGAGCCGGGTTTCCGCAGGGTTTGCGGCGATCTCCATGGGACTAACAGCGGAAAGGTCCGTGGCTTCGAGAAAGTTTTTAAGAATCGCCAGGCCGGCGGCGCCGCTTTTTTCCGGATGGAACTGGCAAGCCGCCACATTACCCTTCTGTACCGAACTGATGAATTCTTCGCCGTGTGGACAAAGTAGAGCTTTTCCTCCGAGAAACCGGCCAGCAGCCGGGAGGGTTTTCTGATATTGATGCCGTTCCAGCCGATCTGCGGCACCGAAAGGGTCGTTTCGGTGAAGCGCCTGACCTGGCCCTTGATGATACCCAGTCCGGCCACGCCCAAGGCCTCCTCGCTGCCCTCAAACAGGGTTTGCAGCCCCAGGCAGATGCCCAAAAATGGCCGGTCGGCCCGGAGGTATTCCAGCAGGGGCTCAACATAGCCGAACTGGTGCAACCGCTGCATGGCGCTGCCGAAGCTGCCGACCCCGGGGAAGATTAGCTTTTCCGCCGCCAGGATATCCGCCGGAGTTTTTGCATCCGTTACGGTGAAACCGAGTTTTTTGATGGCGTTGCGGACGCTGCGGACATTGCCTGCGCCGTAGTCCAGAAGTGTTATGTTCATAGCTGTTCCCGAAAAAAAAGAGGGGATGCGTCCCCGAAAGCGAAAAGGAAAGACGCTATATTAGACGATTGGCGCGCAGGCAACAATGGAGAATTTCCCTCTTGATCGTTGCGCGTAATGCTTGCGATAATGAGCGGAAAAAGGCATGATGAATCTATGAGTAGCGCCGCTTCCAAGGCATTGCCGTTAGCCGGTCGCGGCGCGGACCTAACCTCAACCATCAGGAGCATCAATCATGAGTAAAGCCAAGGACACCCAGAAAGCAGTCAAGAAGGAACCGGCCAAGACCATGAAGGAAAAGAAGGCCGCCAAACAGGCCAAAAAAGGCGAAAAGACTAAATTCACCCCGCAATGATAGGCCCCATCGGTCGTTGAAGTTTTTTTGCTTCTTTTGCTCTTTTGGGATTTGTTGTACAGGCGGTTGCGGCGCAAGCCCGGCCGCCTTTTTTGCGTGCGGTGTTCTGACTATTCGGGCCGGATTTCCTGCTTGAGCAGGCAGCAGGAGATCCGATGGCGCGGGCTGCCGTCCGGCTTGTATTCGAGGTTGCCGGGCTGCAGGAGTTTGTTCATCACGCAGCCTTCTGGGATGTTCAGTGAAAAAAGCCTTTTTTCGCTGATCCCGCTGTTCTCAACGAGGCAGTTGTCTTCAATGCGGAAGGTGTGCAGAGGGAAATCCTCGCACAGCGGGCAGAGATAGACCCTGCCGTTGGGGAAGATGAAGTAGTTCTCCGCCACATTGCCAGCGCACAGAAACTCCTCCCCCGGCTCCAGGAAAACCTTGGGATAGATGACATGGATTCCCCGTCGGGCCGCATCCTTGGCCACCCCAGGGATCACGGCCAGCCACTCTTCTGGGGAAACCTGGAGCCTCGCTTCCTGTTCGTTTGCCGATTTGCCTCGCAACCCGATGACCTGGATAAAAAATCGCTTGCAGCCCAACCGTTCCAGTAGCGCGGGCATGGCCGCCAGATGCGCGATATTCAATTGGCTCACCGTGTAAATCACGCTTACCTCAAAGCCCAGACCAATGGCCTTGTGCAGGTTGGCGGTGCAGGTGTCAAAAACTCCCTCCCCGCGCAAGGCATCGTTGACCGCCGGATTCGGCCCGTCCAGGCTGAAGCTGAGCACCGCTTCCTCGGGCTTCAGCCTGTTGAGCAGATCGTGGTGCAGATAGCCGTTAGAGTCCACGGTGATGGTTTTGTAGCCTAAGGTCCGGGCATACCGGATGCCGTGGATGAGGTCCGGGTGCAGGGTCGGCTCGCCGCCTAGAAAGATGACGTTGCTTTCCTTTTTGGGATCGTAAAAAAGAGTGAGCCATTGCTCCATGGTTTGGCGGGAAACAGTCCCGGTGCCGTGTTGGGCCGGGTTGATGTAGCAATGCTTACAGGAGAGATTGCAGGCGGTCAGGATATGGAAGAAGATATTGCGCTCGTGCGGCTTGAAGTGCAGGGTCTTGGCGACAGGCTGGTTCATGGCTCGGGCTGTTCAGGGCTGGGCCAGGGTGTAATCTGCCAGCAGGCTGTTCTGCCAGTAGTTGTTTTCCGGGCTGGAAAAAAAGGCTTTAAAAAGGTCCAGGCTTTCCTGGCGCAGGATATGGGGCAGGATGCGCACCTCCGGCTCCATGGCCTGGTACAGGGGAGTGAGATGCGCAAGCTGCAAACCCGTGCCGCCGCCCATGGCATCTTCATACCCATAGACAAAGGTGCGGATTCCGTTGAGCAGCATGGTGGAGTAGCACATGAGGCAGGGCTCCATGGTGGAATACACCGTGAGGGTGTCTCGGGCGATATCCGGCCTGCGGGCCAGCAGATCCCTCAGGGCGACGATTTCGGCATGGTCCAGCTCGTTGGCGGTCTCGTTCCGGCTGTTGGCGCGTCTGCCAAAAGCCACCGGTTCATTTTTGGCAACAATGACGGCGCCCACGGGAAATTCGTTGCTGGTCAGGGCCTGCTGCGCCTGTTGCAGGGCAAGGCGCATGAATGTTTCATGATGCATGGGCAGCCTTTTTAAGGTGGAGGTGAATTTGTATTACCAGTCCGCCCGGAAGCCGTCAAGCCGGAAAGCGGGCGAAACTCCATGCTGGCGAGGATCAGGGAGGGCTTGAAAAACGCCGAAAAATAAGGTAGTGAGTACGGCTGAATATCAAAAAAGAGCGAGGAGAAAACGATGAACGCGGAAGATGTGCAATGCATCCCCTATGAGGTGGCCAAGAAACTGGTCGGAGCGGTGATGGAAGAGGAACACCTGCACGAGACCAACCGAAGGGTGTTGACCGTATATGGGACAAACGACCAGGAGATCTGCTGGTTCGACGCCGAGGATATTTTTGCCGAGATGGCGGCCAGCGAGGGCGGGATTCCCCGAAATGAAGACGATATGAAGGCCAAGGCCGTGGAACTGATCCTGCATCAGATCCCGAAATGGGCGGTTGAGGACCTGCTCAAGCGGCTAGCGCCTTAAGGTTCAAGGTGAAAGGTGAACGGTGCAAGGTAACTAGTTTCAAAGTATAGTGTTATTTCTGTCTCAATCCTTTTGCCTTGAACCTTGAACCTTAAGCCTAATTCTCTACCCCCTCCGGCATGGGCGGGATTTTCTCCCCGCCCAGCACATACCCCCCGTCCATCCGCATTACCGACCCGGTCATGTAAGTGGCGTCTTGTAGCAGAAAGAAAACCGCTGCGACGATTTCTTCAGGTTTTCCGGTCCGCCTCAGCAGTATATGGTCGCGGATGGCCCCTTGCTGCTCCGCGCTGAGCAACCCCCAGCCCCGGGTTTGTTCGGCGTGTCTGGTTTCAAAAAATCCCAGCATCAGCTCATTGACCCGCACCGTGGGACCGCCTTCCCTGGCCCATGTTTCCGTAAAGGAGGAGATGGCGCGATTGGCCGCGCTGTACCCATCGTTGAAGATGAGGCCAGCCGGGCCGGAGCGGCCGACAATCCCGGCGATGGAAGAAAGGGTGATAACCGCAGCTTCGGGATTTTCGCGTAACAGCGGAAGGGCGGAACGCATGACCCACCATTTGGCCCGCAGGGTGGTGGCCATCTCCAACTCCCATTGCTCCGGGGTGTAGTGGCCGTGGACAATGGGCATGCCGCCGCGCTCAATATTGTTGATCAGGATGTGGAGTCCGCCGTAACGTGCGCGGATGGTGGAGAAGAGTTCCCGGATGGCGGCCGGGTCGCGCAGGTCGATTTTGATCGCCAGATGGTCGCCGCCAAGGGCGGCAAGCTCTTTCTGCATAAGAGCGGCTTCTTCCGGCCAGTCATGGTGGGTAAGCGCAACCGTGGCTCCGGCCTTGGCCAGGGCGAGGCCGATGGCCTTGCCGATCCCCTTTGCCCCCCCGAGAACAAGGGCTGTTGTGCCTTGAAGTTTCATCAGCGATCCAAGCCTCTGGCAATAGCCGGGGAACGGATTAACCCTTTTTTTCGGAACCGGTTTTCTTGGGCAAGGGCGCCGGAGATTTCTTTTTCTTTTCTTTCTTGACTGGAGACGCGGTGTTTTTCCCCTTGGCCGGAGGGGAAGCAGCCGGTTTTTGTGGTTTTTTTGTCGTTTTTTTCTTTGTAAGGCTGCGGGATGTTGTCTTCTTTCCGGCGGGAGGGTCGGAGGGTTCCACGCCCAAGGAAAGCAGGGGGATGCTGGCCGCATTCCGGTCCAGGTGGAGCGGTTCAGCGCTCAGTTTGTAGTCGGTTGTTTGATAGGGGATTCGCAGATGTTGCCCCAGGGAGAGCCGCTCCTGCTCAAGATTGTTGGCCTTCAACAGGGTGGTTTTGCTCAGCTTGTATTTATTGCGGATGGTGGTCAGGGTTTCCCCGCGTTTCACCACATGCGTGTTGAACTTGGTGACCGTGACCACGCGAATCTTGGGCAGGTTCTCGACCACCGACGCTTTCGTGCCCGGCGGAACCCGTAATGGGTAATCTGCTTCGGAAGGCGGAGTGATGGCCTTGGACAGATGCCGGTTGAGGGCGAGAATTTCCTCTTCGGGAAGATTGCACGCCAGGGCGACCGCCTTGATCGGGGTTCCTCGGGGCACGCGGACAGTGTCGTATTCCAGCGGCTCGTCGTAATCAATATCGTCAAACCCGTACTTCTCCGGATCCTTGGCAATCATGATGGCGGCGATGAGCTGCGGGACATAGAGCTTTGTTTCCGAATGGATATACTGGCTCTTGGCGATCTCCCAGAAATCTTCGGTG
>PHAW01000139.1 GCA_002841785.1 Deltaproteobacteria bacterium HGW-Deltaproteobacteria-3 | reverse complement strand
CAGCCCGTTGCGCTTGAGGAGTTGCACCAGGGCGCGGGACTGCTCGGTGGGGTAGAGCCAGTCCGAGGTGAAGGCCACCACCAGGAAGCTGGTGCGGGAATCCTTGAACGGCCCGGACAAGCCGGTGGTCGCGTAGTCGTCCAGGTCGAAATAATCCGCGGCCTTGGTCAGGTAGAGGAAGGAGTTGGCGTCAAAGCGCTCGACAAACTTGTTGCCCTGGTAGCGCAGGTAGCTCTCCACCTCGAATCCTGCGTCAAAATGAAAGGAGAGGGCGTCCCTGCTTTTGAGCTGCCTGCCGAACTTCTGGCGCATGGATTCGTTGGAGAGATAGGTGATGTGCCCGATCATCCGGGCTACGGCCAGGCCGAGGTCGGGCTTGGCCCCCCCGTAATAATCGCCCCCCTGCCAATGGGGATCGGCCATGATCGCCTGCCGGGCCACCTCGTTGAAGGCTATTGACTGGGCCGAATGCCGGGGCGTGGTGGCCAGGGGGATCGCCGCCCGCACCATCTCGGGATAGCGGGCGCACCAGGCCAGAACCTGCATACCGCCCACCGAACCGCCCACCACCGCGAGCAGCCGGGCAATGCCGAGATGGTCGATGAGCGCCTTTTGCGTTGTCACCATATCGCCGATGGTGACCAGAGGAAACGATATCCCATAGGGCTTGCCGGTGGCCGGGTTGATTGAGGAAGGGCCGGTGGAGCCCATGCAGCCCCCAAGCACGTTGGCGCAGATGACGAAATAGCGCTCCGTGTCGATGGCCTTGCCGGGACCCACCATGATCTCCCACCAGCCGGGCCGGGCATCCTCTGTGGTGTAGCAGCCCGCCACATGGGAATCACCGGTGAGGGCATGGAGCACGAGGATGGCGTTACCCTTGTCCGGGGCCAGGGTGCCGAGGGTTTCGTAGGCAAGGGTCACCGGCCCCAGCCGCTCGCCGCTTTCGAGCACCAGCTCGTGGGGCGGCTCAGCAAAGGTGAAAAACTCCTTTTCTACCAGGTTGCGGCAGGCGGGGTTCATGGCCTGGATTTCGCAAGCGCCTGAGCCAGATCGTCGATGATATCCTCCGCCGCCTCGATTCCCACGGAGAGCCGCACCAGATCCGGGGTGATGGAGAGATTCTTCTTCGGCTCCTCGGCAAAGGAAAGGTACTGACTGGAATAGGGATGGATCACCAGGCTCTTGCAGTCGCCGATGTTGGCCAGATGATAGACCAGCTTCAGATTATTGATGAAGCGAAAACAGGCTGCCTGATCCGCCAGGCCGAAGGTCAGCATGCCGCCGAAGCCCAACCCCCCGAACTGTTGTTGCGCCACGCGATGCTGGGGATGGTCGGCAAAGCCGGGGTAATTCACCCATTGCACCTCGGGACGCGAGGCGAGAAAGGCGGCGACCTTTTCGGCGTTGGCCAGATGGCGCTCCATCC
The DNA here is from genome assembly GCA_002841785.1 of Deltaproteobacteria bacterium HGW-Deltaproteobacteria-3. Lineage (GTDB taxonomy): Bacteria > Desulfobacterota > Desulfobulbia > Desulfobulbales > Desulfurivibrionaceae > Thiovibrio. The sequence continues at coordinate 12,112 of PHAW01000139.1, read as the reverse complement.
GCAGGGCCAGGGTGTCCATACCCAGCAGGGTCAGATAGGCATGGAGCGGTGCGGCGGTGGTGCCGAAATTGATGTGCAGCTCCCGCCAGACCCGGTCCAGATAGGCGAGCTCCCCCTTGCGCTCGACAAAGGGCGCAAAATCGGAAAAACGCTCGCTGCTCCAGTCGAACTTCGCCCCGTCGATCACCACCCCGCCGGCCGCGTCGCCGTGGCCGCTGAGGTACTTGGTGGTGGAGTGGATGACAATGTCCGCACCCAGCTCCAGGGGACGGCAGAGGTAGGGGGTGGCCAGGGTATTGTCCACCACCAGGGGCAACCCGTGGCGGTGGGCGAGCTCCGCTGCCCGGGCCAGGTCCGGCACATCCATCTTCGGGTTGCCGATGGTTTCAAGGTAGAGAAAACGGGTCTTCTCGTTGATCGCCGCCTCAATGGACGCCAGATCGGTGGACTCGACAAAGCGGGCCGTGATCCCGTACTTCTTGAACACATTGGCAAAGAGCACATAGGTGGACATGAAGAGCGAGTTGCCGCAGACAAACTCATCCCCGGCGCGGAGCAGAGCCAGACAGCTATTGGTGATCGCCGCCATGCCCGAAGCCATGAACACCGCACCCCGGCCGCCTTCGAGCCCGGCCAGCTTCTGTTCCAGCACCCGGTTGGTGGGGTTGGTGAGCCGGGCGTAGATATGATCGGTGGTCCGCCCGCCAAAGGTATCGCTTAAGCTCTCCGCCGTCTCGTGGCAATGGGCGGCGGTCTGGAAAATAGGGGGCAGGGTGGCGCCCTGCCACTCTCCCGGGGTGAGGGCGGCATGAATCACCCGGGTATGAAAATGCATTTTCTTCTCAGCGTCCATGGCGCGTCTCCAGCTCTCTTCGTTTTTGGGGATACAGGATGGCCTGCGGGGGTTTTTCCGGCCCTGTTTTCCGAAAAGACTACCACATTGTGGCAGTATGTTCATAGAAAAAAACCGCCGTCATTCTCCATTTTTCACTTTTCATTCTTCACTTTTTCCCCTCCCGGGTAAAATCCGCCAATTGCCCGACCAGCTCGGCATGAATATTCCCGTTGCTCGCCACCACCTCCGGGACATAGGGGGTATATTCTTCGCCGTCGTAGGTGGTCAGCCTACCCCCGGCCTCGCTCACCAGCAGCATGGCGGCTGCTGTATCCCAGGGCTTGAGGTTGATCTCCCAGAAGCCATCGGTCCTGCCGCAGGCAAGATAGGCGAGATCAACCGCCGCGGCCCCGGTCCGCCGCACCCCCTGGCATCGCGTCAGCAACCGGGTGAGGGCTGCCATCACCCCCTCGACCTCCTGGGCAATGGCATAGGGAAAGCCCGTTGCCAAAAGGGAATCCTGCAAGGTTGCCGCCCCGGAAACCCGCATGGGGCTGCCATTGAGCCAGGCGCCGCTGCCGAGGCAGGCGCAGAAAAGCTCGTCCTGCATGGGCGCGTACACCACCCCGACCTTGCTGACCGTGCCCTCGGCATAGGCGATGGACACGGCAAAAAATGGAAAGTCGTGGGCAAAGTTGGTGGTGCCGTCCAAGGGGTCGATGATCCAGACCGGGCTCTGGGGCAGTTTTTTATAGGAGGAGTGCGATTCTTCCGCGAGAAAATCGATGCCGTCGCCCGCTTCCCGCAGCATGGCAAGCACGGTCTGCTCCGCGGCCACGTCCGCCTCGGTGACCAGATCAATGCTCCCCTTATGGGTTATCCGGTGGGGCTTATTGTGCAGGTCTCGCAAGACGCTGCCCGCGGCAAGGGCCGCCCTGGCCGCCGTCCGCAGAATCCCCCCCAGGGCCGGGTCCTTGCAGGCCGCGACACACCGGGCTATTCTGTCGTCCTCTTCTTCGCTTTGAGTCCCAGCCATTTTTCTCCTCGGAATCAGTGGGTACAATCGTAAAAAGCCATTGTTGCAGCAATCCTCTTTGCAGGATCAGCCGACTTGCGATACATTACAAAAAAATCGACCAGCGCCAATGCGTCTGGTCTGCCAATCCCGCTCTTTTTTCCCCAGAGGCAACAGATCCCTTCCGTGTCCCAGAGGCAACAGATCCCTTCCGTGTCTTCCCCTGCAAACAAATGGCCCACCTTCCTCATCGTGGCCACCGGCGTCTTCATGTCCACCCTGGACAGCAGCATGGTGAACATCGCCCTGCCCTTCATCATGCAGGAGTTCCACAGCTCGCTCAGCGACACCCAGTGGGTGGTGATGATCTATCTGCTCACCATCACCGCCTCCCTCCTTTTCTGGGGCCATCTTTCCGACCGGTTGGGCAGGAGCAGGATCTACACCGCCGGGTTGTTGATCTTCGGCCTGGGGTCCCTGGCCTGTGCCTACGCTCCAGCCCTTTCCTTCCTGATTTTTGCCAGATTCTGCCAAGCCCTGGGCGGAGCGATGATGATGGCCGCTGGTCCGGCGATCATCAAGGAAACCTTTCCCAGAGAACAATTGGGCCGCGGCCTGGGGTTGATCGGCATGGCCGTTTCCCTCGGCCTGATGAGCGGCCCGAGCCTGGGGGGATTTTTGCTCGGGCTCGCTTCCTGGCGCGTCCTCTTTTTTATCACGGTCCCGCTGGGGCTGATCTTCGCCTTCCTCGCCATCCGAATCCTGCCCGGCCCAGCCAAACATTACACCGGCCCGCTGGACTGGCTTGGCAGCCTTGCCTGGGCCACCGCCCTTGTTCTTTTTTGCCTGACCCTGACCCATGCCTCCTCGGCCAACTGGTCAGCCACCCGGCTGCTCCTCACCGGCACGGCCGGGGCGGCAGCCCTGTGCTGCTTTGTCGCCGTCGAATCCCGGCTGCCCCATCCGCTGCTGTCCCTGCAGCTTTTTCGCAACCGCCACTTCAGCCTGGCCATAACCAGCGCCGTGCTTTCCTTTATGGTGCTCTTTGCCGTCATCCTGCTCATCCCGTTTCATCTCGACCGGGTCCTCGGATTGCCGCCTTCGAAAATAGGCATGGTCATGCTGGCCATTCCCTCCTCGATCCTGCTGGTCTCCCCCCTGGCCGGCTGGCTTTCCGATTCCGTCGGCGCACGGTTCATTTCCACCCTGGGGTTGAGCGTCTCTACCCTGGGGGTTTTGCTGCTCACCACGATTGAAGCCGCAACCTCGCCGCTGGTTATTGCCGGGCACTTGATGTTGCTTGGCCTGGGCCAGGCCCTGTTTTTGTCGCCAAACAGCGCCTCGGTCCTGAGCCACGTGGAGGCCGACACGGCGGGAGCAGCCGCGGCCCTGCTGGCCACGGCCAGAAATCTGGGCATGCTCCTGGGCATCGCCCAAGCCGCCCTGCTTTTCTCCCTGTTTTTTCGCGGGGAAACCAACGGCCTCGACTTGCGCGATTTCAGGCCGGAACATACCGCCTCCTTCCTGACCGCCCTGCACGCAACCTTGCTGGGGGCGGCCCTGAGCGGCCTGCTCGGCATAACCGCCTCCTGGCTCCGGGGCAACGCCACACCCCGGCCCCCTCCTGCCGTCAGGCCTCCAGGTCAACGATTCTGACACTCTCCAATTGCGCCGCAGCCTCCATCCCGGACTTCAATGATTCGAGCATGGAACTTTTGGCGACACGGCAGGAAAAACGGACCGGCCCGTAACCGAGCTTGCCCAGCAGATCCTCCAGCTCGCCGAGTTGCGGGGCCATATGCTCCCGCACCGCTTCGGTGCTCACGACACATTCCCCTTGCAGGGCCTGGCCCTTGACCCGAAGCTGGATCTGCAGCTCTCCCAGCCGACTCATCTCCAAAAAAAAGGAGAGCGCGTAGCCCCGCTCCTCGCCTGTTGCCGCCTGATCCTCCCCGCTGTCCAGGGTGAAAAGCCACTGTCCCGCCCCGGCGCCCATGGCGAAAAGGCAGGGAAAGAGGAGAAATTGCGCCTGTTGGGCCGAAGCGGGCAGCGCATTGATCTCGCCCTGCAGTTCCACAAGCAGCCCGAGCTTCTGCATGGCGGCAGCGTTTGCTTTGCCGAGAATCGCGGCCTTGTCCGCGGTCAGGAGGGCAAGCAGCTCCTGGAGCTTCCCCCCCGCCTGGCTTGAGTCGTGCTCCTCCCGAACGGTGCCGCTGCCCAGCATGGCCAACAGACGGATGATCCGGTCAGGGTCGGGTTCCGCTCCCATGGCGGTATTGGCGAAATTTCGAAGCATCCCGGCCTGATCGGCCAGACTCTTTTCCGCGTCCGCAAGAAAGGCGAGACCGAGCAAACCCCGCAAACCTTTACCCATGGCGGCGGGATCGGCACAGTACTGGCGCAGAAACTCCTGGGCCGCGCCTTTTTTGTCGGCCACCCGCAGCCACAGAGGCTCGGTTTGCCGCACCTCCAGCCACAGGGCACTGCCCGGTTTCAACGCCACCTCGCTCCTCGCCTCGACAAGCTGCCCGCCGATATCGAGCACCACCTTGCCCTCCGGCGTAATCCCTGTTACCTCTCCCCGGACCAATTGCCCCTGCCCGAACAACACCGACGCAGGCAAACCCGGCTTGCCCCCGCCCTCGCTCCGGTCCGAAACCGGCAACTGTATCCCCTTCACAACAAAGGGGGATCCTCCGATTTTCATGCGTAAACCGCCTTGTCTGCTTGATTCCGGGAATGTCCGGGGAAAAATCGCGGGAGTTACTGGAGAGGCAGAACCACCCGGACTTCCAGACCGCCGCCCGGATGGGGCTTGAGGGAAAAACTGCCGCCATGGGCGCGGACAATCCGTTCCACCAGGGTCAACCCCATGCCGGTTCCATAGGTTTTCGTGGTAAAAAATGGATCCTTGGCCTTGTCCAGATAGGATTCATGGATCCCGGGACCGGTGTCGATGATCGAAACAACGGCCTGCCCTTCGGCGACGGAGACGAGGATGGTCAACCTGCCCCCATCGGCCATGGCCTCCACCGCGTTCTTGAACAGATGGAGAAACACCAAGCGGATCTGGTGCATGTCTCCTTGGACTACCGGCTCCACCGGGGGACATTCCATCTCCCAGGTAACGCCGTGTTTCGTCATGCTCGACTGGAGCAGGAGAGCCGTTTTCCTGATCAGCTCGCAGAGCGTGAGCTCCTCCTTGTGGATCTCGCCCTGCCCCACAAAATCAAAGAGATCCTCCAGGGTGGATTCCACCCTCTCCGTTTCGTGGATAATGACATTGAGATATTTTTCCCACTCGACATCGACATTTTTTTTCCTCAGGATCCGGGAAACCCCGCCGATGGAGGTGATGGGGTTCCTGATGATGTGGACCAACTGGGCGGCCATGTGGCCCAGGGCGGAATACCGCTCCGCCTCTACCAGCAGGTCCTTGTTCCGGTCAAGTTCCTGGTTGTACAGATGGCTCTGTTCGATGGCGAGGCTGGCCTGGCTGGCAAAAAGCTCCAGGGCGCCGACATGGCTGTCCTCAATGAACCGCCGGGTCACATAATTATCGGCAATAATTACCCCGAAGGCCCGGCCGGGAGAGTACAGGGGCACCACGACAAAGGCATCCTCATCGAGGATATTGATGAGATCCCTGGGCACGCCAAGGTCGGGGAACCTAGCCTCCGCCCTGTCCCTGCGCTCGCGAACCGTACCCCCATTGCGCTTTCTGTTATTTCCGAGGCGCCGCTCAATGGGCATCGGCACCCAGCCGTTTTCCGGCGAAACCCTGAAGCTCCTCCGGCTCAGCACGGAATTGATCAGGATATTGTCCGTCTCCTCAGCCGAAACCTGCAGGTTCCTGGCTATGGCGTTGACCGCTGCATCATGGCTCTTGCTGGTTTCCTTGAGATTGTCAACGATCTCCAGAAAATTAAGATCCCGCTCCTCGATCTCCTCCCAGACCCGCCCCGCCTCCTCCCGGGAACCCGGACCAATGGCCATCTTCCCCCGTAAAACCCGGCCATCCGCATCGAACATAAGCAAAAACGCCCGGTTGAAAGCCAAACCTTCCCGGGAGGTGATCCCCACCAAAACCGCCCGCAGGATCTGATCGAGCTCCACGGTGCTCAGATAGACGCTATTCATCTTCACCGACAACTGATGCAGGAGCTGGATTCTGAAATGCGCCTCCTCAAGCTCCTCATGGTATTTGCGATTTTCAAACACCAGCCGTCGCTTTTCCAGAGCCTTGCGCGCCACATGGAATATTTCCTCAAACTGCACCGGCTTGGACAGATAGTCCGTGGCGCCCTTGCGCATGCAGTCCAAAACCACCCGCAGCTCGGAAACACCGGTGAGCATCACCACCGCTGCATCGGGATATTGGTCTATGATTCGGGGCAGAAGGGAAAGGCCATCGGTATCAGGAAGACCGATGTCAAGAAGGACCAGGGCCACGTTGCGGGAGGCCAGCACCTGCATAAGCTCGGTCGCCGAGGCGCATTCCGCCACGGCCAGCCCATGCTCCTGAGCGGTTCGCGGATTGCCGCGTCATCATCAACAATGGCGATAACCTCGCCGTTTTGCAGCAGTTGCCCCAGGGAAAGAGAGACATGGTGATGTAACCCGGAAACAGCCTCGACCATTAGAAACACCCTGCGGACAAAAAACGCTGCGCCTCGATATGAGGATTGAGGCCCATCACAATACCCTTTCCCTTCCAGACCGTTGCACCACCAAGGAACTCGGTTGTAGCGTGTGGACCCGTATGCCCTTCACGGTCTTTACGTATCAGAATTGTTTTTTGCACAACGACCTACCACAATGCTAGGACGACAGGCAAAACACTGTCAAGGGAAATAACCCTTGCCTAACAGGCCGCAGGGCGGAAGGGTGAACAAAAAAAAAATCGCATTCCCCGAAGCACACGGGGAATGCGATCCATCATCACCCATGCCGGCCAGCGGCATGATGAACGTTACATCTCAACCATCAGCTTGCCGGTATCCTCGTTCCAACTGACGATGAGGTACCAGAGGCACATGGCCAGAGCTATCACCGCCAGGGTGCCGCCATATCCCAAAAAGGTATCCGGCATGTAAATCCACTGGCCTAGCAGTCCGCTTTCCTCGGCAGTGCCTTCCCAGGCCCATTCCCTGAATTTGGGGGTCAGCAGGGCATTGGATACCCCGAAGGTGATAACGGCAAGCCAGAGCTTGACCTGACCTTCGCCTACCCGCCAGAGGGTTCCGGTCCCGCAGCCGCCCGCAAGCATGGCGCCCAGCCCGAAAATAAGACCGCCGAACACCCCGCCAAAGCCAAAGGTGCCGCGCACGTAATGCACCGGCTCACGCAGACCGGTGGCCTTGACCACCGCAGTGCCGATGGCAAGCAGCAGAATACTCACCATGACCCCCTTGGCCATGGTGATATTCCCGGTCATATGCGGTTCACGGAAAGCCTGCACCATGCACCATCGTCCGCGCTGCATGGTATAACCCAGCCCTGCGGCGATGAGCAGCAGACCGCTCAGGCCTCCCGCGATCCCGAGATATCCGTTCTCGTCCAGATTATCATAATCCACCACATGAATAACCTGATCCCCATAGGCATAAGCGCCCCACACCAGGCCGACCAGGGCAAGAATAGCCAGAATCCGGCGCATGGGCACCGGAACCTCGATGGTCTTGGCGCCGCCCGCTCCCCAGGTGATGTTCTCCATCTCCCAGTAGATGTACTTGAGGCCGAGAATCACGCCCATTATCAGTCCCAGCCACATGGCAAAGCCATTGGCGGCCAGATTGCCGATGGCGTTGTACATGCCGCCCACGTTGCAGCCGCCGGCAAAGGCGGAACCGATGCCCATGAGAACACCGGCCACCAGCCCCTTGACCGTCTCCAGAACCGGCGGGATGCGGATGTCGAAGTTGTCACCCAGGTTGGCGGACAAAAAGGCCCCGGCCACGAAACCGATGCCGATCACCGACCCGGTGTCGAGCAGGGCGCTCTTGGGCGCGGCAGCCTCCCACAGGCCGATGGTATCCCACAGGCCGAGTCCGTAGATGATCCACTCCCCCCAGTTCCGGATGGCGCCAACCGCACCCCACGGCCGAGCCCAGACCAGAACCAGCACGCTCAAAAAGGCGACGATGATCCCGGCGGTGACGGAATTCCACTCGTCTTTGCACAGCTTTTTGTACAGATCCTTGACCTTACTCCCCATAACGCTTTCCTCGCCCATTCCAGACCTCCTCTCCCATTTTTTTTGCAAATAATTACAAAACGATAAGCCTGCCATCCCAAAAACGAAAAAACCCGTTACAATTGTCAAGACAATACTGAGACTTTACCGATATCCCCCTTTACCCGTGCCTTAAAATTTTGTCAAGTTTGACAAACCATTTTTCCGGATTCGCCCCCGCATCCCCAATATATCCATGCACCCCACACAGTATAATCTTCTTGAATTATGGCCTCTTTTCCTCTCTGTCGCGCCATGAACCGCCATTCACAAATTCCCTTGACATGCCCCATGAATATTGGTAGAGACCCACTGTTACATGAAAGAATCTTGATTGTTTTTTTGTGTAAAAAAGCTTCCGCCAAGCCTGGAGGGAGCTGGGTTGCCGTGTATAATTCGCTGGCGCTTATTTCTTATTTTTTTGAGTTTGCAGAGATTACCCCTACACCCTTTTCAAGGAGGAAACCATGAGCGACGATATTAAAGTAGCCCCCGATGGTATCACCCCGACCCGCACCTTGGATGCAAAAGGCCTGAGCTGCCCCATGCCCCTGTTGCGCACCAAAAAAGAAATGGACAAGATCAACGCCGGCGAGATCCTGGAGATCCTCGGCACCGATCCCGGCTCCCGCAACGACCTGCCCGGCTGGTGCACCCGTTCCGGCCATGTTTACCTGGGCGAGAAGGAAGATTCCGGTTTCTTCCGTTTCTACATCCAGAAAAAATAAGGCTTTTTTACCCCACACGATGCGGCCAGGGCACAAGCCCCGCGCCTTTAATTTTTTGCAACAGGAGACAAGAAATGGCTAAAAGTTTAGGTATTTTTGTTACCTCTCCCCAGAACATGCGCCATGTCATGGGGATCACCACGGCCGCCAAGGCCAAAGGCTCCAAGGTAAAGGTTTTCTTCACCTGGTACGGCATTCATTTGACCAAATGCAAGGAGTTTCCTTCCCTCTGCGAACTGGCAGACGAAGTGTCCATCTGCGTGGACAGTTACAAGAAGAGCGGCTACGATCCCGCCGATATCCCCAAGGGTCTTGAGGCCAAGGACATGGCCACTCAGGGCCAGCACGGGGCGATCATTGAAGAATACGAATGCTACCTGACCTTATAAGGAGAAAACCATGTCCAAGAAAGTAGGCTTTCTGCTGGTAAACAAGGATTATACCCTGGACGGCATCCGCTCCGCCCTGGGTCTGGCTGTCGAGAACATGTACTCGTATGCCTATGTTCTGAATAACGAATTGACCGACGTAAGCGACTATCACAAGGAAAACATCGACTGGATCCGTGATATGGAAGGCGAGGTATACACCACGGTGGACGCCAACGTCGAAAATCTCGGAATGGTCAAGATCTCCCTTGAGGAGATCGGTCAGCAACTGCGCGACCTTGAGTTCATTATCCCTTACGGCATTCTGCGCTCCGACAAGAGCTAAGATACTTATTGACCCACAACAATAAAGGAGTGTTACGATGAAACTCTTGAATGTATACCGTTCCGAGCCCAATGACGACACCAAGAAGCTGGTGGAGATCGTCTCCGAGGGTCGTGACGCTGAGTCCTTTGATCTCAACGTTGAGAGCCCGGACTACAGTGCATTGCTGGATAAGGTTTTCGCGGCCGACCAGACCATCTGCTGGTGGTAAGCAAGACTTTTTTAGCCCATCCGGACTGAAGCAAATCCCTGGCCGTCATTGGCCGGGGATTTTTTTTGCGCCGCGAATAGGATTTCTCTGTGCATTCCCGCCATGAATATCGTATGATTTTTGTAGACCAGTTGCCAATAAGGCCTGCGACCTCCTGACCGGACGCCGGCAAATTCCGGCGGAACACTCTGGAACGTGTCTGCGAATTAACCTCAGGACGGACTTCGCCCTATGATCTGGAAATCGCGACTCACCGTGAGGGGAATCTCCCACCCCAAGACCTTCCTCTTCCTGTTGCTCACCCTTTCCTTCCCTGTGCTGCATAGCGGTTGCTCCACCACCCAGGCTCCTCCTCAAATCGCCCAGCTTCCCCCGGCGGAGATCCCGTGCCCTCCCCCTTTCTTGGATAGCGAAGATATCGACCCGGGCCTGCCGGTTACAGCCCCCCTCAAGGCCCCCAAAATAGTCATCAAAAAAGCCAAGAAAAAGCTTTTCCTCTATTCAGAGGAAAAGCTGCTCCGCACCTACCCCGTGAAGCTCGGCTTCAACCCGGTTGGCGACAAGGTCCGCCAAGGGGATAAGCGCACCCCCGAGGGGAGCTATTACATCTGCATGAAAAACCCGCGCAGCAAATACTACCTTTCCCTTGGCTTGAGTTACCCAAGTATTGAGGACGCTGAGCGTGGTCTTGAGCAAAAGCTCATCACCAAAAACGACCGCGACAGGATCATCGAGAGAATCTCCAAAAAAGCCATTCCCCCCTGGGACACCCCCCTGGGCGGCGAGATATTCATCCATGGCGGGGGTGAAACCTGGGATTGGACCTATGGCTGCGTAGCCCTGCGCAACAAGGACATTGAAGAATTATTCAAGGTCATCGCCCTGGGCACCGAGGTTGTCATTCAGCAGTAAACCCGCCTCACTCCCCCATCGCCACCGGTGTTTCATGCACCCAGACCCAGGTTCCCGGATCGGCCTTGGTCGATTCCTGCCAATTCGCCTTGCTTGCCTTGGGCCTTGTCCATTCAAAGAGCCAGAGGGCGTCTTTGGGCGCCAGATTCACGCAGCCGTGGGAATTGGGCAGGCCGAAAAAATCGTGCCAGTAGGAGGTGTGCAACCCGTATGATTGATGGAAATACATGTGCCAGGGCACATCCTCCACATAGTAACGATCCGCATCACCTTCCCCGCATCCGCATCACCTTCCCCGCCGCTCATTTTGCCGATTCTGACCTTGGCCCAGATCCGGAACAACCCCTTGATCGTTGGAAACCGCTCATCGCCGGAAGAAACCAGGGTGGCGAAAACCAACCGGTCTCCCTCATAAGCCGACAGAGTCTGCTCGGTAAGATTCACCTCGATCCAGCGCTCCGACTCCCCGACTTCCTCCGGACGGAGCGCGGGAATGACCATGGCCAGGCGGTTGTAGGGCACCCAGACGCCGGTGCCGATCCTGCACCACTTGCGCTGCTCGACTTCCCGGGTCTCATGGACAATGACCAGGGATCTCGCCGGCACCACGGCCGGATCCTCCTCTTCAACCGGTGGCACACCGGGGCCAGGAGACACCCGGGTGTGGAAGATCATCCAGGCAAATTTCTTGTCAAAATCCCGCGGCACCAGGACCCCTTGAAAGCCGGAAGGCTTGGCGAGCCGGAGCTTGTCCGCCCGGAGGTATTCCCGCTCATTGATTTTGTACCACCCCTGGCCATCCACCATGACCGGCTGGGGATCGCTGAGGCTGACCCACATGAAGCCCGGCCTGGTAACCCGGACAGGGGCCGCCCCGGCACGCTCATCCTGCGGCTGGCCATAGACGGGAACAGCATCCCCCAGGATCTGGGCATAGGTCAGGGACAAAACATCGCCGGTCCTCTCGGGAAACGGACAGACAAACTGTTTTTCCGCAAGACCCTCTTCGATTCCGGCCCGGCACAGTCCGGTCTGGAATCCGAAAAAAATCCCCAACCCCAGCCAGAGAAAAACGGCTCTCCGCACCATCAGCCCCTAAGCCTTGATATGTTCATCCGCAAGCATCCGGTCAAGGAAACCAAGCAAAAACTGGCGTTGGGCCGGGGTGGAATAGCTGATGCACGAACAATGCAGATTGCTCTGGCTGCGGACCAGAAATTCGGCAATCAGCCGGCTCCGTCCCAGCTCGATGCCGAAGAAAAAAGGGCCGCATTGCTCATGCCCCTGCTGGGCTTCGGCCAGCAAATCCTCCGGAACCGGCAGCCAGAACATCCCCTCCATGGGGGCGGCTTTCAAGGTCCGTTTCAGATATGATTCCAGATTATCCTGTTCTTCCTTGCTCAACTCATCAACAACAAACTGACGCATGGCACACCCTCTGCTGGTTTCCGGTGAATGTTCC
>PHAW01000138.1 GCA_002841785.1 Deltaproteobacteria bacterium HGW-Deltaproteobacteria-3 | reverse complement strand
CAATGCCTCCTTCGTCTAAGGCATTATACACAACCAAGTGGGAGTGATAAATCTACCCGCCTAAAGGCGGGGGCTTAAACCTTATTTGAGACTAGTTACTGTATCTGGCGCTGACGAATATTTCGAAACGATGGACGATGCCGATCAAAAACTGGAAATCAGCCCTGAATCAGTTCAGCATAATGTTCGAAGACAGGCTGCCGGAATTTTGATTACAAAAACCATTTACACAAAATTCTTTACACACCCTTTTTTTCACACCACCTCGAAACAGATATCCCCACATGTCAGAGGCCCACGCAAACCACCCTCTAAAAAGCATAGGCACAGCGCCCGTATTCCCGTATACTCCAAGGCTGTGATGCCACTGATCCCCACATGCCTATCGAGGTCGAGATGATTCCTTGGGAGTTGCTGGACAGCGCCCCGGTGCCCGGCGGCGGCGAAACGCTTTGCCTGCACCGACATGGGGCGGAGTTTTCCATCCGGGTGGATGGCAACGAGCTGATGAACAGCCGGGTGCACGGCTCGGAGGATGCCCTGGCCGAGCTGGCCTGCGCGCGGCTTGCCGGTCGCCCCTCGCCCACCGTCCTGATCGGCGGGCTGGGTATGGGCTATACCGTGGCGGCGGCATTGCCGCGGCTCAACGCCCAGGCCCGGGTGGTGGTGGCCGAACTGCTCCCGGCGGTGGTTGCCTGGAACAGGGGGGTTCTTGCCGGACTGGCCGGGAACCCCCTGAATGACGGCCGGGTTTCGCTGCGGGTGATTGATGTGGCCAAAATTTTAAAAACGGAACAGCAGGGATACGATGCCATCCTGCTCGATGTGGATAACGGACCCGAGGGATTGACCCGCTCCGGCAACGACTGGCTCTATACCAAGGGGGGCTTGATCGCCGCCCGGGCTGCCCTGAAGCCATCGGGCATCCTGGCCATCTGGTCCGCCACTCCCGACCCCGCCTTTTCCAAACTGCTGCGCCAGGCGGGATTCACGGTGGAAGAGGTCGCGGCCCGGGCGCGGGGACGCAAAGGCGGCAGCAGACATATGATCTGGCTTGCCCAACGCGAATAACAAACGGATTGACGTGCGGCAACACCACAGAGTCCCGTACCTATGAGCGATTTTCACCAAAAACCCGCAACTCCGCCGCCGGCATTGTCCCGGCTGTTTGCCGTTTTTTTACGGTTGGGAACAACCGCCTTCGGCGGACCGGCCATGATCTCCTATATCCGCGAACTGGCCGTTGAGCGGGAACACTGGCTCGACCAGAAAACATTCCGGGATGGCGTGGCGCTCTGCCAGACGATTCCCGGCGCCACGGCCATGCAGGTTGCGGCCTACGTCGGCCTGAAGGTCCGGGGCGTGCGCGGTGCCATCACCAGCTATCTCGGCTTCGGCCTTCCGGCCTTCCTCCTTATGACGGCGCTTTCGGTTCTCTACAGCCGCACCCATTCCCTGCCCGCCGTGGTTGCGGCCTTCAGCGGCCTGCAGGCCATCATTGTCGCCATCGTAGGCAACGCCGCCATCTCCTTTGGCCGGGCCTCGCTTTCCGGCTGGAAAACCTGGTTCATCGCCCTTGCCGCCGCAGGGCTGTTCTGGCTTTCGGCGCATCCGGCCCTCATCCTGGTTCTTGCCGCTCTTCTGGGCATGATTGTGCACTCCCGGCAGCCAATGGCACCCCAATCCGAAAGCCGGACACACCTGCCCGCCACCGCCCGGCCGCTTCTTTCCCTGCTGGCGGCCACTGGTGCGGGCTTTGCCCTCCTCGTTTTCTTCCGCCGCGACCTCGCGGAGCTGGCCCTGCTCATGGCCAGGATCGACCTTCTCGCCTTTGGCGGCGGTTTTGCCTCGGTGCCCCTCCTGTTCCACGAAATCGTCGAAACCCGCGCCTGGCTCACCGGTTCGACCTTGCTGGACGGCATCGCTCTGGGTCAGCTCACCCCTGGCCCCATTGTGATCACGGCAACCTTTGTCGGCTACCTGCTCCATGGCGTTTTCGGCGCGCTCATCGCCACGGTGGCCATGTTCCTCCCCTCCCTGCTGCTGCTGATCGCCACCGCTCCCCATTTTTCCCGGCTATGCACCTCCCCCTGGTTCAGCCGGGGGGTTGACGGCGTCCTCTGCTCCTTTGTCGGCCTGCTCTGCACCGTGACCATCCGCTTTGCCCTGCATGTCCACTGGGACTGGCCCCACCTGCTCCTTGCCGCCGCGGCCTTTGGCGCCTTGTTCAAAAAGGTCGACATTCTCTGGGTGGTTCTTGCGGGAGCCACGCTCTCCATTTTTCTTTTGTGAAAAATCTCTTCGCCCGCCCTGGACAAAATAATCCGTCAGGGGGTATAGAAAGAACATCATCCCGCCCGGATGACCGAAACAGGCCGTCTTTGCCCGCCCCATACCCTCTCGGAGGACGTTCATGCCGCACCTGATCTGTTACTGTTTTGGTTACACCGAAGAGGACCTGCGCCGGGATGTCGTGGAACATGGCCGTTCGCTGATCATGGAGCGCATTGTTGCGGAGAAAAAAAATGGCCGGTGCCAGTGCGCGGAGAAAAACCCCGCGGGCCGCTGATGCCTGGCCCAGGTCCGCCAGGTGGTGGACGCGACCTTGCAAAGCATTGCCAAAAAGGAGAACCGCTGATGTATTTTCCTGTTGCCGGTATCGAGGTCAACCCGCTGGTGCCGCCGCTGGTCGCCTTTGTCATCTCCCTGTTCACCTCCATGGGCGGAGTGAGCGGGGCCTTCCTCTTGCTGCCCTTTCAGGTCAGCGTGCTCGGCTTCACCTCTCCTGCGGTCAGCTCCACCAACCAGTTGTTCAACATCGTGGCCATTCCCAGCGGGGTGTACCGATACATCAAGGAAGGCCGCATGGTGTGGCCGCTCACCTGGGTCGTGATCATCGGCACCCTGCCCGGGGTTCTTGCCGGGGCCATCGTCCGGGTCAAGTACCTGCCCGACCCGAAAAATTTCAAATTCTTTGCCGGACTGGTCCTGCTCTACATCGGCATCAAATTGCTCAACGACCTGGTCTTCAAGAAAAAGAAGGGGGATACACCCTCGATTGAGGAGCGCTTTCAGCAGCAGCACAAGAAACAGGCCCGGACAGACCAGCCCGGCTCTCCGGCCGCGGTTGCTGGGCTGTCCCGCGTCACGGTAAGGCAATGGACCCCGACCCGGATTGTCTATGAGTTCTGCGGGGAAACGATTACGGTCAACGGTGTGGGCCTCATGGCCTTGAGCCTTATCGTCGGCTTGGTGGGCGGGGTATACGGCATCGGCGGCGGCTCGATCATTGCCCCGTTTTTTGTCAGCTTTTTCGGCCTGCCGGTCTATACCGTGGCCGGGGCCGCATTGATGGGGACCTTTGTCACCTCGGTGGCCGGGGTCGCCTTTTACCAACTGCTCGCCCCCCACTACCCAGGCATGGTCATCGCTCCGGATTGGCTTCTGGGCTTTCTCTTCGGAATCGGCGGCTTTGCGGGGATGTACTGCGGGGCGCGGCTGCAAAAATTCGTGCCCGCAGGGTTCATCAAATGGATTCTGGTGGCGTGCCTGCTCTTCACGGCAAGCACATATATCTGGTCTTTCTTTTTTTAAGAGCCCATTGCCACGGCCTAGACGGAAAGGACCAACCGGTTGAGCCGGCTTGAAATCTCCGGCACATCCCCCGCAGGCCGCGCTTCCATCTCCTCAAGCAGGCGAAGGCTGGCAATGCCATGCCAGGAGGCGTCAAGAAAGGGCGCGGCCTTGGGGCTCCGGCCAAACCCGCCTCTGCCGGTCTGGCAACTGAGGAGAAACGCCCTGAGATTACCCGGATCAAGGGGCCTTGCGCCCAAAAGGCTTAAACCCGCAAGCCCGGCGTGGCAGTTCTCGATGAACGAGGTGGTTCCCGGAAAAAACCCGAACCCGCCATCGCCGTTCTGCGAGCGCTGGAGCCACCCGGCCAGTTCCCTTGCACCTGCGGCCGGTTGGCCGTCCATCTTTTTCACGAACAGATATCGGGCCACATCCCCCACCGCGCACGGGACAGGCAGCATTACAGACCGTCCGGAGCCGCGAAAGTCCGCCTCCTCCCCAAGAATCTCCCAGGCTATCCGACGCACATGATAAATGGCGGCTAGGGAAGCGTCCCGGTTCAGGGAGGCAGCCAGATGGGAGCGCAGCCGCGCTGCGTCCATGCCAAGCCCGCAGATCCGGCAGATAAACAGCAGACGGAAGGTGGTGTCGATCCCCAGCCAGGGCACGGCCAGCATCCGGGCGAGGTATTCTGCCAGGGCGGGTTCGGATTGGGGAGTAGGCGTCTCTTCTCCCAGGACAAGGCGGATGGCCACGGCCTGAAAGGTGTCCTGGATGGTGGCGGGCAACCGCGGGGTGGCGCCGTAGCCGCCCGTGGCCTTGCGCCGCTTGAGCACGAACTCCATCAATGCGGCACGGTCAACCTGACGAAGCATTTCTTCCCCCCTCCGGCTGAACCTTTTAAGACGTCACTTCGTTTCCTTGCTCCGGTACGAGACCACCCGGACCTTTTCCAGGGTGACCATACCCTCGCCGATCATGGCGTCCAGCTCCGGGAGAAAGGCGGCGATCCGCTCAGGACTGTCGACGATCTCGATGACCAGCGGCAGGTCTTCGGAAAGCCGC